>NZ_JAOWRF010000005.1 GCF_025753815.1 Plectonema radiosum NIES-515 | reverse complement strand
TCGTCTTACTAGATGAAGTAGGTGCGGGAACAGATCCAGCTGAGGGCAGTGCTTTAGCGATCGCCTTATTGCATTATCTGGCTGATAACGCTCAGTTAACTATGGCGACAACTCACTTTGGTGAACTTAAAGCCTTAAAGTACGAGGATGAGCGGTTTGAAAATGCTTCTGTAGAATTTGATGAAAGTACTCTTTCGCCTACGTATCGCTTGCTTTGGGGAATTCCCGGACGTTCTAATGCTTTGGCGATCGCCCTGCGTTTGGGGTTGAAACCAGAAGTTGTCGAACAGGCGAAAAGCCAAGTAGGGGAAGCATCAGACGAAGTAAACCAGGTGATTGCTGGTTTGGAAGCCCAACGCCGTCGTCAGGAAACTAAAGCCAGCGAAGCTCAAAGTCTGTTGCAACAAGCAGAACGTTTATACAAAGAGGTATTGGAAAAATCCGCAAATTTACAGGAAAGAGAGCGCTCTTTGCGGGCTTCGCAGGAAATAGCCGTACAACAAGCGATCGCCAGCGCTAAAGGTGAAATCGCCTCTATAATTCGCCGCTTGCAGCAAGGTACGCCCACAGCTCAAGATGCTCAAGAAGCCACAAATACTTTAAATAAAATTAGTCAAAAGTATCAAGGGACACAGCAAAGCAAACCAAAAGCTGGATTTATGCCCAAAGTAGGCGATCGCATTCGCATCCCGAAGTTAGGGCAAACAGCGGAAGTTTTAACTGCACTTGATGAAGATAATGAGTTAAGTGTGCGCTTTGGCATCATGAAAATGACGGTAAAGCTGGAAGATGTGGAATCTTTGGATGGAAAAAAACCGGAAGCGATCGCACAAACAGCCAGCAAACCTCCCAAGGTTACACCACCACCCCAAAGCGCCCCAGCTATTCGCACATCTCAAAATACAGTAGATTTACGCGGAAAACGTGTAGCGGATAGCGAATTGATTTTAGACAAAGCAATTTCTGAAGCAATAGGACCAATCTGGATTATTCACGGACACGGCACTGGTAAGCTGCGGCAAGGTGTTCACGCCTTTTTACACCAGCACAAGCGAGTTACCCGTATTGATGCCGCAGAACAGGCAGATGGCGGATCTGGCGTTACAGTTGCTTACATTGAATAATCGGGCATGGGGCATCTCCAGAGTCATACGTAGAGACGTAGAGACGTAGCAATGCTACGTCTCTTGGGATCGGGCAACGCATAATAAGCATAGCGGTCGATGTCTATTGGGCATTGGGCATTTACCGTCTTCAATTGCCCCCAATCGAGCGTGCCCAATTACCCATTACCAATTCCCAATTCCCAATTCCCACCTCGTAACTTATACTATCTACTTAAGTATCGCTAAGGCAAAGAGCAAATCGTGACTGGGGGCATTACTAAAGTAGATGCAATTTCCTAATATTTATATTTTGTTAAGAGATATTTTCGTCATAAAGTAAGACAAAGACACCTGCTGTTGACCTAACTTCTAAAAGCTGCTTTAGGCAGGTTTAGCTTTAAATTCAGCTAGCTTGCGGCTTGTAGCTATGGGAAACCAACCTGAATTATTGCGAGTCTGGTTTCAAAATGGGTAACAGCAGCAGCCCGAACCCGCCCGATAACCTATGCTAAAAGTTATGCACTCGGCAGCCAACTCAGCCAATCAAAATTCCCAGTGGGAGGACTTAACCCAGCTTTCGGCTCCAAACACAGTTCAGTGGGATAATATCAAAACCCAACTAGACTTAGCACTTTTGGCGCTAGAAACTTTAACTGGTATTGGTTCTGAAGCAATGCTCTCGGCGGCAATTATTCTGAATTTAGAAACAAAAGTGCCAGATCGTGTAGCATTGTGGCGACTCCGGCAGTCAAATCCTCTACGTAAAGGTACTGGAGGGCGAAAAAAGCTAGATGTAGAAGAAGCGCGATCGCTAGTTCTGATCATTTGTTACCTTGCAAAAGAGGATCAAGAATTGATTCGCCGTGCTGTAGGGTTATTAGAACAAATGGCGGAAACTAAACGCGAACCCCATCAAGCTGCTTTATTAGGAGATTATATTGATGCTTTCTGCAACACCTATCAAGAGCGCATGGAATCGGATGAGCAAATTTCCACAGATGCACTTACCCACCTAGCATTGAAACTACTGGTAGATTTACTATTTTATAGTAGTCACGGTGGACATCGCCGTCTCTGGGTAGCACTTATAGATCGTTCGACACAATTTGAGATTTGATATTTTAGGTTATTAATCCCAAATCTCAAATCTCAAATCCCAAATCTCAAATCTCAAGTTGTCCCCCTCGCACTTTCTGTTATGCCTGTATCAAACCCTGTAATCCGCCGATACACACCCCCAACCTGTACGCTAGAAGTTATGGCACAAAGCTCCCAATTGTCCGGTTGGACGGGTAAATCTGTGCTAAAGCAGTTAAACTTTGAGCTTCGCTTTGACGATCCGCGACTGCCAGAAGAACGGAAAATATCAATTAAAGGCGATCGCTCACAACTTGAAGCCTTGTATAGTGCAGTGACAAACTACGTGCAGGAATTTCTGCAAAAGTCTCCAGAAAGCTTTTGGACAAGTTTCTCCGAACCAAAAGACTCAACCAAAGTATCAGAACATCCAGAATTAAAAGGCTTTAATCAAAATTTATTACCAGAACAAACTTTAAAATCTTCCAAATCATTTAATAATTTACAGATACCAGACCCAAACATACATTTAGAATCAAGCAGTTATTTAATTCACAACTTGTTTCTCGGTTCCCTCGCTAACCAGATATCGGGAGGTGTAATTCAACTTAGTCTGTTACAACTGTTCGATTTGGCAACCGCTTTAGATGAATACTCAGCGGAGGTGATGGCATTACCAGCCCTTAACACAAGGAGTTCAACTTTAGAAATGCCTAGTTGGGCACCTGCTGCCGCCGTGGTATTGGTAGCTTTGGGTTTAACGCCATTTACTTGGCAATATGCTAATAATATCAGGCTTCATCAGCTAACAGCTAAAAAAACAGCTTCTACACAAGAAGTAGCCCTGGAACCTTCTCCCTCAGCCCTTTTTCCAACACCCCAACCTGGACTCACCCCCCCAGATAATTTGTTAGTGCCACCGGTGGGAACTACCCCAGCAGTACCAGGTTCTAGGCTTCCTACACCCCCAGCAGCCGATTCAATACTTCCGACAACGCAAATACCCGGTTCGACACTTCCCAAAACGTCTCAACTGCCTGCATCTGCCAAAACTGCACCCGGTTCTTTCCCCTCCATACCCCAAACAGCACCGGGATCGACTTTCTCCACAGCCCCATTGCCATCAAGCGGCACTGCCTTAACTATACCAGGCACAACTGCACCAACTCTTTCTCGGTCTTCAGGGAAAGTAGCAACCACCAAACTATCAGATCCGTTTGCTATTCCTAGAAATTCTCAACAAACTAGCGGTACAAGTTCAATTCCTCAGAATGGAATTGCTCTGCCAAATACAGCAAATTTACCATCAAATTTACCATCAAATTTACCATCAAATTTACCTCCCGCCACGGCGAAGATATCTTCTGGTATCTCTGGTGCTGATGGTATTAACGCCATACCCAATGACCCGCGTGGTAACATTGGGATCTCAGCTTCCTCGCCCACAACCCCTTCTCTCGGAACTAGTGATAATTCCTTAGCACAGAGATTGAGACAAGAGCGCAACACTCCCTCAAACGTAGCAACAGGCACATTGTTTGATACACCCCAGGTGGCAGAAGCGAGAGACTTTTTGAAAAAGCGTTGGCAGCCACCTAAAGGATTGAGTCAAACGCTTGAGTACAGTTTATTAATCGGTGTTGACGGCAAAGTTGAAAGAATTTTGCCTTTAGGAAAAGCCGCTAGAGATTACGTTGACAGCGCTGGAATGCCAGGAATTGGGCAACCTTTTGTCTCACCTAATAGAAATGGACAAAATGTGAGAATTCGAGCCGTTTTCAGCCCGGATGGCAAAGTGCAGACATTTCCAGAGTCACAGTAATTGAGCGTTTTCTCGTAGTTAGCGCTCTTTGCGCTGACTACAAATTTAAATTACCAATTTAGTCATGCCACTGAAAAAAAGAGGTAATAATAGATACTACTACTTTTGTAGCGGTTGTCGTTCAATACTGTTAAACTTGATAAATTAGTCAGACTACATCGCAAATATATGCAAACCTCTAGTTCTCAAAAAGACAGCACAGCTTGGGTTATTCAAACATGGATTGCTTTTGGCTTTTCTATTTCTATGACTACCTTTGGTATTGTTAACTTACCTGTAAATAGCTGGGTAAAAGGCTTTATGGGTATGGGTTTAGCTTTTTCTGTTGGCTCAACTTTTACTTTAGCTAAAACCACTAGAGATATGCATGAAGCCAAAAGATTAACCGCTAGGATTGATGAAGCGAAAGTAGAAAAGTTGCTTTCTCAGCACGATCCTTTAAAATAAGGCGATCGCTCGAACCCTCGCTTTATATATTTAAAATCAGGTAAATCTCCGTGTTTACCGAACTAAAAAGTAGTATAAAAAACAAAAGGACTGTTGAAACAGCCCTCTATATTTAGAATTGAAATTTGATATTTCAATAACGGGATTTTTTATGGGTTAATCTTCGCTTTTGACGACGCTTTGCACTAGCAACAACCGCTTGTTCTACCGGATAACCTACCACAGGAATTACCTGATATTTGCGCTCTTCTTCTAACTTTTTTAGTTCAGTGTAATCTACCCATTGGATGCAATCAACGGGACATGTGTCAATTGCTTCTTGAATTACTTCTTCTGTGTCCCCTTCTTGTCGAATTACACGCGATCGCCCGTAATCTGGTTCAATATAAAAAGTGTTACGAGCAACATGGGCACAATGCAAACAGCCAATACAGGTGATTTCATCAACATAAACACCCTTTTGACGCAGCATTCCCCCCAATTCTGGCTCTAAACCAGACCTTTCCGGCTCATCCCGCAAAAAACCGCCTAATTCTGGTTCTAAACCTGAGCGATCGTCTTCTTGTTCTTCAAAAAGCAGAAAATCAGACATTACGCACTCCAGCGTTGTACTACTAAGCGAATAGAACCATCTTTATTTTTTTGTTGTTCAGCGACTTGAAACCCAGCACGAGTAGTTTCTTTCACAACTGTGTGATATGCATAACGCTGCGTTACTTGCCGCAAAAAGCCATCAACAGACAAGTTTTGCTGCCAATATTGCAAGTCAGAAACCAATTCGTATTCTAAGCCATTCCATTTAAAGCCGATGTCATAACCATTATCTTGTTCAATGGTAACTTCGGCTGCATGAGTTTGACCGCGATAACCGCGAACCTCGCTTGTACCGGGTTTCCAATTTATATCCAAGTCGGTCAGAGCTTCTTTCAACGAGTCTAGATTACGAATTTGCGTCTTAATTTGGCTAAAGTGTGACATGGTGGTTGTGATTTGAGTAAACTAAATTTGTTTAAATTACCAATCGCTGAAAGTGGTTTGCGTATTTACCACACCAGATTGTTGCTGCACCTGAGTAGTGAAGAATTCTGAGGTGGGCTCATGACTAAGTACTAACCCTAGCTGTGCCTCTATTGCTGCTGTAACTTCACCACAAGAAGCACCCACAATGCCAGTGACTTTTTCTTGTACCCGACCATCTGGATAAATGATGAATTCTAATGTCTCCATACTTTTCGCAAACCACGCTTTTTACGTTTGGACGGTACTGTTCTGTTGTTATGGCTCAAAAAATATAGCCATTGGAACTTTGCTACTTAGATACAAACTTGCCACTTTGTTAACTAATGTTCCATCTCTCAAAATATATATCTCAGAATCTTTACAAAAATTATTGATTTTATAAGTCTACACATCTGTCATATGTAAGTTTCCCTTAACCTTCTAAATTAGTCAAGGTGGAAATTAAGCCCCGTTATGTAGCTCAAAAGCTGGAAAAACGAGCATTAGGCAGCATATAACCAGCAGGGCATGTTAGGAAATGACTAAAAGTGTTGATAAAAGTTATCATTATGATGACTTGGCGCAATTCTCAGCGATCGCTGTATAAGTTGGGTTATGAGTATAAATACGATAACTTTAATTTATATCTTTGGTTGTATAACCAGAGAGGTATATATTATATTTTTGGAGAGCGATACCTAACGGTAAGCTTTCCTTCGGAACGCTGCCTGCGCGAACGCTAACGCACTCTTGGTGTTACAGCAGCCTATCGCTCTAATCCAATACACGTAGAGACGTAGCACTGCTACGTCTAATCAAGGTTTTGGGTTTTATACATGTACTTCATTTACCTGAAATATGCCCTAGGTAGTTCACGGGAGCAAACATCTCAGCCAAGATATCGAAACTGCTCTTTGCTCATGGTCACTAATTTGACCAAACAAGCAAAACCCACCTAAGCGGGTTTAAAAAACCTGATTTTTGGTAAGGCATTCTGGTAGCAATGGAACAGGAATGTACGTTAAGCCCAAGATGCCCTATGTCTCAAATCCCAGCTTTACCTTCTTCCGCAGATTCATCTATAATTCTTTTTATTTCTTCGTTACTTAGTCCCTTTCTTTTAGCTTTTGCTTCTAGACTTTCTTTAGTATCAGAAAAATCAATTGCAATACCACGTTCCTGCATCTTTTGCTTAAGAATTGAGAGAACAGCTTCATTGTATTTTTCCTGTTTCTCAGGATTAAGCGAATAATACCAGACAAGTGTTGCCCCACCAGTAGATATGAGCAATAGTCCAATCAATGGAATTATGAACACCATAATTTTCTCCTTCTTTTAGAGCATTAACTATCTTCTTTTTCTTCTTCCTTCGTGTCTTTTCCGTTCGTCAAATGGGTATTCTTCGAGCGGGAAGGGAGTAATCCTTTTGGTTCGTTGTGGATATCTGAATAACTAGCTACCCCCAAATTTAGAGGGGATACAATAAATGTTTCTCTCGCGATGTTACCGACTCTTTGAGTTGCTATTCCATCAATGGATGCTCCAATAACACCACCAACAAAGGGAACAGCACGACCTAGAACAATTGTTCCTTTTTCACTGAATTTAGTAACCAGTTTAAAGCCAACTTTTTTGTTGATTGCTCCTAATGTCTGTTTAGAAATATTCTTGATCGCTGATTCAGTCAGCTTACGACCTATTATTATTCCTGACTCTTTAAGAATATCTTTGGCAGAATTTCCTACCAAACAAGCATAGATTAGAGTTTTGACCTTATCGTCTTTAAGATCGTATCCACCCATGTAGGCAATAGCTGCGATCATTGTGACATGAACATAAATTACACTGGCGAAATTAGCAGGTACAGTAATAGGTAGCGTGAGTAGACCACCTAAGCCAGTAACAAAGCCTGATGTTCCAGCTTTGACAATTTGCCACTTGATTAGATCATTAACACTATCATTTAGACTACCGCCTTTAGCAAGATATTTTTGAGCCATTTCTGGTGCTGAATCAAAACCAGGTATTCCATTGATCGCTCTCTGATAAAGCCATTCAAAAGCCTTCTCGATATTAGATTGAGTTAATTTTGTTTCCATTGTGATAAAGGAATGATTAGATTAATTGTTATCTAATAAATAATACTTAATAGTCGATATTATTCTATACAATAACTTAGCAGATAGACCCTGAATTTTCAATCCAATTGGAATATAAATGATGTTTTATTTATCTTGAATTCTAAACATCAAACCCATATTTTTCTTTTAATAAAGCTTTTAGTTCATCATTAGGTTCTTCTCCATAGCAAGAAGCAATAACCTTTCCATAATCCTCTAAATCGATACTTTGATTTGATTCTAGTGCTTTCAAGAATTCCTGTTCTAAAGCAGCTCTTATATAAACGAAGTAATAAGCCCATCGACCAGTGCTATCTTTCGCTTTGAGTTTATGAACAAGATGACCTTGTTGTGAAATAAATCTATCTACATTCATACCACTATTAACAGATAAGTTTTGAATAATTTTGTTTTTGATAAATTTAGTTATATTTTTCCACATATTTACCCCATAAGGAAAAAACATAAACCTTTGTGATACCTAAGTTGTAGCTATAGGTGTAGATTCTAAGAATTCCATTTATTTAATTTAGACAAGGCATTAATCACAGCATTACGAACCTCCTTTTCCTTATGATTCTTCATAGACTCTAAAACCTTGCGTCCCTGTGGATTCGCAACTCCAGCTAATGCATAAGCTACAGCATTGATATCTAGTTGATCCTTTATACCAAGTTCAATTTGTTGCTTAAGCGCATCTACATTACCCATGCCAATAAGTGCTAGAAAGGAACGTTGAGGTAAGTCATAATATTTATCTTCATTATTCTGACGGTGATTTACTTCCTGTATGAGTGTAGAGATAACTTGAGAATTACCTATGAATACTAAATAAACTAATGCTTCGTCACGTTCATCAGGAAGGCACATATCATCCCGAAAAACTTGCAGGAGCGGGTCTATCATTTCGGGTATAAAGCATCCTAGTCGTCCAAGTGCAATGGCTGCATATCTTTTAGCTTTGATCGGTAAATTTGAAAAGACTAAATTTTTCATAACCTCAATATCTTTCGGACGATTGTGAGGTGATATTTTTGGTAATTTCCTTTGAGGCTTGGCTCCATCTGCCACAACTGCCCATTCGTAAATCCAATCTGCTTGGGCAAATATAGTTTTTTCAGAAGTACAGACACTCAAAATAAGGGCAGACCAACTTCGAGCAAAAGCATCATGTTTCTCATTGATAACAACTTGTCGTAAAAGGTCAAGTTCTTCATCAGCAAAAGTATAGGTTGTGTAAGAATAGCAAGTTTTAGCGCTGGTTAGCCATACAATAGCCCATATAGCTGTGGTTGACACTGCATCATTACCCACCGTCTTTTGTTCAGCAGCCGTAAGCAATACTTTGACCACTTTACGCAAAAGTCCGTTCGGTAAAAAATCTATTCTTGCACCATTCTTTTGACCCTGTGGACGATAGAATGCTTCAACCAAGCGCAATGCTGCGTAAACATGTTCTTGGACCGAACAGAAGATAGTTAACTCATCTAAAAAGGGTATTAATATTTGAGTGGCGTTTTCTGCATTGAGGATTTCACTGTTTGTTATTGCTGTATTTAAGAAGATACAACCAATCCTATTTCGACGGGCATCACGAGTTTGTATATAACTTTGTAACAATCGTTCATGCAATAGCTGTCCAAAACGCGACTGCATCACTGAATAAAATGCTTCATCCATTAAAGTATTCAGCTTGTTGTTCAAACCATCAAGGTCGTTGAGGTTATCTATAGCTTTATCTATTACTAAATGAACTGTCTCGTTCTTCAAGTCAGGCTCTGTCCCAAGGCATTGCATAGCAAAACTAGACAAAGCACGAGCTTCTCTCGACGATCTATTGGAAGAGAAGAGCATTAACATCACGTCATCAGCAGTGACAACACCTAAATACTCCGATTTATTGCTTTTTTGACCCAATTTAAATATCCAAAAGCGCATCAACTCTTGCCAGTGAGCAGCGACAACTGGCTCAGTTTTTTGACTTGCACCAAGAACTTCAATTGGTCTGTCTACAAGTGGTATGTCATGCATTTTCTGACACAAAGAATCCAAAAACTCTGAATTTTTTTGTTGACTCTCTTTTTGACTCTCTTTTTTTAAAGATTCTATTTCTTTAGTTTTTCTTTCAATTTCTTGCTGACATCTTTCAATTTCTTTTGTTAATTCAAATCGTTGAACTGCATTGCTAGTCTGAGCAAGTTCCTTCTCTAGATAAACATGTCTTTCTCGCCAGACATTCTTCGCTTGCTCTAGTTTCCTTATATATTCTAGATTATCTGCTGACATTACTTATCTCCGAACGATTTTCTTAATTTTCTCCCAAGTTTTGTACATCAATCCCTCTGTTCCTATCTCCATTTCGTAAGATGCGATCGCAGGAATTAACGGCAAAACTACCTTCAACTTGGCTGAAGCTGCTTTATCTTGTTTCTCTAACTTGTATCGAATCTCTTGCAGGAGAGAAATTAATTCTGATGGATAAGTAATAGAAGGTTTCTGTTCGATAGATACAACTGCTTGTTCTACCTTAACCAGTTGGGTTTCTGCTTCCTCATCAGAGATAATAATCGCTTCTTGTGGATAAAGTTCCCAGTATTCTGTCTCGTATTTACGAATATTAGGAAGAATCTCTCGCTTAATGCGCTGCTTTAACTCAACCTTGACAGGTTCACTACTACTTGTAAATAACTCTTTTTCAAACGCCCCTAGCCTTTCGTAGAGTAAGTCTAAAATATCTTTTAAGTCATTTAGTCTGTCGTAATCGCTCATAATTTATTCTTAATTTCTAGTTGTTAAAGTAATCAAGTTTTGGGCGTTACTGAATGATATGATGGGATGATTAAAATTATGCAGGTGCAGTTTTCTACTTTGAATAATGAAGTAATCATTTCACGTTAATAGCAATAGATATGAATCTTTTAAAGACTCGAAATTTCGCGTCTCTACTGTATTTGTATCAAGGTTTTTTTAAATGGGTATTCTCAAGAAAACCGTATTTTTAGCATTAAATTCTATTATTGAGAATAATGCCATAATAATTTTTACTTTTTGTCTACAGAAAAAACAAGATTAACGAAAAATCTTATTTTTGCGTCAAATAGACTAAACTGGACTTTTGTCCATTTATTGTTGTTAATTTTAGATGCCCTTGCCCTGACCCGATCGCAGTCTGTTGTATTAATATCATCTAGCAGAACATCATCGTATCGCTCTGCCATTGCTGCAAAAACTTCATCCCACCCAAGCCGTAATCGTGTTACTGCGCGAATAATTAGGCGATCGCCATCAACCTCAATTTCCACTTCTGTGTGAATACCACTTTGTTGTGACATACTCCCACACTGAACGGAGTACCGTTACAGTGTGGGCTTCTCAACCAATCCGGCTATTGCTTAGGAGGCGTTGAGCTTTAAGAACGGAATGCGCTACCGCTCTATTTTTTATAATTATCGCTGCATTGTGGTCACGGTCTAGAGAACAGCCGCACTGGCAAGAATGCCATCTTTCGCTTCAAGCTAATAAAGCTTTGGGAATACGAATACCTTGAGAATTCGCGATTCTCACAATTCAGCTTCTAACAGATGCACCCATATTTAGCCATGTGAGTGAAAACACTGTAAGTGTATTATAGACACAGATGTAAAAATTTTCAAGTGTAGCAAAAAGATAAGCTAGAGCTAGATAACTGCGATCGCGCTTTTGTTCTATAGACATCTGGTATAAATTAATTATGGGTTGTCCGAAACCCTTGATTAGACGTAGCAATGCTACGTCTCTACGTCTTTTCTACCAGATGTCTTATGTGTATATGCGATCGCTACTCCAAAAGCCAAGCAAATAAATTTCCCACTGTCAGCTGAACTTCACTCGCAAAACTTGGCACAGGAATTAATGCATCTGGTTCATCAAACACTTCAATTTGTTGGTTCGGACGATAAACAAACACAGTTCGCTCCAGTGGATCAATCAACCAACCCATTTGAGTCTCATATTTCAAGCAATGGAGAATATTTTTCGTCACTTTTGTTTGACTTTGGTCAGGTGACAGAATTTCAATAGTCCAATCTGGAGCAATAGAGAATGTATTCGCAACTTCTCCATTGTCGTCACGCGGAATTCTGTTCCAAACAAAAACGGCGATATCGGGTACAGTTGAACGACCACCAAAAGTGCAACGCAACTCAGGAAACGCACGAGCTATGCGTTTCGGTTTGACTACAGCATTAATAGTCGGTACAAGTTCACCTTGAATCGTACTGTGTTTTCCCTGTGGCATGGGTTTTTGGATAATTTGACCATCAAGATACTCACTTGCGGGTTTCGTTTCTGGTAATTGTAGAAACTCCGTCAATGTCAGATTTTTGGTTACAGCTTGTACCATTTTTGGGTTGCCTCTTCCTATTCTATTTTTAATCTCAGCACAACGATGCATGATAAGAGAAAGACTTGAATGTTTTAATGCAAGTAGTTTTTGTAAGTTAATAGCTTTGGCTAATTGTTGCAATTTAAAGTTATGAAAAATACATTATTTGATAAAATCTTCCGTGACAGCGATGGCAATATTGTTATAGCTCAGATGCCAAATCTACCAATTATTGTCTGGGTAACAGCTAGTTTGCTCAAACTAGTTTTGACAACAGGGCAAATTAATACAGGGTTAGACGCACTTGCTTTTGGCTCTTTATTTACTTGGGCATGGCTAGAATTATTTCAAGGCGTTAATTATTTTCGTAGGGCACTAGGTCTTGGCGTGCTTATTGGTGTTATGGTGTCAAGAACTGTGGGTATTGATATTGGCTCTTTTTCTCTTTGATCAGAGGGGTGATGATGCCCAATGCGATCGCACCTGATGGTCTTTTAAACTGATTGTAGGCGATCGCTGTGGACTCTAATCTATCATGCGATCACTTGAGCGACAAAATTCAAAACCCAATTTACTTTCCAGGTGCGATCGCATGATAGATAAATAAAAAGAGGATTAAGTGATGCAATTAGAAGAATACTTCAACTTTCTTGCACCGAATGATATTCGCCTCAAAGGTACGCGCATAGGTATTGAAACTATCCTTTACGAGTATATTTATCGCGCTCGTACTCCAGAAGAAATCGCACAAATTTATACATCGCTTACCCTCGAACAAGTCTATGCGACGATTTTGTATTACCTCCACAACAAAGAAACGGTGAGTAATTATATTGCTGACTGGTTAGAGTCTGGACACAGAATGCGAGAAGAACAACGACGCAACCCTTCACCTGTTGTACAGAAATTAATGCAATTCAAAGCAGAAAGAGAAGCGATGAAAAAAGGCGAATAATGCTTAAGTATTTAATGGATGAAAATGTAAATCCAGTTTATATAAATCAATTACGACGAAGAAAATCTGATTTAATCATTCGTGCAATAGGAGAACCAAATACACCTTTAAAGGGAACTTTAGACCCGGAAATTCTTATTTGGTGTGAAGCACATAACTTTGTATTGATAACAAATAATCGTACCTCTATGCCTGTACATTTAGTTGACCACATAAATACAGGTCATCATGTGCCGGGTATTTTTATACTCAATCCTGATATGGGTATTGGTGAGACAATTGAGGAATTGATTTTAATTTCTGAAGCGTCTTTTGAAGAAGAATATCATTCCGCAAATTATTAATCTACCAATTTTGGGAATGAGGTCATGAAGTGAAGATAGTTGATTTTGTTGGTTTCTGCTTTGGTGGTTAAAAATAGGAGATATGCGATCGCGCTCCAATGCAGCTTAACACTGCATTGGAGAATTGAGTTAATGCTATTTCTTACCGCCGCCGAAAAGTTTGTATATCCCGTATCCAATAGCTGCCGCAGCAGCAACAGGTGCAGCAGCAACTATGGCAGTACCAGCAATTGCACCTCCCCCAACAACACCACCGATACCAGCAAGGGTACTCATAATTGCAGCACCAGAAGCACCAGCAGCTACTGTGACAGCACCAGCACCAGCTACACCAGCAGCAGCCCCAATGTTTGTAGCTGTTCTTGCAGCTGCACGAGCTTCACGTTCTTCCTCAGACAAATCCGGTTGGTCTTTGAACAAAGTTTCATTCATTATTTTTGCCCCAGCATAAGCTGGACCTGCTGCTAATACCGCAGGAGCAGCCGCCATACCACCACCAACCACACCACCTGCCGCAGCTAGACCGGAAGTAATTCCTGCTCCTGAAGTTGCTGCAACAGTCAACCCTGTAGCAGCACTGACAGCAGCGCCAGCCGCAGCACCAGTCTCTGCAACCGCTCGTACAGTCTTTAGGTCTTTAATATCTTCAAAACTCATAAATCAATTTTTTCTAATTTGGTGCCCAATACAATACTACTGAACCATAATTATTACTAATGTTCCAATGGTGTTAACACTGAAACAATTTCGCCCACGCCCAAATCGCCAAGCAAGACTTTCTCGTTAAAAAAGCGATCGCCCGACGATAACAACCCAGCATAATAAAGCATAATTAACATCTATAGCTAAAAGCAATCAGCCACAAGCTAAAATACTGACTGCTAAACGCTTTCGATTCAACTTAACAAATTGACTATGAATCCAGAACAAGTCAAAAATTCTCTAAATATCTCACCAGCGATGCGCGTAGGAGTACTGGGTTTTGGCGGTTTAGGACAAGCTGCCGCCAAGGTACTTGCTGGTAAACGAGAAATGATTTTAGTCGCAGCAGCAGACAAAGAAGGCTACGTATACACCGAGTCGGGTTTAAATGCTCAAAATTGTATTACAACTTATAACTCTCAAGGTTCGGTGGGTTATTTAAAACCAACTGGTACTTTAACAAGTCGCAGTATTCAAGATTTAATCGAAAGCGCTCATTCTGTAGATGGGTATTTTCTCGCTTTACCCAACCTACCCAATAATTTTATCGCTTCTGTAGCACAGGAGTTCATTAAATCCGGTTGGCGTGGGGTGTTAGTGGATGCGATTAAGCGCACCAGTGCGGTAGAACAACTGCTGGCAATGAAAGACGAATTAGAAGCTGCGGGAATTACTTACATGACAGGGTGTGGTGCAACACCTGGATTGTTAACCGCAGCCGCTGCATTAGCCGCACAAAGCTACGCGGAAATACATAAAATTGAAATTACCTTTGGCGTCGGAATTGCTAACTGGGAAGCTTACCGTGCCACCATCCGCGAAGATATTGCTCATATGCCAGGTTATAGTGTAGAAACTGCCAGAGCAATGACAGATGCAGAGGTAGAAGCACTGCTGGATAAAACCAATGGCGTGCTTACCTTAGAGAATATGGAACATGCCGATGATGTAATGCTGGAATTAGCGGGGATTTGTTCACGCGATCGCGTTACAGTTGGTGGCATAGTCGATACCCGCAACGCCAAAAAGCCCCTCAGCACCAACGTGAAAATCACTGGTCGCACTTTTGAAGGTAAAATTTCCACCCATACCTTCATCTTAGGCGACGAAACCAGCATGGCAGCTAATGTCTGTGGACCAGCCTTTGGCTATCTCAAAGCTGGTATGCAATTGCACAAGCGCGGCATTTATGGAATATTTACCGCAGCGGAAATTATGCCCCAGTTTGTCAAGTAATAGTTAGGTAGAGACGTTCCGTCGGAACGTCTGTACGGAGTTATGAGTTAGGAATTTGGAATGAGCTAATTTTTAACTCCTCACTCCTCACTTTTAACTCCTAACTTATTCTAAGTTGGTGGACTTTCTGGAGAGAAAACTTCTAACATATTTTCCTCAGGCAGTGATTCTGGTGTTTGAATTATAAATGGCAGAGATGCGCCGACAAGACCACGCTTAATGCGTTCTGGTGTATCTAGAAACACCACAAATAAGGGATATATACTATTTATTCCCTCATTTAAAATATGATTGTAACGGGGAGGCATGAGCCACTGATATTCTTTATCTAGGCAAACTTGAGTTTGTCGCCAGCGTCCCAATAACTGAGAAAAATCTTCGTGGGGACGATGAATGAAAACCAAAATTTCCACACCGCTTTTGATTTTCCATTCTGGATCGCACATTAAAATTGCGACATCACAAGGTAGGCAAGTAGTGGTTTTTTCTGCTGAAGTGTTGCGAAGACGGACAATTGGTAGAGGAATAGTGATAACGCTTTCATCTGGACGCCGCAGACTAGGAATCATTTCCAAGTATGGTCGATGCAGCTTAAGGAGTGCGATCGCTGACAAGGAATTGCTATATTCAGCCAAGCTAGTTTCGTAATAAGATTTTTGCATTAAATATAATTTAAGAAATTAATTAAGTAGAGACGTTCCGGTGGAACGTCTCTATGAAAGTGAGGAGTGATAAGTTAAGAATTAAATTTCTTATTTATAAGTTAAGACTTAAAATAAAGACTTTTAACTCCGCGCCTGCTAACTTTAGTAGAGACGTTCCGCCGGAACGTCTCTACAACTCCTAACTTTTAATCGTCTATCCCAGTTTTTCAAATACCTTAAACAGAGGCAGATACATCGCCAGCAAAATTGTGCCAACCATTCCCCCCAAAACCACAATCATAATTGGTTCCAAAATGCTTGTTAGAGCTTTTACTGCCTGCTCGACTTCATCTTCATAAAAATCGGCAACTTTCATCAACATCCCATCTAATTCCCCAGTTTCCTCACCGATACTAATCATTTGAATTGCCATAGGCGGAAAAACTTTTTCTTTTTGCAAGGCAATGCTGATCATCCCTCCTTGTTGAATTTCTACACGCGCTCCATCAATAGCATTAGCAATTACTTGATTTCCTGACGTGTCGCGGACAATTTCCAAAGAAGTAAGAATTGGTACACCTGAACGAGTCAAAGCCCCAAAAGTCCGGCTAAAACGGGCAACTGCCGATTTTTGAATCAAGTCACCAAACAACGGCATTTTCAGAGAAAAACGATCGATCGTTTGGCGACCAAGAGCAGTTTTGTAGTACTGCTTATATGCAATTGACGTACCGATAACAACGCCAAATATCAGAAAAATTCGCCAACTTCTCAAAATTTCACTACAATCCATCAAGAATTGCGTTAAAGGAGGCAATTCAGTGCCTAAATCTTTAAAAATACCGGCAAAAATTGGAATGAGAAAAATCGTCATCCCCAGAAAAATTGCAGTTGCCAAAAATCCTACAACCATTGGATAAGACAATGCTGATTTAATTTGGTTTTGTAATCGGGCAACATCTTCTAATAACTTTGCCAAACGATTCATTACTTCATCTAAAACACCGCCCACTTCACCCGCTTGAACCATGCTGACATACAAACCATCAAAACATTGAGGATGCTTCCGCATTGAGTCAGAAAGATTCATCCCGTTTTGGACATCAGCGCTAATGTCTATTAGTGATTGTTTTAGTTTCGGATTAGTACATTGCTCAGACAGCACCCCCAGACTTCTAACAATTGCTACTCCCGCATTGATTAGAGCCGCAAATTGACGAGAAAAGACAGCTTTATCCTTAACGGAAACCTTAGTCATTGCTGTCTGTAATTTGTTCAAGTCAAAGCTCCCAAAACCTTGAGCTTGTTTAAGTTCTTGAACTACAAAACCCTGCTGTCTCAGAGCACTACGTGCTTGCACTACAGATTCCGCAACAATTTTTTCTGTTCGGGATTTTCCTTGAGAATCTCGAACACGAGCAACAAAGTTTGGCATGGATTATATATATTTTATATTGGTAATTGGGGGATTTGAGGAGGGGTAAAGGTAAAAGGTAAAAGGTATGGAAATAAAGCGCCAACCTTGAGCGGTGGCCTGTACCGTCCCGTTGACGTTTGTAAGAAGAGTTATTTAAATCACCCCTGTTTATTTTTCTTTCCTTTTCCCCTCTTCAAATTTCCATTATTAAATTAATGCGCTTTGACTGCTCCTGCTGCTTGTGGTGGGGCACCACCAATGAGACGCTGAATTTCATCCGGCTTGGAAGTCTTAGACATTGCTGCTTCAAAAGAGATAGTTCCTGCTTTGTACATATCAGCTAAAACCTTCTCTAGAGTTTGCATACCCAACTTACCGCCGGTTTGTATAGCCGAGTAAATTTGTGCGGTTTTTCCTTCGCGAATCAAGTTGGAAATAGCAGGAGTAACAATCATAATTTCTTGAGCCATCACCCGACCAAACTCGCCTGGTTTAGGATTTTTTCTAGGAACCAAAGTTTGGCTAAATACAGCAACTAGCGAGTTAGATAATTGCACCCGTACCTGAGTTTGTCTTTCATGTGGAAAAACATCAACAATGCGGTCAATAGTTTGTGCTGCTGAACTAGTGTGCAAAGTGCCAAATACCAAGTGTCCTGTTTCCGCCGCACTAATAGCCAGAGAAATTGTTTCCAAATCGCGCATTTCCCCTACCAGAACAATATCTGGATCTTCCCGCAATGCTGCTTTCAAGGCATTAGCAAAACTCTTAGTATCTTCATTAAGTTGACGTTGGTGAATTAAGCTTTTAACTGGTTCGTAAATAAATTCGATTGGGTCTTCTACAGTTAAAATATGTTCAGCTTTGGTGCGGTTAATCAAGTCAATCATTGCTGCTAAGGTAGTGGTTTTACCTGAACCAGTAGGACCCGTTACTAAAATTAATCCTCTGGGTTTATCAGTCATTTCCCGTACCACATCTGGCAGACCTAATTTATCAAAGTTAGGAATTTTAGAACTTAACGCTCGCAAACAAGCAGCGTAGGAACCACGCTCTTTATAAACGTTGACACGAAAGCGAGCTAAACCTTTAACTCCATAGCTACAATCGAGTTCCCATGTTTGTTCTAAAGTTTTGCGCTGAGTATTATTCAGCATACTAAAAATAAGCCTTTGACACTGATCGCCGGTTAATGCCTCATCACCAATGGGTGTGAGTTTGCCGCTGATGCGAAAGTAGGGAGGTATACCTGCGGATAAATGTAAATCCGAGCCACCCATTTCAATCATCCGCTCCATTAAGTCTTCAATCATCATTTCCATAATTATGTCTATTTTTGTTATTTGATAGGTGTTGGTTGATGGTTAACTACTAACTAAGTAGGTGGGCGAAATTAAATGTAAAATATTCTCCGCTCTTCGTAGTGAGCGGTTTACCGCTTGTCGCTCTTGGATTTTAACGGCTTAAGCCGTTACTACGTTAAGGAGCGTTTATTTATGCCCATCTACTTAATCGGCAAAACGAGGTGTCATACAATAAGGACAATCTAGCCATTCCGGTTTTAATTCGGCACTACAAGTTCGGCAGGTAAGACCACTTTTGCGTTTGGCTTTTAACTCTGCTTCTAAACCTGTATCGGTGAAAGTTACGCGTTCGACTTCTTCTAAAGTGGTTTGTCCTTGACGCACTAAATCCAAGCTGTAAGCAAGCAAAGTTTTCATCCCCTCTTCGACTGCAACTTCCTTAATGCGTTCTGTTGGTGCTTCTTCGTTAATTAAGGTTTGCAGCTTTTCGGTGACTCGCATAACTTCATAAACACCGCAACGTCCCTTGTAACCATTGCCATTACAAGTTGGGCAAATATGACCTTTAGAACTAGTTTGTTGAATTTCTTCTAATGTTAAGGAGTTTGCTTTATAAAAAGTTATACCTACATCTTGAGAAGCGGATAGACCATAGCGGGCTAATTCTTCAGGGGTGGGAGTATAGGGAATGCGACAATCGGCACAGACACGTCGCACCAAACGCTGTGCCAAAACGCCAATGAGAGAACTAGAAATCATGAAAGGTTCAATGCCCATTTCTCCCAAACGAGCGATCGCACCAGGGGCATCATTCGTATGTAAGGTAGTTAATACTAAGTGACCAGTCAAAGCAGCTTCAATTGCTGTTTTTGCCGTTTCCTTATCTCGTGTTTCACCCACCAACAGCACATCCGGATCTTGCCGCAAAAATGCCCGCAAAGCCGTGGCAAAATCTAGCCCTTTTTCCCGAATTACCTGCACCTGAGTAATCCCCGCCAAGCTATACTCAATCGGGTCTTCTACAGTACTGATATTAATTCCCGGTGTATTGCGTTCTGCTAATGCTGAATACAGCGTCGTTGTTTTACCAGAACCAGTTGGTCCTGTTACCAAAATCAGACCAAAGGGACGGCTAACCATCTCATGGACAATCTGCAAACTTTCAGGATCGGCAATCAACTTATGTAATCCCAGTTGTGTAGAGGAGTTATCCAAAATCCGCAACACTACCTTTTCGCCATAGCGACTGGGTAAGGTACTAACCCGGAAGTCAACTTTACGCCCTTCAAACATCCGCCGAATGCGTCCATCCTGAGGTAAACGCCGTTCGGCAATATCTAAGTTGGCAATAATTTTAAACCGAGCCGTAACCGCAGGAATGATTTTCTTCGGCAGGGCATCAAAAGCCTCACCCAACACGCCATCCTTACGAAAGCGAATGCGTAAGTTTTCTTCTTGCGGCTCGATGTGAATGTCGGAAACCTTCTCATGTAAAGCTTTGGCAAGAATTCTATTGACCAAGTTGATAACTGGTGCATCTTCTGCACCCTTCATCGCTGCCCCCAAATCAGCTTCCATATCATCGGGGGCATCGTCTAGGTCGAGATTTCCCAGATTTTCTAAGTCTTGATTAATGTCTGTAGACTTTTGTTTCTCCAGGTGCTTTTGCTTAACAGCTAGTTCATCCAAATATTGATTGATTAGCTGTTGATAGTCCTCCTGGGTAATCACCATGCGTTGCAACGCCAAACCTTGCGGACGCAAAATGCGATTCAAATCATCCGAAGCTTCTAGATTATCCGGATCGACCATCGCCACTAACACCGACGGCGGGTTTTGATCTTCATGTTTTGCCAGTGGTACCAAGCGATGGCGACGACAGATATCCGCTGGAATCAGGGTATCAATCAGCTTTCCTACCGTGGTGCTGCCTACTTGACTAACTTCCGGATCGATAAACTCAACACCGTATAGTATTTTAAGTTCAAATAACTGCTGTTTTTTATATTGTCTGAGCAACTCAGGTGATAGTTGTTGCCCAGAGATTGACTCAAGTACTTCTGTTAAGGGTACGCCAGACTTGCGGCTATCAATTAGCGCTTGTCTCATCTGTTCGCTATTCACATAGCCAGATTGCACAAGTTTATTGCCGAAAGGCGAAAATTCGGTTCTTGTAGTAAGAGCGGTACTGCGCCGTTGTTGTGACGAGTAAGTCATAAGTGAGCAATGAGTAGCGGAAACCTCTGGTTAAAGTATTCCCAATCTGGCGAAGATAATTCTCATGCTTACTTGTTGAATTTTTGCCAATTAAGTAATGGGCAATGGGAAAGGGGAAAGGGGAATAAAAAGAAGTTTCAGAATTTCGATGCCCCATGCCCAATGCCCCATGCCCCATTCCCTATTTTCGGAATGCCGCCATTGGTGCGTCTGGGCTAATGCGCTCTGCATTTGTCACAATAGAGGACGGTGAGATCGATTCAAATGAAAATTTCGGCAAAAAATACGCCTCACAGTCAGCGGCAAGTGCATTCAACGGCTGTTACTATGTGGGGACTAATTGCCGTAAATAGCATTTGGAATGATTACACAATAATGGAAGAGGATAAAGAAATCAATATAAGCCATCTTCTAGGGTGAACACAGAGGTAAAGTAAGCAATGATGAGCGAGTCCCCAGCCCAAATGAACTATAACGAATCTGGTAGCGAGGTTACTGAGCAAGTGACAGCCCAAACCAATACATCAGGAGAGACAGATATACAAGAAAATGGTACTGCTGGAACTCCGCAGACTATAACGGAAACTGATACAGCCGCATTAGCAGAAATGACTCAACAAATAGAGTCACTGAAAGCCCAATTAGAAGAGCGTAACACCCAATATATGCGGATTGGGGCAGATTTTGAGAATTATCGCAAACGCACCAGCAAGGAAAAAGAAGAGCTTGATTTGTTGGTGAAGCGGAATACGATTACGGAATTACTGCCAGTAGTTGATAATTTTGAACGAGCAAGAGCACATCTCAAACCGCAAAGCGACGGTGAATTGACAATTCACAAAAGCTATCAAGGTGTCTACAAGCAACTAGTAGATTCCTTGAAACGCTTGGGTGTGTCACCAATGCGACCCGAAGGTCAAGAATTCGATCCGAACTTGCACGAAGCAGTAATGCGCGAACCTACGGATGAACATCCAGAAGGAACAGTGTTAGAAGAGTTAGTACGCGGATATTATTTGGGCGATCGCGTGCTTCGTCATGCAATGGTCAAAGTCGCTGCTCCGAAAGAAGATATGCCTCCTATGGAGGAAAATCAGTCAAATTCAGCAATGTAGTTAAACGAACGCTTTTTTTCATTCGTCAAAAGTCAAAAGGAACCAGTGCTATAGACGGGTTGGTTTTGGCTACTGACTAACTGCTGATTATTAGTAGCTAAAAGTCTTTGGCTTCTTGCGCTTGACGAGCATCGCATACTGAAACTAGGACATGGCTATTTAAGGTTTTCGCTTACTAATCGTGCCTCTTCCATCGGGAGGAGAAGAATGTTTTTTTTGCGAAAACCATAAATAACTTGTCCGTAGTTAAAAAGTTACTCCGCGAAAAATCACTTTTCTTAGTTTTGTTGGACAGAAACTTCCACACCAGTCCCGGCAGGAAACTTATGTCTACATTTTTGTAAGAAGCACTCTGGTAAAAATACCGTTAGTTATGGGAAAAGTTATTGGGATCGACTTAGGTACTACCAATAGTTGCGTCGCAGTATTGGAAGGTGGTCAACCGATTGTCATTGCCAGCTCCGAAGGTGGAAGAACCACTCCTAGTATTCTCGGATTTGGCAAAGGTGGTGAGCGCTTAGTCGGTCAATTGGCAAAGCGACAAGCAGTTACAAATGCCGAGAACACAATTTACAGTATTAAGCGATTTATTGGGCGTCGTTGGGATGACACCGAACTAGAACGCGATCGCGTCCCCTATGTTTGTGTCAAAGGTCGAGATGATACCGTTGATGTGCAAATTCGCGGACGTAACTACACACCGCAAGAAATCTCCGCAATGGTTTTGCAAAAACTCAAACAAGATGCGGAAAATTTCTTAGGTGAAACTGTCACCCAGGCAGTAATTACGGTGCCGGCGTATTTCACAGATGCTCAGAGACAAGCAACTAAAGATGCTGGCACCATTGCTGGATTAGAAGTACTGCGAATCATCAATGAACCAACTGCTGCGGCTTTAGCATTTGGCTTAGACAAGCAAGACATTGAACAACTAATTTTAGTATTTGACTTGGGGGGTGGCACCTTCGATGTATCCATTCTGCAACTTGGGGATGGAGTATTTGAAGTTAAGGCGACTTGTGGTAATAACCATCTAGGTGGAGACGACTTTGATAATGCGATCGTCCGCTGGATGATTCAACACTTCTACCAACAAGAAAAAGTTGACCTTTCCCAAGACAAAATGGCGCTGCAACGCTTGCGAGAAGCTGCGGAAAAGGCAAAGATCGAACTTTCCAGCATGGCAAATACTTCAATTAACTTGCCATTTATCACTGCCAATGAAACCGGACCCAAGCATCTAGAAATGGAACTCAGCCGTTCCAAATTTGAAGAACTAGCGAGCCAATTAATTGAAGCTACCATCGAACCGATGGTTCAAGCGCTCAAAGATGCAGAGTTGAAACCACAAAACATAGATAAAATTATATTGGTGGGCGGTTCTACGCGCATTCCCGCAGTTCAAAACGCCTTAATCAGATTTTTCAACGGCAAAGCACCCGATCGCTCGATCAATCCTGACGAAGCAGTGGCACTCGGCGCTGCTATTCAAGCTGGGGTGCTGGGTGGCGAAGTCGAGAATCTCTTACTTTTGGATGTTACACCTTTATCGCTGGGATTGGAAACTTTAGGAGAAGTGTTCACTAAAATTATTGAACGCAATACTACAATTCCTACCAGCAAGTCTCAAGTGTTTTCCACCGCAACCGATGGGCAAACAAGCGTGGAAATTCACGTCCTTCAAGGTGAACGGGCAATGGCAAGGGATAATAAAAGTCTCGGTAAATTCCTTCTTGCCGGAATTCCCCCCGCAGAGCGTGGCGTGCCGCAAATCGAAGTATCATTTGAAATCGATGTCAACGGCATCCTCAAGGTTTCGGCTCAAGATAAAGGCACCGGTAGAGAACAAAGTATTCGGATTACCAACACAGGGGGTTTGAGTACCCACGAAGTAGAACGGATGCGGCAAGAAGCGGAAATGTTTGCTGAACTTGACAGAAAACGCATACAATTGGTTGAATTAAAAAATCAAGCGGATACTCTGTTGTTCAGTTACGAATCGACTTTAAAGGATAATGGCAACTTGATTGGCGATTCGATGAAAGCTTTGGCAAATGAAAAAGTTACAAAACTCCAAGCAGCGATAACTGAAGATAGTATTTCACCAGAAGAATTTAAACAGCGCTTGGATGACTTTCAACAAACCTTGTTTGCCATTGGTGCTGATGTCTACAACCGACCGACAATATCAAGTGATGAAGCTGCCCAAACTTCAGATATTCCTTTTACTCCTGCGATTGAATCAGTGAATGGAACAATCGCACCTCAATTCAACTTTGATTTTGATGATGAGGGTACCTTACAAGCGGATTATGAGGCGATCGATTAAAGGGTCTTGGTTGTTAGTTGTTGGTTGTTGGTTGTTAGTTGACAATTAACCACTATCCACTATCCACTAACTCTGTTTATCGCCAAAGTGGTGTTGTACCGCAATGGTTTGCTAGATTGTAGAAGCGAATTGCCGTGGACTATACAAAGTGCTAGTACAGATGCGATTAAACGTATATGGGGGTTTTCCACACCTATAGGTGCGGCTAGCTCCTCTGTTGATCGGCGGGGTTTTACCGTGTTGCGTAGCACAATTGTAAAAGAAACAGCCAATCGGCAGTGAGAAGTTTGAGCAAAAAACTTGCCCAAAGCTAGCTTTTTTTAAGCCTGATGCACGGCAAGTTGCTTTGAATTGGCTAGATGATTGTCCTGTTTTAGGAGCAAAGCATCTCATGCTCAAAATATAAAGAGTGATTTTTGTCAAAGGTAAAAGGTAAAATCAAGTATTAACAAAAATTAACCTTTGCCTTTTTGAAGTTCTCCCTTCCGCTTTCTACCTTCTAACTTTTACCTTTGCTATATGGCCCGCGATTATTATGAAACTTTAGGTGTCTCTCGTGACGCCGACAAAGAAGAAATTAAAGGCGCATACCGCCGCCTAGCCCGGAAGTATCACCCAGACGTGAACAAAGAACCGGGAGCGGAGGATCGCTTTAAGGAAATTAACCGCGCTTATGAAGTGCTTTCTGAGCCGGAAATCAGAGAGCGTTACAACCGTTTTGGTGAAGCTGGTGTATCCGGCGCTGCGGCTGGCGCTGGAGGCTTCCAAGATATGAGCGATATGGGTGGCTTTGCCGATATCTTTGAAAGTATTTTCAGTGGCTTCGCAGGGGGGATGGGTGGTCCTTCTACCCAAAGACGGCGCAGCGGTCCAGTGCGAGGTGATGACCTGCGGCTAGACTTGAAGTTAGATTTTCGAGAAGCAGTATTTGGCGGTGAAAAAGAAATTCGCATCTCTCATCTAGAAACTTGTGATGTCTGTACCGGATCTGGTGCTAAACCAGGAACTCGTCCGAGGACTTGCTCAACTTGTAGCGGTTCGGGTCAAGTACGTCGCGTCACCAGAACGCCTTTTGGCAGCTTTACTCAAGTTTCGACTTGTCCCACCTGTAATAGTACAGGGATGGTAATTGAAGACAAATGTGATGCTTGCGACGGCAAAGGCACAAATCAAGTAACGAAAAAACTCAAAATTACAATTCCTGCTGGGGTAGATAATGGGACGCGCTTGCGAATTTCTAATGAAGGAGATGCAGGTCAGCGCAGTGGTCCTCCGGGAGATTTATATGTGTACTTGTTCGTCAATGAGGATGAGGAATTCCACCGAGATGGAATTAGCATTATCTCAGAAATCAAAGTTAGCTACCTCCAGGCAATTTTAGGCTGTCGTTTAGAGGTAAATACGGTAGATGGTCCAGTGGAACTGATAATTCCGGCGGGAACTCAACCGAATACGGTGATGAAGTTGGAAAGTCGCGGTGTACCACGCTTAGGAAATCCTGTAAGTCGAGGTGACCACATGCTGACGGTGTTAATTGATATTCCCACCAAGGTGATGCCAGATGAGCGAGAATTACTAGAGAAGCTAGCTAAAATTAAGGGAGACCGCACTGGAAAAGGTGGTTTAGAAGGTTTTTTGGGAAATTTGTTTAAGTAATGAGCGTATATTCCGTCTTAACTCCTGATGCTCAACTCGATTTGCGGGGCACTCCTTGCCCGATTAATTTTGTGCGGACGAAATTACGTTTAGAACAAATGCCACAGTCCGGTTTGCTAGAAGTCTGGCTAGACCCCGGAGAACCGATTGAGCAAGTTCCTGATAGTCTGACAATGGCGGGCTATCAAGTGGAACAAATTATAGATTGTGCTGGCTATTTTTCTCTTTTAGTCCGCCGTCCGGTTGCTGCTTGATGAAAGGGGAAGTTTTTTCTACCACTGGGCAGTTGCTGGGTACTGTGTTAGCTGTGCAAGCGAATTTTTATCGAGTGCAGCTGGATTTAGGGGACAAGGAGGACAAGGGGGACAAGG
>NZ_JAOWRF010000064.1 GCF_025753815.1 Plectonema radiosum NIES-515 | reverse complement strand
AAGGAGGACAAGGAGGACAAGGAGAATAATTCTTCTTTCCCCCCCTCTCCCCATCCCCCCCTCTCCCTATCCCCCCCTCTTCCCCTGTCTCCTATCGTTGCGGAAGTGAGTCGGTTACTGGCGCCGAAAATTGACCAAAAATTGCATGATTTACCAGAAATAGGAGTTAGAAAAGCGATCGCTTTAGGACAATCTCTTAATTTATATACTGTACGTGACTTGCTATATTACTTTCCCCGCGACCATATTGATTATGCGCGTCAGGTGAGCATCCGCGAGTTGCAGGGGGGGGAAACGGTGACGATAGTGGCAAAGGTAAAAAGTTGCAACTGCTATGTTAGCCCCCGCAACAAGAAATTAATGATTTTGAACATACAGTTGCAAGATAATACTGGCAAAATCAAAGTTAGCCGCTTTTTTGCGGGTACGCGCTTTACCAGTCGCGGTTGGCAGGAAACTTTAAAGCGTCGTTACGCAGAAGGTAGTATTATCGCAGCGTGTGGGTTGGTGAAAAGCGGTAAAGACGGCTTGACGCTAGATAATCCAGAATTAGAAGTTTTGGCACAACCGGGAGATCCGATTGAGTCTTTAAATATTGGTCGGATAGTGCCGATTTATACGCTAACTGAAGGTATAGCGGCGAATGTGGTCAGAAGCGCGGTAATTGCTACTTTGCCATCTGCGGCACATATGAAAGACCCTTTGCCGAGTGGTTTGCGACAGAAGTATAATTTGATGGAATTGAAAGATGCGATCGCTAACATTCATTTCCCAAAAGACAGCGATACTCTCAAAGTTGCTCGTCGTCGTCTCGTGTTCGATGAATTTTTCTATTTGCAACTAAGTTTACTGCAACGTCAGCATCAAGCTAGAGCGATTCAAACCAGTGCCATCCTCGCTCCCAAAGGTGAGTTAATCGAACAATTCCACAAAATATTGCCTTTTAAACTGACCGGCGCTCAAACCAGAGTTGTCAACGACATCCTCAACGACTTACAAAAACCCGCAGCGATGAATCGTCTTGTGCAGGGTGATGTCGGTTCTGGTAAAACTGTTGTCGCGGTAATTGCCATTATTGCCGCAATTCAATCAGGTTATCAAGCTGCACTGATGGCTCCCACCGAAGTTTTATCAGAACAGCATTATCGCAAGTTAGTTAGCTGGTTTAATTTGCTAAGTTTACCAGTAGAATTACTGACAGGTTCCACAAAAGTGGCAAAACGGCGACAAATTCACGCCCAACTAGCAACGGGTGAATTACCTTTGTTAGTGGGAACACATGCTTTGATTCAAGACCCAGTAATTTTCCATAGGCTCGGTTTGGTGGTAATAGATGAACAGCACCGCTTTGGGGTGCAACAGCGGGCGCGTTTGCAGCAAAAAGGCGAACAACCCCATGTGTTAACGATGACAGCTACGCCCATACCGAGAACCTTAGCGCTGACGATACACGGAGATTTGGACGTCAGTCAGATTGATGAATTGCCACCGGGAAGGCAGAAGATACAGACAACAATGCTGACGAGTAAGGAACGTACTCAAGCTTACGATTTAATTCGCCGGGAAATCGCTCAGGGAAGGCAAGTTTATGTAGTTTTGCCGCTGGTGGAAGAATCAGAGAAATTGGATTTGCGATCGGCTGTGGAGGAGCATCAAAAGCTACAAGAAAGCATTTTTCCAGAGTTTGCGGTGGGATTGTTGCACGGTCGGATGAGTTCGGCTGATAAAGACGAGGCAATTAGTAAATTTCGCGATCGCCAAACTCAAATTCTCGTTTCTACCACCGTCGTTGAAGTCGGTGTAGACATCCCAAATGCTACAGTCATGCTCATAGAAAATGCGGAACGCTTCGGTTTATCTCAGTTGCATCAATTGCGGGGACGTGTTGGTCGGGGTACAGCGCAATCCTACTGTTTGTTGATGAGCAATTCTCGAAGCCCCGATGCAGAAGCGCGGCTGAAAGTTTTGGAACAGTCCCAGGATGGCTTTTTCATCTCAGAAATGGATATGCGTTTTCGCGGTCCGGGTGAAGTGTTGGGAACTCGTCAATCGGGTGTGCCAGATTTTACTTTGGCGAGTTTAGTTGAGGATGAGGAAGTTTTATTGTTAGCGCGGCAAGCAGCTGAGAAAGTGATAGAGATAGATGCAACTTTAGAGCGTTGGTATTTGATGAAAGAAGAGTTGAAGTATCGCTACGAGCGGTTGATGGGTGGGACAATTTTGACGTGATTTCGCGTCATTTTGCTCCGAATCAAAATCTCAAATTTAAAAAAGCTGTACAAATTTGTCTTGATGTTAAATACTTCCCTAGTAATTAAGACGCCAAATCTGGCAAGCCATTTTAGCCATCTTCTTTTGCCTTTCTTCAATCTGTTTCGGTCCCCAAACTGAATCCTTCAAAATTTCTCTTGTAATATCCAACTTTGAATTAGAAAAAGCTTTGGCAGATTTCTCCTCAAATGAGGTATTGCCTACTTTACGATTAACTGATGAATCCAGCAATGTCATGTTACCCAGCCTATAGATGTACTGATTTGGATCGGTCTTCGAGAATTCTACCAGCCACTTATCACTTGGCTTTTGAGGCAGAATATGCTCTAAGTTCAATTCAGTTGCATTTGGATTTGCAATCAATTCTTTGCTGTCCATATAATGACTGTTAATCTCACTGAGAATGTAGCGTGCTAGCTTTGTATTGCTTGCTGTAAAGCTCTTCTCTACAAAAGCTCTCTCAAACTCAGTATCACTGGGATAAAATTCCTTTAACTGCTCGAAGATATGTTTAGCAGATTTTGGCTTATGTTCTCGAATATATCTAGCAGCGTTACTGTAGGCAGATTCAAGTTTATTAGGATTCGATGCACAGATAACGTTGTAGCGAAAAGATAAGATAACTATAATTCTTAAAGCTTTTGGAAACAACTCATCTGTTAAGCTTTCTTTTGCAGCAAGTAAAACGGAATAGCATTGACTTACTTTAAAAAGATTAAGCCGCTCAATATCTTTCTTCAAGTCTGAGTTATATGAATCCCAAACTGGACTTTGGGAATTTTCAAATGCAGCATAAATTTCTGCGGCTTCCCGCAATTGGCTAACAAAATCAAATATTTGGGAAGAATTTCGCAATTCTATTGCTATTTTACGGTATAAATCTTTTTCTGTTACAAGTCCATATTTTGACAACCAGTAGTGGCGGATAAATCTCGTCAAATCTAACTTATCTGATATTATTTGTTCCCATTTTCTTTGAACTTCTTTTAATCTGTCAGATGCTCTTGAAAACAAATAGTTTTTTAGGAGGTCTGCAACAGATAAATCTAAACCTCTATCATTCAAAGTCTCAAAAATTAGGTAAGAATTAGCTTCATCTGCAACTGATATTAAAATTGATACTAATTTATCTCGGATGCATTCTTCCAGTTCGATTAAAACTACAATGTCTCCTACTTTCTTTCCTAGTTCTTTTATACGTTCTTGAATTTTTTGGTACAAAAATAAATATGCGTCAACTATTAGTTTGTTTGATTTGTCTATACTTCTCTTTTTAGATACAGATAGCTCACGTAAGAAAGTAATTGTTTGGGATTCAACAATATATTCTTGATAAAACTGATTATTTCTTTCATTAAGCACTAGCTTGGATTCGGTTTTCCGAGTTCGCAGATTCAATGAACCTAAATACTTGTTTGAAATAGTTTGAGCTAACTGATCATCTCCTTTTTCTTTAGCTATATTCCTAAGTACACACATCAATATTGACATCGTTGTTACACGCTGTTGCCCATCTATCAACATTAACTCAGGTTTTTTTGAGTTATTTACAACAACTGCCCCAATAAAGTGTTCGCTACGTCCTTCGTCCAGCGTCTCAGTGATATCATTCCAAAGCTGATCAATTTGTGCTTCTGTCCATGAATAATCTCTTTGGAAACTAGGCACTGAGTATGAATTATTGCCTGTGAGTAATTCACCGAAGCTCATTAAGCGGCTATCAATACTGGACGTTGGCATTTGAAAATCCTGAACGTTTATGAAGTACATATCGCATCTAAGTACTAGCATAACAATCCAGCTTCAGATATATACCTCCTGCTAGATAGAATACAAGCAACTTATGCAGTTTTAAAGTTAAGACAGTTTCAGATATCTCCTTAACTTACAGCAAAATCCGTATACTTCCTTCTTGCGGGTGCTTGAAATGCCAACACAATATCCTTTTTCGGAACCCCCAACTCTAACAAATCCCCAGCAATTCCCCGTTCTGTTCCATCATGCTGAATCCAAATTTTTCCATTTTTAATATTGAGATGCAGCATCATCCCGTGGATGCGCTTGTTTCCATTCCACCCAAATGTCATTAATTGATAGTGCTTGTGTTCCCTATCAAAAACTAACTGTACTTCCACATCTCCATAAGATGGCTTAAATTGACTATACTCTTTCAATAAATGTTCAATATAATTTTGATACTGCTATAACTTATCCATTGAACTATTCCCCCCTGCTCGGTATCGTAGACAATGAGTTTAAATTGATAGTTAGCAATAGCCAGATGAGTAAATTCTAACTTAAAAAAAGTTTCATAAATATCAATAGTAACCGCGAGATATAGAACCCTATCCGGTTCTTCCTGTTGCAAAATTAAGCGATAATTCATCACCTGACCAGTGGATTTAGGCGATCGCACCTTGAGATGAGGGGAAAAGCGATCTCAAAACATAAACGTATTGCAACAGAAGTATCTAACGCAATTTCACCACTCATTTAAATCAACCTGACGACAATCAGTTTGAATTGCTTTGTGTAAATCAACTGCCTCATCATCACTCAAAATACCCGCAAATTTTGCTAGAGGATGATGACTACGCGTTGTCTGAACCCGATGCAAAAAATCTAACATTACTTTGACTAACTCATCTGGAACCTCTGCAAGTTCTTGGATAAGCTGCTCCCGGCTAGTCATACATTTGCCCTCTAAAGCCAAGTTTATCGTCAATATTATAACGAATCAGTCTCAAAATGAATTACAGATATATGCGATCGCGCATTGAGATGTGGCGATCGCATATATCTAAATCTGGTTTCTAGCTATCTGGAGTTAACCTGAGTTATTTGGGCAAATTTTTGACTACTAAGTTGATGCAGGTCACTACTTACAGCAATTTTCAGCTATTTAGACCACACTCTTGTTTCTTCATTTCTTCCTTTGCGGCTCTGCGACTTTGCGTGAGATAAAAATAATGTGGTTCATATAAGCGAAAATCGCTGTAACTTACAGCAAAATCCGTATACTTCCTTCTAGCGGGTGCTTGAAATGCCAACACAATATCATCCTTCGGAACCCCCAACTCTAATAAATCCCCAGCAATTCCTCACAACTTCTCAAATCCCGTAAGAGCGGGGATAGGGCTTTAAAAGTGTCTTAGCTTGATAGACATAAACGACGTTGATAACCACCCCACCTCGTCGAATCGGTATCTTTTCGATCGCACTCAGGCTGCTAAAGTAACTTCGATAGCTAGCCATTAAGTCTTTTCTGAGATTAAAGGGGGCAGTAGTGATGTACAGCGCATCTTTTCCTAACCATTGCTCTGGTTTTGACCAAAAAGCAAATCCACGCAGATCCTTGCCAATATCAAAGCAAGTAATCGGTGTGTCAGCTAGAGGTTTAAGGGACATTGCAATCGGTCCACCTAGATAGTAGCGATTAGTAAATATAAAGCTAGAGTTGTGTAGCGCTGCACTTAAGATCGGAGATTCAGCAAAACCGCGTCGCAATTGCCTAATATCAATTAGTTCTGTAGAGGGGTCATCTTTGGGAGACAAGAATCCTCCCATGAAAGCGTATTGACTAGGCTTTTGCATGATTCCTGTTGTTATTTGCAGCAGGACAATAAGTAACATGCAGCTAACCGCAATTCCCGAACCTAAAAGCCATCGTCGCACAGAACGTCTGGATTTCTCTTGCCAGATAACTGCCTGTTGCCCTAATAGTAAAGTTGTCCCCCAAAATCCTGGCATCGTCCAAGCCGGCAAAATTTGCCGATATCCTCCGATGAAAGTAAACCCGAAAATTATGGGTAGGGACACCCATAAAATCAATAGCACCGAAGCGTCTAAATCTTTTTTATAAATTAATAATTTCTCAGAAAAAAGTTGACTTATACGATCTGTTGCCGATCGCAAACTCACCCACCAAAGCGGAAATCCTATAGTAGGAAATAAATAGGCTATCCCAAGAAACAAGACAGATATTACACTCAGCAGATTGTAGCCGCTTTTAGGCACTGCTCGCTCTGACTGGAAACGAAAAGACACCCAATCATGCTGAATATTCCAAAAGACAATTGGGGAGATGGTGATGATAAATAAGCATAACCCTAAGCATGCCCAAGGCGATCGCACTACACAGCGATGACGTGGACTCGTTAAACAAAAACCAATTAACCCCACTCCCAAAACAAAACCGTGATATTTGCTATCGCAGGCTAATCCTACCAAAATACCAAGAATCGCCAAACGGTAACTAGGGACATATAAATTAGATGAGCAGGATTCTTGATTCTCAGGTTGCCGAAAAAACTCATTAACCGCACAATATAAACTGGCAGACCAAAAAAACATCAGTGGACTGTCAGGTAGACTGAGGATGCCAAAAGTAACTTGAAAAATTGGACAAATAGTAGCGATCGCCAAAGTCAACTTCGCAGCCGATTCTGAGAATAGTCTCTTGCTAGTCAGATACAATAGCACCAAACTACCTGTGTAGCAAATTATAGCTCCCATACGAATTGTGAATTGGGATACAACTCCAGTCAACCAAGGACCAAAACCAGTTGTCAGCGCAACCAAAACCGGATGATCGAAATAGCTCCAATCTAGATGCAGACTGTAAAGATAGTAGTAAGCTTCATCAAAAGTAGGGTAAACCGAAAAAGCCAGGAAGGATCGAAACAGCAGTCCCCCAACCAGTAAAAAAAGCACTAACTGATTAGTTTTTTCAGCCAGCCATTTCTGAGCTATTTGCATTTATTTAAATTTTATCCTTCTTATTAAGATGCATTTTAACGTTGAATAGGACTTACGCAGAATGATGGAAAAACGAACCGCCTTCGCGTTAGCGTCTCCCCTTCTCCCAAAGGGAGAGGCTAACGCCAAGGGAGAAGGACGCCAAGGGCGCCAAGAAAAGAGGGTTTGCGAGAGTTTTTGCGCTCATTCCTGGTTGAAGTCATATAAATCAAAATAGGACTTACGCACTCAGTTGCGAGAAAATAAGACTTTCAGATTGCTTCCTGATGTCGCAATCACGGAAATACCAAGTTCCGTGCCTAAGTCCTGTCAAAAGTTGAAAATCTACATCAAGCAATAAATTTTATGACCGAATTTGAACGCTATCTATTTGACTTACAAGGCTTTCTAGTGATTGAGAACGTACTCAATCGTGACGAAATAGCCCTTGTTCAGTCACTGCTAGATCAACAAATTGCACTCCAATATGAGCAAGCAAAATTTCTACGCTTTGATAGTTTACTATCTTGGGGTAAGCCTTTGAGAAATTTGCTCGATCATCCGCGAATCACTCCCTACCTATCTAATTTGTTAGGAGAGAAATTTCGCCTAGATCATGACTACCTTCACATCATCCGTCAAGGTATCGGTCCGATTGGCTCTCATTTACATGGGGGTGGAACTCCCTACGATCCTTGCCAATATTACCAATTTAAAGATAACAGAATGTACAACGGCTTAACTGCCGTTGCTTACGAACTAAATGACGTACATCCCGGAACCGGTGGTATGGGATGCGTTCCTGGTAGCCATAAAAGTAATCTACCCTTCCCACAAGAATGGCTTGATTTGAAAATTCCCCATCCCTGCGTACAAGCAGTTACAGTCAAAGCAGGAAGCGCCATAATATTTACCGAAGCATTAACTCACGGTACACTTCCTTGGAAAGGAACACACGAGCGTCGGACACTTTTTTACAAATATTCACCCCATCCATCAGCTTGGGCAAAATATTTATATAACCCAGACCATTACCCAGACCTCACCCCATCACAACGGCAAATACTCAATCCACCTGGAGTCTATCCTTAACACAACTCACCCAAAAACTCCCTTCCTCCTCTTCCTCCTTGGCGTCCTTGGCGTCTTAGCGGTTCGTTATATTGATCCTAAAAGCACACGCTCCATCAAATTATCGCACCCCCGTATCCAAACTAAGCAAAGATGCCATTGAAACACCTGTGCCATAAAGTAGTACATTGAAAAATGCATCTAAAGTAGCATTATTCTTCTTGACAAAATTACCTGTGCGAAAAATAGTTATTGCCGGCAACTGGAAAATGTTCAAAACTCAGGCAGAATCCCAAGAGTTTTTACAAGGATTTCTGCCCACCTTACAAGAAACCCCCGAAGAGCGAGAAGTCGTTTTATGTGTACCCTTCACTGACTTAAGCGCTTTGTCCATGAATCTGCATGGAAGTCTCGTACAGCTAGGAGCGCAAAATGTCCACTGGGAAGAAAGCGGAGCATATACCGGTGAAATTTCCGGTCCCATGCTGACAGAAATTGGTGTGCGTTATGTAATTGTCGGTCATAGCGAACGCCGACAATACTTTGGGGAAACAGATACTACCGTCAACTTGCGTCTCAAAGCTGCTCAAAAGTATGGTCTTACCCCAATTTTGTGTGTAGGTGAAACAAAGCAACAACGAGATGCAGGAGAAACCGAACTTCTGATTATCACTCAGTTAGAAAAAGACTTGGTGGATGTTGATCAAACTAACTTGGTGATTGCTTACGAACCGATTTGGGCTATCGGCACTGGTGACACTTGCGAAACAAAAGAAGCTAATCGGGTAATTGGTTTAATTCGCAGTCAGTTGACAAATCCCAATGTTCCAATTCAATATGGCGGTTCAGTCAAACCAAATAATATTGACGAAATTATGGCACAACCCGAAATTGATGGCGTTTTGGTGGGAGGAGCAAGTTTAGAAGCTGCCGGTTTTGCCCGAATTGTTAACTACAAGTAATCTGATGTCCGGTAAATTACTTACAATGTAAAGACGTTCCGGCGGAACGTCTCTACGACGGTAGGTAGGTTTTTATTACTGTTAATTAAACGGACATGATATAATCGAATGTTGCATCTTCTGGTTCCCGCGTTCTGCCTGGGAATGCACATCTGTGGGCTGCTGCCTCAATTGTCCAACTTTGATGAATGTTTTAAGCACACACGAGTGCTTACTACGTGTTTATGCAAAGTAATTTGATAATTCGCGATCGCTGTTTCCATTGGGGACAGCGGACTTATCTTATGGGCGTTTTAAATGTGACGCCTGATAGCTTTAGTGATGGTGGCGATTTTAACAGCGTTGCTGCGGCTTTAATACAAGCAAAAACACTGGTAGCCGCTGGTGCTGATATTATTGATATCGGTGGTCAATCGACTCGACCAGGAGCCGTGCAAATCTCTGTGGCTGAAGAACTTGAGCGGGTGCTGTCGGTCTTACAAGTACTCAGAAAAGAAATGGACGTGCCAATTTCTGTAGATACCACAAGAGCGGTTGTAGCAAAAGCATCAATTGAAGCTGGAGCGGATATAGTCAATGATATCTCTGGGGGCACCTTTGACTTAGAAATGTTGCCAACAGTTGCTAAATTAAATGTGCCAATTATCTTAATGCATATCCGGGGAAACCCAGAGACGATGAATCAACTCACAGATTATCAGGATTTGATGGGGGAGATTTATACTTTTTTAGAAAGGCAAATTGCGATCGCATACTCTGCGGGTATTAGACCTGAGAAAATAATTATCGATCCTGGTATTGGCTTTGCCAAGAACTACGAGCAAAACTTAGAAATATTTCGCCGGTTGCGATCGCTCACAAAACTCAACTGCCCTATCCTAGTAGGATCATCCCGTAAAAGCTTCATTGGTCGCATTTTAAATCAACCAGACGCAAAAGCACGAGTTTGGGGAACCGCAGCAGCATGTTGTGCAGCTATCTTTAATGGTGCTGATATCCTGAGAGTTCACGATGTCAAAGAAATGCGCGATGTATCGCTAGTTGCCGATGCACTTATGCGACATTCTCCACATCGTGATTAAATCAATCTCAGAGAGACTTTTGACTTCAGATTAGACAGAACTATTCTCAGAGGTATTGCCATTACCTTCATGAGCTACAGTGTCCCCAAGCATCTGGTCAAGTGCTCCCTCTGGTAGTCCTGAATTAAGAAAGACAATTTTGGCATTGTTACTAGCACCAAGTCTTTGGTTAGCTTCTACTTGTTCTTGAGCTACGAGATATTTGAGAATTTCTCTAGTTTCCGGTTTGGAAGTTATCGCATCAGAAAGTATCCGAATTGACTCTTTAGTTGCTTCTGCTCTCTTAATTGCAGCTTGCTGCTCTCCTTCAGCTGTGGTAATAGCTGCTTGTTTTCTGATTACAGCCGCTTGCTGCTCTGCCATTGACTTCTGTACGCTCTCAGGGGGTGTAATACTTTGAATATCTACCCGAATAATCTCAACTCCCCATTCTGCGCTTACCTGGTTCAAAATCTGCAACAGAGATTGATTCATCTGATTTCTAGAAGAAATGGTTTCCGTTAAAGTTCTATCGGCAATGTTGGCACGAAGTTCAACCGTTGCCAGGTTTGCTAGCGATATTTGAATATCATCGATTTTGTAAAAGCTTTTCTCCATACTCATGATTCGCCAGTTGACAACGCCATCAACTTCCAGGTAAACGTTATCTTTGGTAATCACTTTCTGAGGCTTAATGTCTAAAATCTGCTCTCGTGTAGTATCTTCCATTACAATACTATCGACCAAGGGAACGATGAAGTTTAGACCTGGCTTAAGTTTGCGATGATACCGTCCTAAACGTTCGACTAAGGCTTCATTACCTTCATTAATCAGTTTTGCAGACCCTAACGCATAGCCTATAAGCACTAAGACTATAGCAACAATTGGCTCCATATATGCTCCTATTCAGCTTTTGGCAGAATTGAAATTTAATCTAAAAGACATAGTACTAACTTGTCCTACCTTTAAGTCTAATGTCTTGAATGTGTAATCTTATTATCACAACCAGCAGTGGAAGGCAAGACACGATAACCCAAGGCAATGGCTATTAAAGCACTTGAGTGTCACGCTGGCAAGTATTTTTTTATGAAAGTGGATAGTGGATAGTGGATAGGGGATAACTGTTGACTATTAAACATCTGTTGGAAAAGAATGTAGAGACGCGAAATTTCGCGTCTCTACAAGGATTCTGGTTAACGCATAATTAATTTTTGGAGATGTCTATTGACTGTTCACCGTTGACTCTTGACTCTTGACTCTTGACCCTTTACTTAACAACAAACTCCAGCCACGGTTTAATGTTTGCCGGTAACTCGGAAACTAGACGCAATGGCAGTTGGGGTGTAGAAAGAGATTGGGCGTAAGCTGGTGTGAGAAACGGTTGATAAATTAACGCTGATGGTGTAAGTTGTTCAATAAAAGCTAAACTGACACCACGAGTTAGTTGACGCAAAGATTCGGTTTCTACACCACGCCGTTCTTTGACGATCGCAGTGGCTGCTGTTCCTACATATGCTGGGTCGGTAATACTCAAGTGAGTACCACCGATCGCAGTTAACAGATATTTGGTTCCTCGTAGTTGAGTAAAAGGTTGGATTTGATGGTTTAGGGCTGGGGTCAGGGAATCTTCGGTGCCGCTTAAGATTAAAACTGGCTTGGTAATTTTATTTAAACCGTTTTTGCCAAATAGTTTACCGACGAGAGGATTGAGAGCGATCGCACTTTTTACCCGTTCATCTTTTAATTGTCTAATCTTATCTCCCAAAGGTGCCGCCGTACATTGCAACCAATCTCCCGGAGATTCACCAAAACTGAGAGAATCTTTGCAATATTGCCGTAAATCCTTTAAGTCTAATTCTCCCCCAACCAAAGCCAAAGCCGTATAACCCCCCAAAGAATGACCGATCACAGTCACTTTCTCGGTATTTAGCTTTCCTCGAAGTTGTCCTGGTTGAGTATTTAGTTTTGCCAGTTCATTTAATAAAAAAGTGACATCTTTGGGACGATCAACAAATTCTGATGCTGGCATCAAATCTGCTAAATTACCAGATGCGGAAGCGTTATTAACTGATGTCAGGTTGCTACCAGGATGTTCAATTGCTGCAACCGTGACACCGTGAGATGCTAAATGACGCGCTAAATATTCCGCAAATTTGCGATTTGCCCCAAAACCGTGGGAAATTACTACTAAGGGTGTTTGCGCTTCAACCCGACTTGAATATATATCTACAGGAATAATTCTATTTCGTTGTCTGTCGGTAAACCTTAAAGTTTGTACTTCAACTGTTTCTTTGCCTCTTGCCGCTGGGTCGAAAGTTGCCCGAAACGGTATATTATTGTCAACAGCTAATTCTCGTGCTAGCAAGACTCCCAAAGCTTGACTTTGCAAACGATTGGCGCTAAATTCAACTGCAAGAGCGATCGCTTGAGTTGCATCTACGGTAACATCGGATTGTGGATAAGCTCGTAAAAAACCAAGTGCGCTTAAACCGTTGAATTGTCGCAGTGCGATGTTAAGTGTTCCTTGCAAGCTTTCGACTGTACTACCGGGAATTGCTACTCCCAAAGATGCAATTAATTGTTTACCTTCTGGTGTTCGCACTAAATCAGCGATAAACTTGTCTGCGACAGCCGGATCTACTTGCAAACGTCTTGTGAGCAACTTTTGTACTTCTGGTGAGAGTACAGAAGATAAAATTTCCAGTTTTTCTGGTAGTTTACCAGTTTTGGCGTATTTTTCTAAATCGGCGATCGCTACCGATTGCTCAAATGGACCTAAGCGGATAATAATTCTTTGAGCAGCTAATGTAGAAGGCATCCCCACACCCAAACCCAAAGCTAGGGACAAACTACACAATAATTTTTGTGCGATCGCAATTTTACGCCGATTTCTTACCTTAAGCTGAAATTGCATAGATTTATTTGCCCAACTTTTGGGAAAGCGCGAATTTTCAGCACTTACAAAAACTAATTGCTGTAATTCCCTCTCTTTGATGAATGCACTTCTTCTACAACTTATAGCAAAAATTTACTTGAGTATTTTTTCCGGCTTGCATCTGTGAAACCCGTTTATGCACAAGTTGTCCCCAAATATACTACACTAACTCCAGTCGAACATGAGTCTTAATTTTGACAATTTCATTTGCCAAGGTCATATTTTTACTCATACAATCGAGAAAATGGCGATCGATGTATAAAACATCAGCCTCGGTATCATAAATTTATTACTTTATTAACAATTCACCCTTTAAAAAGCTATCGTTAAACTTCAAATGACAGACCGGATAAATGATATTGCGTGGCAAGCTCACCTGGGTAGCGTTGCTGCGATTATTCAAGTATTGAACCAAAAGTTAGCCAATTCTGGTGTCAGAACCAGAGCTATTTTTGCTGATGGTGTCTTACAACTTCTTTGTGAGGCGCGTACAGTTGATAAACTTGAACAATCAACTCTAGTCAAGCAAATTCAGCAAATTCTCGAATCAATCGGACCCCGTAACATTCGCAGAGTTAACATCAACAGTCGAATTGTTCAAGAACAGCAATTGCTATGGTTAGAGGAAATTAGCCGCGCTGGAGAAAACTATTTACTTTGGTCAGAGGAAATTATTTTAGCTCAACCAACAATAATACAGCAAGTAATTCAAGATTTCCAAGAGCGTAAAATCGAACAAGCAAAGCCAAATTTACCCAAGTCACAATATTCTAGTTCTTTAGTACTGATTAACAAAAATAAACACAAAAAATCCCCCAATGGACAGATGCTAAATACAGTGGGTTTATCCCTGTTTTTATTTTTCCTTGGTTGGAGTGCTTATGGTTGGTTAGGTGGTAAATGGAATTCAATGCCACAACAAGTGCTTAAACCTTTATCACCAGCGGTAAAATCTTCCGAGCCAGCTTGGATTAACCAAGAACCAGAAATACCTCCTCTGGCGGATATATCCAGTGATTCTACCCTAGATGAAGATTTGTTTGCAGCATCTGTGAGAATTGCCAATCAAGCTTCTGCAAGCGGTAAAAATGCTCAAACATCAATTCAATGGTTAGATCTAGCTGCTAGGTGGCAAAGAGCCTCTGATTTAATGAGTAAAGTCCCATCCAATCATAGTCGGTATAAAGAAGCTCAAATTCGCACTAAGTTATATCGAGAGTATAGTGAAGCGGCGCAGAAAGAAGCAGATAAAAATAAAAGAAGTCAGGAGTCAGAAGTCAAAACTCAAAACTCAGAATTCTGACCCCTAAATTTTACCAGACTCACCAACTCCAAAATTAATTTCCCAACTCCTTGACAATAGGCACTACATAAACTACATTTGTAATATAAGCTGATGTAGAAAAAGGAGTATTTAGATGAAATCTCAAATTTCATGTGGCAAGTAGCTCAACAGTAGAGCGCCAATTTTATCCGTGAGGGTTATCGCGAAAGTGTCCCCCTTAATTCGCCCCAAATGCGGGTGCAAATCCCGCTTTGCTACACCAATTAATTAGAAATACAAAACGTGCGAATTTTCATGTGGTGGGTAGCCAAGTGGTTTAAGGCGCTAAACATCCTTATTCACAACTTGCTTGAAAAAGCCGAAGAATTGAGGGTTATCGTATAAAAAACGAGCATTCGCGGGTTCGAATCCCGCCCCACTACACCAAAACAATTAAAAAGCCTTCTTTGAATGCATTCATGCATGAATATATCATGTGGCGGGTAGCTCAGTGGTAGAGCGCTAAAACATCCTTATTCACACCTTGCTTGAAAGAGCCGACGAATGAGGGTTATCGACTTAAGTTCGAGAGGTCGCAGGTTCGAGTCCTGCTCCGCTACACCAAATAAATTCAAAATCCATCCAAAATCTCATGTGGCGATAGTTTAATGGCAGAATACCCGGAAAAATATCCTTTATTCGCAATTTAGCCCTAACGGGACGGAGAATTGAAGGTTATCGTCCAGCCGGGAGATGGTGGGTTCGAGTTCCACCTCCCCACGCCAAAATCTCAAATCCAAAATCTCAAATCTCATGTGGCGGGTAGCTCAGTGGTAGAGCGCCGAAAACATCCTTTTTCACACCTTGCTTGAAAGAGCCGAAGAATGAGGGTTATCGCATTTTAAGCCGGATGTCGCAGGTTCAAATCCTGCTCCGCCACCTTTCATTTTGCCCGTAAGGGCTGGGAGATGAAGTCATGAATTATAAATTCTTTACAAAAAATAAGAAAGGTACACCACAAAATAAACCTATCCCTGGTCGAGAAGCAGAGATGATTCAGGGACGTAGTGGTGGCTTTATGTTTGATGCTGGCATTTGGAAGATGCTGCGTCGCTGTTTGCTGGTTGGCACGGCACAAAGCACTTATTATGCCGGTAAGCAAGAGTTAACAGAGGATTTTGTCGCGGTTTTAAAACAAGCTGTTGCCGAAAATCCCCGCCGGGTTGCGGAAGAAATCTTGTATGCTAGCGATGGACGCGCCATCAATAACAGTGCGCCTATCCTTGCATTGGTGTTGCTGTCGATGGGTGAAGCACCAGAAGCCAAAAAAGCTTTTATGGAAATCTTCACATCTGTTATCCGCACTGGTAGCCATTTTTACGAATGGTTGAGTTACACCAAATCTCTGCGGGGATTTGGTAAGGTGGTGCGCGAAGCTGGGAAAAATTGGCTTTCGCGGGAAGATGTGAAAGGTTTAGCTTATCAACTTTTGAAATATCAACAGCGTCAAGGTTTCACCAATCGCGATGCATTAAGGTTGTTTCATGTCAAGCCACCTACAGAAGAGCATCGGCAATTATTTGAGTGGGTGGTTAAAGGTTGGGAAGAAATGCCTGTGGAAATTCCTTCCCAGGCGATCGCGCAGATTTGGTGGTATGAATGGTTAAAACGGAATCCCACCAAAACCCATGAAGCCATTACTCAAGGACACCTAAGCCACGAAATGGCTGCACCTGTGGGCAAAATGGATAAAGCTGCTTGGCAGCTGCTTTTCTCTGAAATGCCAATTGGTGCAATGTTGCGTAACCTCGGTTCACTAACACAACTGGGTGTTTTGCGAACCGATGAAAGCGCTAACTTACTGCGCTTGGAAGCTGTTCTCAACAACAGAGAACATCTGCGTAAAGGACGCATCCATCCGATTGATGTTTTAAAAGCGTTGAAAACTTATCAATCTGGGGGAAGATTAGGACGCAGCCAAAAGACTTGGAACCCAGTTTCTCGGATTGTAGACATCTTAGAAAAAGCCGTTGAATTGTCTTTTGATGTGGTGAAACCCACAAATAAAGTCTTCATGCACGCCGTTGACGTATCTGGTTCAATGGGTGGTATGGTTGCAGATATGGGACTGACTTGTTGTGAAATTGCCACAACAATGGCTTTAGTGACAGCAAAAGCTGAGAAAAACTACATGATTCGCGGCTTTGCAACCGACTTCCGCGACTTGGGTATTACTGCCAAAGATAGTTTTGGTTCGGCTGTTCGCAAAGCCAGCAATCAAAACTTCGGTGGAACAGATGCATCTGTAGCCTATGACTGGATGATTAAGAATAAGTTTAAAGCAGATGTCGTTTGCTTTTGGACAGATTCAGAATCATGGGCTGGTTATAAGCATCCCAGTCAAGCGCTGGCTAAGTATCGGCAAAAGGTGAATCCCGATGTGAAAGCAGTGTATGTTACCCTGACACCTTACCAGATTACGCTGGTAGACCCCAAAGATCCGCTTTCCTGGGATTTAGGTGGATTCGATCCGGGAATACCTCGGATTATTCAGATGTTAGCTACGGGTGAGTTGTAAGTAGTTTGACACTCCCCACTGCGTTTAGTTGCTTCACAGAAGCATTTGACCGAGATACCCACCGAAGCCGACCGGGAGCCAAGTCCCCATTCATTTGGACGGAAATTATCGTGTGCGATCGCTAACAGATTCATCCCCAATTACCAAAATAATTACAACCACAGACCTAACGCTCTTTTATTACTCTCGCCAGATTAAATTTGAAACCCTATTTTCAGGTTAGTCCAAAGTAGGCGGACGAGCGTTTGTGTAGCCGCGACTTCCAGTCGTCAGGGCTTCATAATTATTATTCTCTCTCCAGAGTCATAAAAGAGGGCTAATAGTTAACTTTGACGCAATGGTCTATAACGTCACCAAGGAACTTTGTATCCCAAGCTCGTAATGAGCAGTAAACCAATCATGGCAAGGCTTACAATGGCTGGGCGCGCTGACTGAATTAGTGTAAATACATATAAGTGAGTAAATAAGCAATCCGGAATAATGCTCATGACATTCTGTGTATCTACCAAATACATTGGACTCTGGAAACACAAGATCGACTATTTCATGAGCTTTTTTCCCTTTTTGACTCGGCGCTTGCGGCTATCTAGTTTAGTAATATTCCTAGCGAGTGTAATTGTCACTCTTGTTCTCGGCTGTATGCCAACTCCCAGCCAAACTCCTACACGAGACAAGTTTATTCAACCCTTTTCATCGACATCGCCTTGGAACATGCCCATAGGCTCAAATGCCCAATACATACCTGCTGGCATCAATAAGGCAGGCTATGCTGCGGCAGATGAAGAGTACTTCTACAAACTCGAAGCAGGTGATCCCTACCGTCCAGTTTATGTTCCTGGAACCTGGGGTGAAGGGCGCTGTACAGGCACTAAATCTATGGAAATCTCACTACCCATTCCAGACGATTTAATTGTTGCAGATGCCACAAATCAGCCCTACAGCACACCCAACAATGCGAGTGCGTTTCTCATGCCAGATGGTAAAACTTTAGTGCAGCTTGAACCCTTAGCTCGTTGTGAACATGGAGGTTCAATTTATGGTTGGCGTTATTATCCCGATGTTGATATTTACGGAGAAGGAATAGGGGGAGCGCATTTTGGTTCTGGTCTTTCTTCCATTGGTGGCTCTATTCGCAAAGGTGAACTTACCAGCAATCAGCCTATTCGTCATGCATTGAAAGTTCTTCTTTGGGGGGAAAAATATTATTATTACTCTCAGTCTAATCCTGGGCATCGCTGGCCCGCAGATCGTGCAGATGCTAATGCCGCCAACCAGTATCATGGTCAAAACCCCGCCCTTATGCAAGGAGCGCTTTTAGCAATTCTTCCCGACCAAACCGAAGAAAGTCTTAACTTGCAAACACCTGCTGCTAAAAAAATATTTCATGCATTGCAAGATTACGGAGCTTATGTTGTTGATGATGCCGGTTGGGACGCTCATTACCTTGCAGTGGAAAGAGGAGTTCTAGATGAGTTTCACAACACCTTCGGCTATGATTTGCAGGGTACAAGCGGACAGTTACACGACGACTTGATGAAGCTATTTCAAGCGTTGCAAATCGTCGATAACAATAAAGCAGACAGTATTGGTGGTGGTGGAACTCCGCGTGCTGCTCTTGCTCCACCGATTGGAAACTGAAGAATAAGCGAGGGCAACCGTCGTAGAGACGTTCCGTTGGAACGTCTCTACAATAGACCAATACGGTTGGTGTTAAGGATTTTTGGTACTGATTTTAGACCTGTAGAGACGTTGCATGTGCTACGTCTCTACGAGGATTTGGGGTTTAACACCAACGGTATTGTACAATAGACTCTTGCATAAATAATTTTTTGTCTCACGTACTCGTCGCACTCGTGGCAAAGAAGAAGGGAAAGGAAGGACTTTTGCAAGAGGTCTAATAGACATCTCCGAAAATTAAATATGCGTTATCCAAACCCCAAGAGACGCGAAATTTCGCGTCTCTACATTGTTTTCCGGAGAGGTCTAATAGACATAGGAGTGAAAATTAAATATGCGTTGCCCAAAACCTTTGTAGAGACGTAGCACTGCTACGTCTCTACATTATTTTTCACTTGCGTAAGTCCTAAAAGTTACGAAACACCTATTTGAGCATTACTGTTGCCAAGGGGGTATTTGGCAGCGGCAAAGAGACGTTCCGGCAAAGAGACGTTCCGGTGGAACGTCTCTACAATATGTATGATTTACCAACCACCAATAACATCTATAGAGACGTTAGATCAAGAACCAAAAGCGAATAATTTTCTGATTTTGGCATTGATGTATGGTTGCCTGATTTTGGCATCTTTAAAAAGAGAGATAAAATCTTTCAGGGAGATTCTTTCTTTTTTAACAAATTCCATTGGTTTAAACTTAAAAAACGATTTTTGACTATACCAAGTCAGGAGCATTTTCTTTTGTAAAAATATAAAAGGTGCCTGATTAGCAAATTTTAAATTTGATTTTAAATGAGTAGGAAAAATATCATAAACAGCAGAAAATGCTTCTGTAATTATGGCGATGCCGGAAGTTTTCAGCATAGAGTTAATATCTCTAATAGCGGCAATGGGGTCAGTCAGATGTTCTAAAACTTCAAAAGAAAGTACAATATCGTATTGAGATGTAAGACAAGATTTATAGTCAGATATAAGATTTACGCGATCGCCGATCAAATCGTAATGGGCAAACCGCTTTGTCGCAAATTCGTATGTTTTACTTCCAGGAATGTCAAAATAGTTAATTTTAAATCCATTATTGACAAGTTCTAAAGAATCATTGCCGGTGCCGTCACCTAACATGAGAATAGTTAAATCATCAAGTGCGCGAGCATTTTTTTGGGCGTATAAGCGAATCCTTTCCACCGCTTGTTGAATCCAAAGCTGTCTTTCTTGTGATGCCCAAAAAACCATAGTCTCAATTATTAATCCATATCCTTCTTTGTAGAGTTTTTCCATCTTGTCGTCATATTGATGGGGAGTTACTCCAAAATGCTTTGCTTCTTGAATTACGGGTCCTTCACCTATAGCCTGCATCCACACTTTATGTTCTACTTCTTGTCTGGGCAAATCGGTAAAATTAACTACTTCATCAACAATTTCTTGATAACTGAAAGGAAGTTTAATGTTCATAATTTTGTACCGCTAAGTTCAATTACATTGTAGCTGAGATGCTTAGATTAGCCTAAGCGCCTTTTTTGTCAAGACCTTAATATTTGTAAATACCCGACAAGGGTATTTCTCTCTTTAGTTGATGTTAGTGGAAGGAGTAGCAACAAGCAAGATAGGTAACGAGCCGAACCAGGTAATGTACTTAAGACTAAAACAGCAACGGTGATACCGTACCAAATAAGAGCTTTAGTGTAATTTAAATTGCCCAATTCTTTGACTATATATATATGAAGTAGTAGGTAACTAGCTAATGCACATATTTCGGAATAGCCATAGCCAACTATTCCCATCTGCGGTACTAGCAAAAATGCATGTCCGGCAAAAAGTGCGACATGAGCTGCATGAAACCAAGCAACAGATAAATTTTTACCTAGCAGATAAAGTACTGAGCAATGTAAATTGAAGATGGAATTGGAAAGATAGCCAACGGCAATAAATGGAAAGACTTGTAGCACTGGAGTCCAATTTTTGCCAAAAATCAGTAATAATACTACAGGACCGAGCAGGGCAAAACCTGCAATTGGAACGCCAACTGCTAGGGCTTGCAAGCGCATTCCCTCTTCAATACTGTGCCGCAGCCTCGTTTTGTCATTTTCGAGTTTAGCAAGCGCTGCCATCGCTAAACGCCAAGTTACTGTCTTGGCAAAAGAAAGCATTTCGACTAAACGAATGGCAAGAGAAACAAAGCCCACAGCTTCAGCGCCGGCGAAACGTCCGACAATGACTGGATTAACAAGCGATCGCAATTGCCATAACCAAGTCGAACTAGAATAGCTTAAGCCATACTTCAGCATCTCCCGAATTAAACTTGGCTTCCAGCACAAGCGCGGACGAAGTTTAGTACTCGAATAAGTTAGCGCAACCATGCTGATTTGCTGAAGCCACAAACCAGCAGTCGGCGCCCAAGCACCAGCTCCTTGATGTGCTAATGGCAGCGCGATCGCGTAGTAGCTAATTTGACTGATTAACTCAATGTATGCCACACGCTTAAAATCTAAGTCGCGGTCGAGTTTAATTGTTAAAGGTATATTTAACAATGATATTGGTAAAGTCAAACCCAAAGCTGCCAAAAACGGTGCGGCTTCTGGAAGGTTAAGCATTTGGGCGATAATATGTTGCCCTAATACCAAACTCAGCGCAAAGATTCCGCCAAAACATAGCAACAGGGTAAAGGCTTGGTCATAATCTTCTTGCTCTGGGTTAGTGGTTTTGCGTAGTAAATAAACGTCCAAACCCCACATACCCAAACCACCGAGAAAGCTGACAATTCCAGAACCTACTCCATACAATCCGTACTGGGTAGGGCCAATAACTCTCGTAATAAATATTACTCCTATCAGGCTGAGTAATATTCCCAGAGCTTGTCTTACAACTAGTAAGGCTCCACCTTTAATAACTTGATTACGCAGTCCCACAGTTACTCCAAAAAGCGATTAGGTATTAGGGAAGAGGAGGGGGGGAGGGGGGGGAAGGGGAGAGGGGGAAAGAATAATTTTCTCCCCCTCTCCCCCACTCCCTCAGTTTATTAGATTGTGCGAAATAACAAACGACGACGTAAAGCACGATTAAACGATCGCACTTTTTCATAACCCTCAAATCCCAGCAATTCTAGTGCCGCGATCGCGACACTCAAGCGCATCAACGACGGTTGTAAAAGTAGTTGTGGATAGTTAGCGATCGCTAAGTTGCGATAATGCGCTGATTGTTGGAAATCTTTATTATCTATAGACCTCCAAGCGAGAAAGACATACAATCTTCCATAGCTTTTGGGTCTTAAATACAATACTTCTGTTGGCAAAGCTTGATATGTTTTCTCAATCAATCGCCGAAAACCTTCTAACATCGACTGGCAATCTTTTGATTTATTATGAGGATGCTGTCGATATCTCACCATAACTTCTTTGACAACTCCATAGTGATAACGACAAGCGATACGTACCCACATATCCACATCTTCAATGTAGCTATTTTCATCGAATAAGCCGAGAGTTTCAAAACAAACACGGCGAATCATCGGTGAACTTCCACAACAGACTGTGCTATCACATGATTCAAAAACTTTTTTATATACATCACCCTCGTCATTGTGCTTCATGACTATGCCTGTTAACTTACCACTTTCATCCATGTAAGCTGTCCAAGCATCAACCAGACCAACTAAAGAATTATTATCTAAACAATTTGCTTGTTTTTCTAACTTAGTCGGTTCCCAAATATCATCAGCATCTAAAAAAGCAATATATTCGCCTTGAGATTCACTAATTCCTCTATTTCGTGCCGCAGCCGTACCTTGATTTTCTTGGGTAATCACTCGAATTCTGGGGTCGGTTATCTGTGAACCCCATTCCACGATTTTATCAGAACTACCATCATTAACAATCAATACTTCAAAATCAGTCAAAGTTTGCTGCAAGACACTCTCCACGGTTTCTGGGAGGTATTTCATTGCATTATATGCGGGAACAACAACGGAAACTTTCGGCATCTTTTTACCTCTCAAATTGTCTGCTTTGGTAATTAACACCAAATCTAGTTTAAATTGCTGTTTTTTCTGAAGTCTGTGCAGGTGGACTTTGTTTGTTTAGCCGCGAATTCCATTCCCCTGCGCTGCGACGCATTGTTTGCACAAGCGATCGCACTCTATCATAAGTTTGCGAACCAAGTCGTTTTAACAGCCCCAAAGCAATACTTTGACGGATAAAGTCCCAAGAAAAAATTAGCTGTGGATAATGAGCAATGGCTTGATAATTAAAATGCACTGCTTGTTCATAATCTTTATTGTTTATTGCTCTCCAAGCTAAATAGAGATTGACGCGACCATATCCTCTATCTCTTAAAGGCAGTAATTCGACTTGAACAGATTCAAAAGCTTTCTCGATAATTGTCCGAAAAGCTTCTAGCATTCCTTGGCAATTAGTAGATTTACTCCCAGGATGCTGTCGATAGCGAACTAAGGGTTCTTTTACTACTCCAAATTCATAGCGAGAAGCAAGACGAATCCACATATCTAAATCTTCCAGAAAAGGTAAATCTGGATTAAATAATCCCACCGTTTCAAAACAACTGCGACGAATCAAAGGTGTACTGTCACAACAGCAGACTGTTTTAAACTGAACTAGTTGCTTCCATGCGTCTTTTTCTGCATGAGAGACAATTACTTTCCCCGTAGATTTATTTTGTTGGTTAACTAAAACTGTCCAAGTATCTACTAAACCTACTGATGGGTTTTCTTCTAACAAACGTACTTGTTTTTCTAGTTTAGTTGGCTCCCAAATATCATCTGCATCCAAAAGGGCTATGTATTCACCTTGTGCGGCAGTAATACCTGTATTGCGTGCAACGGATGAACCTTGGTTTGTTTGGCAAATTAATTTAACTCGCAAGTCTGCAATTTGAGATGCCCATTCTACAGTTCTATCAGAACTGCCATCATCAATAATTAAGACTTCAAAATCAGGAAATGTCTGCTGAAAAACGCTCTCCAAAGTCTCTGGGAGGTAAGCCATAGCGTTGTAGGCTGGGATGATTACGGAAACATAAGGCATAGTAGACCCCTAATTTACTTTTTTAGACTGCATAATCGTTTCTAAAATCACATCGCGGTAGCTTGATGCCACCGTGTCCCAATTAAAGCGCAATGCATTTTGTCGCGATCGCATTTGCCAATCACCTGTTAAAGCTTGGGCAAGTGCAGCTGCGTAAGTGTCTGGGTTCGTTACGTCACATACTATGCCCCCATTTGCAACGATGTAACGACGAATTGCATCATCAGTAGTCACTACTGGTAAACCACTTGCCATTGCTTCGAGATAGGCAAGTGCAAAGGGTTCATCCACAGAAGGAAGTGTAAATACATCCACACTTCGATATACTTCAGGCATTTGCTCGTAGGCAAAGGTACGAATAGCAAATCGTTGCTGACCGAGTAAGCGATCGCCTAATGCTTGAAAGTATGAGCGATCGGGTCCATCCCCACAAACAACAAGACTAACATGGGGTAAGCGAGCCACTGCTTGAATAGCTAGTTCGACTCGCTTGTGATTCTTGCGGTTCAAACTAGCTACACACAGTGCCATTGGTCTTGGCAAGCCAAAATTGATACTGGTTCCGTTCGGTGTAAATCGCTCAAGATTCACACCATTGGAAATGACACTTATTGGTTGTGTAGGTTTTAGGTTATGAGCATAAGTTGCCGTCGCTTCATCTAACACCACGAAGCGATCGGGACGAAAGCCAAGATTCCGCTTGAGACATTTCCCGTTTGCCTTTAAGCTATTGTGTTCGGTAAAAAGTATTGGAGTACCAATGAGCGATCGCACACAAACAGCTACAGCCAATCCACCATAATCATTATGGGGAAATATCAAATCAGCAGGCTGACTCAAAAGACGCAAAAGACAGGGAAAGAAGCTAGTCAGATGTTCCACCACAATCTCAGGATGCGTCCCAATACCTCGTAGTAGTGGAGCTACTAAGGGATGACGCACAACACGACTACTGAAAGTGCGGGAAATACATTTAACAGGGTAACTGAAGGAACCACAAGGGGCACCACTTAAAAGTTCTACCTCAAAGTATGCACTCAAACGACGTGCAAGCTCGATGGCAACAATCTCCGAACCACCGCTAGAGTTAACCCCTGCACTTGGATGCACCAAAACAATTCTGTAGGGTCGTTCATGCGATCCTTTGTGTTGTGCGTTATCGGAATTAATTAGTTGTTGGGTCATTGTTTATTGTGTTCTTGCTACATAACAACAAAAAAGTAAATATTATCAACCAACTAAGTTGTCACTAATTTTGGTTTGAGAGTTGAAATCAGCGGTTTTTCAATATAGGAGTAAACAGCACATCCAAATATAAGTCCCATTCCGCCAATCATGATTCCCAGTATATTTAATATCAGACTATTTTGAGTAATACCTGGGGCAACTTTCAAGATAAACTTTGTGATGTTGTTTATAGCAAAACCGTGCATTAAGTAAATAGAATATGATGCATTCCCTATATATATCAAAACCTCATTTACATGTACATGTTTCCTCATTTCTAGAGATGTAGAGCCAACTACCAAAAGCATCGAAGGAATACCAAAGGAAATTACAGGCGATATTTCTACAACTTTATAGTAATAATTGATTGCTCCTAAAGTATATAAAAAAGCCCCCAGACAAATTAAAGTCATTTCTTGAGGAATTTTATGTTTAGATACAATGTAAGCTGCTACGCAACCCAGAAAAAACTCTAGATTATGTTCGTTGAAAATAAAATTAAGCATCAAGCCGTCTTTAGGTAAATTGAAGATGCCAATAAAATGTGTAAATGTCAATAATAGCCAGATGGAAACTATGGAAAAAGATAATTTGGGTTTTAAGCCAATTAATAAACCAAATATGATATAAAAGAAAATTTCAAATGTCAATGTCCAGCTAACACCGAGAAAGCTGCTTGAGAGAATTTCTCGACTTTGAGGAAATAAGATAAAAGCTTTTAATATTTCTAAAATATTTCTCTTTCCGGTGTCAGCATCGTAAGCAAAGAATAAAGAAGCGGATAACTTTAGCGTCAAAACTACCCAGTAAATTGGGTAAATTCGGGTAAATCTCTTGATAAAAAATGACTTGAGCTTACTTCTATTGCCAATATCTGATTGGTGAATATATAAAATAATAAATCCGCTTAATACAAAGAAAAAGTCAACACCTGAGCCACCAAAATTAAAGATTTTCCCGAAAAAGTCTTTTTGCAAATTTTGATTAAATATCAAGTCGCAGTGAGCAAGTATTACCATGATTGCGGCAAGTCCTCGAAACACCTGGAGGAGATTTAATTTTTGATGTTTTATAACTTTTTGCATGAAATATCTCCTTTTTTAATAAGGTTTGGTGAGTAAAGGAGTCTGTGGTTGAAGTTTATTCCAATCCCAATCAGCAACTGCTGATACAGTCCACCAATAGAAGAACAGAGTGGTATGAGTCCAAATGTTTTCGGTAATCATCCCCACAGGGATAGCTAAAAAAACAGCTAAAAGAGTTAAACAAAAATCATGTTGAGCCGTACCGCTCGGTGTATCTTTAATTAAGCGGATAAAACGGACAATTTGAGCTAGGAAAAAGGCAATAAAACTCACCATACCCACAATTCCTTGTTCTACCAAAGTGCGGATATAATCGTTGTGGGGAAGAAATCCATTACCAGCTACTTGTTTGCTCAAACCCAAGCCATAACCTAAGATTGGGTATTCTTGCCAAGCTTTTAGTAGCATATACCATTGAGAAACTCGCCAATTGAAGCTGTTATTATCTCCTTGTGATAAGAGAATTGCTCGCGATATATCTATATCTGGATTTAGTAGCGGTGTATTCGCAATTGAACCCAGACGTTGTTGTCCAAATTCGGTACTAGCAAATAAGCCGATGACAATTGCTAAAAAAACTATCCCACCAAGTAACTTGATAATATTTAATTTTGGCGAAATCAAAACTAGTACAAAAACGGCAAGCATGAGCAAACTAAATAAAGCTTTAGTACTCACATAAAAAAATGCCAGCAGGAATAGCAATATCAGCCAATGCCAACGTTGTTTGGAGTGACTTAATTTCCACCAAGTAAGACCAATGAACAGCAATAAAAAGGTTGCGAAGGTGTTCGGATGACCTAGGGTTCCGTTAATGCGAGAGGCTTTTTCAAATAAAACTTCATCACCTCCCCCAAACACAAATATTGGCGGTAAAAGCGAAGGCGGTAAAATTGTCTGCATTAATGCTATTGTCAGGGGAAAGATTAGCGCCAGCAGTAAAGCAGAAACAATTTTTTCTGGATGAAGTCGGTCTTTGAGCTGCATGACTATCAGGTAGACCATCAGCCAGGAAAAAATACGTACCCATTCGCGAATGCTGTCTGGCAAAAAGGCAGCATTTAGCCCCAATCCTCCCAAAGGCAAAAGTATCACCCATACGCCTTGTAGTGCTACCCAAGCGGCAAATAACCACCAAAATTTATTGGTGCGTACAGTTTGCCCCCTCAGTAACATTACTGTGACATAAAGTATAGTCAGGGCATCTAGACCAATGGCAAACGCGGCTGGTAGCTGTTGACCAGAAAACGGATCTAAAGCCGATCGCAAGATTAATAAACCGAGTACAGTTTGCTCAAAGAAGGAAAAAAAGCAGATAATTGCTGCGATACCTCCGAAAGCGACACCCAGATAAAAGGGTTGAGCACCTGCTGCGAAGCCCACAACTACACCAGTTGCGGCGCCCAGGAAGCTAATCAATAGCATCAGACGCAAACCACGTCTTGAACCTTGATTATTCAGCATTCTTAGTACCTCTAACCGTTGTCATAATTTTTCCGACCACCTTTGACTGCGGTTAAACGCTTTGGCGATCGCCCTTCTACCGGTCGATAACCATCAACTGGATAGCGGAAATACTTTTCTGTCTGCTGTGTCATTCCATTGACCACAACTCCAAGTACTGGTATCTGATTATTTTCTAATTCTGATACCGCTCTTTGCAGTACTTCTTTGATGGTGATGTTAGGACGTGTTACCAGCATGATTCCATCACTCTGTCGTGCCAATGTAGCGGCATCTGCACAAGCACTGATGGGTGCTGTATCTATAATTACTAAATCGTAACTCGCCGCTGCTTCTGCGACCAAAGACTTCATCGTCGGTGACTCTAATAACTGCGAGGGACGTCCGTGGAATTCCCCACCAGTTAACACATGCAAATTTTCAACATCTGTCGGCTGCACCGCTTGATTTAGGCTTCTGCGCTTCTCAATTACATCTGTAATTCCCGGCGTCGGCGCTAAGTTAAATAGTGTATGCTGCATCGGGCGACGCAAATCTGCATCTATAATTAATGTCCGCCGAGATAACATGGCGGAAATGGCGGCTAGGTGCGATGCGACTATTGACTTACCTTCCCCAGAAAGTGCGCTGCTGACAACAATAATCTGCACCTTATCGCGACTGCGAAACTCCAAGGTTTTCAGGAGCGTTCGGTAAGGCTCAACTAAGCTGATATCATCTAAAAAGCGATCGGCTGGCTCTAGAACGAGAGTTTTAGCAGGCAGACGCGGCAACACTCCAAGTAAGGGTAGGTTCAGTAGTTCCTCGGCTTCGGAGGCATCTTTTAAGGTGTTATCCATCACTTCTAGAAGCAACATCACACCAGTACCTAAAACAGTTCCGAACACTGTGGCTAGCGCCAGCACTGCTGAACGTTTGGGTGAAGAGGCGATTGTCGGTGCTTTCGCGGCTTCAATCAAGCGGAGATTGCTAACCTTTTGAGCTTCAGTGATGCGTGCTTCCTCTAGTTTGCTTTGTAGCGATTTTAACGAGGCAGTAGCGTCTTCCCGTTCGCGGGTTAGTGCAATGAGGGGTTGCTGTTGAATCGGTAGCTTTGTGAGGCTAATTTGCAGTTGAGTTCTTTGAGCTTTTACTGTCTTAAGCTTATTTTCAATTGCCGATCGCTCTGTCTCATTGGCAAGAAATTTAGAAGTCAAGTCTTGACTAATTTGATCGCCGGCAACAGTGTTTGTCGCAACGGATGAATTTGCCGGCGACACGCTAGCAAGTTGCTCTGTGTACAATTTATTGACCTGATCTCGTTGCTGAAACAGCGCGATTACAGTTGGGTGGTTTTCTGTTAAACGCAAACGCGCTTCAATTAACTTTGTATTTAACTCTGTTAACTTAGCGCGTAAAGTTTTTAATTGTTCATCTTGTCCACCGCGTACAGATGCGTAAGCTTTATCTAGGCTTTTAGCGTCGGTGATTTGCCGCAAAGATGCATCCCGTCCTTTTGCTTCTTGCAGTTGAGATGTCAGACTGCGTTCTTGGTCTTCTAAAGTGGCTAAACTCTCAACTGCGCTTTTAGTTTGCTCTTCAAAAGAGATAATCCCGCTGATATGTCTATACTGGCTTTCACGATCTTCAGCTGCTCGCAAGCGCTTACGTGCGTTCGGGATTTCGCTATTTTGTAAAAATTCCCGTACTTTGGTCGCTTCCGAACTGATTGTTTTCGTATTTTCCTCAATCATTGCTATCGATACGGCATTCAGCAATTGGGCTGCAAGTTCGGGATCTTTCGATTTGTAGCTCAGTTCCAGAATGTTGGTAGCGGGAACGATTTTCACACCCAATTTTTTCTTGAGTTCTTCGGATGTGATTTTGGTTGTGGATTTGAGAGAAGCCAGAGCGATCGCTTGTGACAAAACACGTTGCGATTTGACTAATTCGGCTTGGTTAGCTAGGGGACTCGGACCACCAGGGGCACCCGAAGACACCTGGGTCAAGTCGCGACCCAATTCAGAAACGCTGACCCTTCTATCGTCCTGTATCAGTCGCGCTGATGCTTCATACAAACGCGGGGTAACGTTGAGGTAAGCAAAAGCCCCACCAATTACTGCCGTGAATGTCACGAATGCGGGCAATGCACGCCGCTTGAAAACTGCTAATAATGAGGATATACCCTTCTCCATCGCACAAAACCTTGTTTCATTGGTGATTGATCATTTCTCACAAATTGGTAAAGCACCTAACAACTTAAACAAATGTTATTTTTTGCCGATCGCCTCAGCCAGCCCGCTTTTTTGCGGCGAAATAGCGGCTGTTTCTACTGGTGCAGGCGATTTCAACAGTGTGGTGTATAGTTTTAATGTTTCAGAGGTAATGCCATCCCAACTGTAGTTGTTTTCTATGTGCTTTTGGGCATTTTTAGCCATGACTGCGAGTTCTTGGGGGTGATTAACTGCCCAATCTAAAGATTTAATGCAGGATTTCACGTTTCCAGCTTCAAAAAGCATTCCCCGTCCGTGATTAATTAATTGTTGGTGCGGTGGAATGTCGCTTGCTAGTACGGGAATACCTTCGCGCATGGCTTCTAGCATTGCTAAAGGTAGTCCTTCTAAGTTAGAAGGCAGAACAAATAATCCAGCCCCTCGGACAATTTCTGCGAGTCGAGAACCTCTGAGTTCTCCAGCAAAGATGATATTGCGATCGCTTGCTACTTTTTCTAATAAATTTGCAGTGAAGGTTTTGGTATCGCTGACACCACCTGCTAATACTAATTTCCACCCTTTCGGTTGGAGAGCAGAAAAGGCTTCAACCAGCAAGTCGGGACATTTTTCGGGTACAACTCTGCCCAAAAATATAATATAGCGTCCCCGTTCCAAACCCAAATCACTGCCGTATTGAAAATTCGGGTCAGAATCAGCGTAGCTGGCAGGAGCGTTAGGGATGTATATTGTTTCGCGATTGTAAGTTTGCCAAAAGTACTTTTTCAGTGCGTCTGATACAACTATAAAGCCGTCGGCGAAGCGGACTGCGGCTTTTTCACCTAGCTGAATCAGCCGAGTTGAAAAATTACCCCATTTCGCACGTTGCCAATCTAACCCCTGACAGGTGACAATTACTTTTGCTTCGGTGGCGATGCTGGGTAAGCAAGTAAATAAAGATGGACCTAAAGCATGAAAATGAACGATATCATATTTTTTGCCAGTGGCAGCGATCGCTCCCAGTCCTGAGGTAATAAATGCATCTACTCCTCTTAAGTGTCCACCTGGTAGAGAAATAACTCGCACGCCTTTGTACTCATAATTCTCAACCCAGGAAGACTCAGTGTAAGAGGAGCGGGCAAATAAATCCACACTGTGTCCCTGTGCAACCATGCGTGGATAGACTTCTGCACAGTAATGCTCTATACCACCTTGTTTCGGAGGAAGACCTTTTGCACCAATTACAGCTATTTTCATATTTATCACTTGTTTTCTGGAGGTAGTGTACAATCTGATACACAGAATTTGATTGGTCTTAAATCTTACACCAGGAAAGCACGATTAGGCGCTATTTTTTGTGCTCTCACTCTTTTTGCATGGCTGCTGAAAGGAGTTGCTAAAACGAATGCTCGGTGGTTCTTGTATTTGGGTTAACCCCATTTTTCATGTTTAGACTTTAACAGCAAAAGTTACTCGCTGTTCCCAACGATTTAACATTTCACTGTAGATATCTCGAACAACCGTGCGGGCTGCATAGGGTTGTGCAGTCTCGACACAAGATTCAATTGGATAATCTTCTGGATGCTGTAGTACCTTGCGTAAGGCATCAGCGATACACTCGCTTGTGCGTTGCCTACAAACAATTCCACTGTTAGAAGTTAGCAATTTCGGGGTTTCGCCACATTCTGTTGTGACTACTGGGGTTCCGCTAGCTAGCGCTTCTAGCACGACCAAAGGTAGACCTTCATAAGCGCTACTCAGCACAAAAACGTTACAAATCCGATGCAACTGTGCCAGTTGTGCAATTGGTACAGCCCCAAGCATTGTTACTCGACCTGTTAAACCTGAGGTATCAATTTCTGTGCGAACTTGAGCTGCTAACTCTCCATCACCCGCTATCAGTAGGTGAACACAAGGATCGTTTAAGGCTGCAATTGCACGTACTAACAATGTTGGATCTTTCTGCGGATGCAGACGACCCGCAAACAGCACAAAACGTGTATCATCCGGTAAACCTAGCTTTTGGGCTAGTTCGCGTTTTTCTACTTCTTTCTCTTCCTGGTTCAAGGGATAAAAAAGCTCGTTATCATAGGAGTTTTTAATGTATGCAACGCGATCGCTAACACTCTTGTAACGCTCTTTATAATGTTTTACCGCATCGGTATTGCATGAAAGAATTTGGCTAAACTGAGGCACTAATAAACTCTCTACAGCGAAATATGCTGCGGGAAATCTCCGCCAAAGAATTGCCTTTTTATCACGCACAGTTTGCATTTGCGTGTGAATATCATTGTGGATGAATAAAGTTTTTTCTCCTTGCCAATTCAGGGCTGCTAAGGTTGGCTCTAGCCGATGAAAATGCATAAAATCTGACTCAAAGCATTGCCCTAAAAGCGCTGCTGTATACTTTACTGTCGTCGGGATCAAACTTCTAACATTATCATTTTTCAGAGAAAATAGAGGGAGAAAACTAATTTCTTTCCCGGCAAATTCGGCTGATTGCCATTTGAGAATAGGCTGGGTTTTATCGTTTGCTGTTCCTACGAGTCGTACCGCAAATTCTGGAGGTGCGTACTTGATAAATATGTTTATTAGGGTCTGAATGCCTCCGATAGTAGTGCTCCAAGGATTGAACTGGTAAAAAATTGTGAGAACTGGTTTACGCATTACTACAACCCTGGACAACTTGTGTAAACACTAATATAAGTTTTAACACAAAATCTTCAAGTACGTGTAATTTTTACTATATATGGTTTCATCTTCACTTCGTAGTATCTCTGAGGTAATATTTTTTTACCTAAATGAATTAAATGCTAGCAGAGTAATTTTTCGATCTCCTTGTTTAATTTGTTGAACTTCGGAAAATGGTATGGAAGAACACAAAAATTTGCCAAGTTTTATAAATTAATAGCAAAATGCTTGACTTAACTTAGTCATGGTTCCCCAACTCTAAATTCTAGAAAAATTCACCCTCGAAAGTTGCAATTAGTTTTTATCTGCGGAGGGTGAATTCTGAAGATGCACTTCCAGCGAGTGCTTGCTTTTAGGTGGTGAAAAGATGCTTAACTATGATGTGCCGAAAAGCTGTAAGGCTTTGAATATAAGCAATTGAGCCTAGGATGAATGGTAATCTAGACTGGAAAATTTACAACAGCCTCATGCATATTATCTGATAATTTGCCGCTGAGGAAGTGAATAGCAACTAACAGCATATCTTCCCAAAACTAGAATAGAAGATATTAAAATGCAGCCAAACACTATCAAAGGAAAATTATCATCTTTCAAAATATGCATACCTATGTTATGTCTGTTAAAATTTTGTGCGCTTCTGTCGGTAAATTAACAAAAACTTAACTTTCGCAAAAAGTTTAATTAACTAAAATCGCGTTCCAAAGTGATAAATTTAACGGAAACGACAATATGAACGGCTTTTGAGCAATAACTTTTGAAGAAGAAAAAAATTGCAGTCAGCTATAAATAAAACGATCGCTGTTCTCATGAGAATCGGTATTCCTAAATGACATATTGCACCCAATTAAAAAGGGTAATAAGCCGAAATTTGCCGCTTGTTGGGTGGATGTCTTGGTGCATTAGGCAATAATACCTAACGCACCTGAATGACAACAGATGATGCATCTATTACAGCTTGGATTTGGCTTCTAAATTTTCCAAGCGGCTTTTGAGTTCTTGATTTTGTTGTTTTACTTGGTCGAGTTCTGAGCGTAATTGACGCAGAGTTCCTTCTGTGCCAATATGAAGACCTACTTTGGTCATTTCTTCTTCAGCATAACGACGGACACGTCCATCAGCTGTTTGATCGGCAAGCGATCGCAAAATCGAGATTGCTTTGGGAGTTTCCATTTGTCCCAGTGCCACAACCACTGCAACTTGCGTTAAAAAGAAGCTTTCTTTAGCTAGCGTTGCCAATCTATTTAAAATCGCTTCTAAGTTGGGGGCACTTTGAGCGAGTGAAATTTTTCCCAATGCACGAATCGCCGATAAACGCAAGGGTTGCGGTATACCGATTTTGGTGTATTCGAGAATTAAATTTAAAGCGGCTTCAGAAGTTTTGAGTTCAGCTAAACCAGCTAGAGCACCACTGCGAACAACTTCATTCCAACCTGCTTTTTCTGTCAAAACTGATTTTAGCAGCTTTAGTACCTTTTCTTCCTTGGGTTTGTCATCCAAGGAAGCAGAAGCGATCGCACCAATTGAGCAAGCTGCCATTGCCTCTACATAATAACTAGGATCGCCATCCTGTAAAAGCTGTTTTAAAGCCTTAAAGCTTTCATTCGTCTTGATTGTACCAAGTGCTTCCGCCACAGATCGCCGCACGAAAGAATTTGCATCTTTTAATCCAACAACTAAGGCTACGATTGCCTGATCTAGCCTAATCTCAGCTAGTTTCTTTGCTACTTCCACACGTACACCCCAAAAGGAGTCATTTTGTAACGCAGCAGACAAAGCATTTACCGCTTCTAAACCTCCTTTTTTCGCCAAAGCTTCGGCTGCATATATACGGGAGATAGGATTTGGATCAAATTCCATCTGTGCTTTTAACTCCGATACCGGATACTCTAGAGACACAGTTTTCAGATAATTGTTCCCGACATCGAAGCTAATAAAGTTTGGTTTCTCTGTAAGTGGAAAATAAAAGCTTTGTTCGCGTTCATTTACACGCACTGTAAAGATTTTCAAGTTAGGAGTAGAGACGCGATTAATCGCGTCTGTAGGACTTATCGTTGAATCTCCGTAAAGACGTTCCGCCGGAACGTCTCTACCTGACTCCTCACTCCTAACTTCTTCTGACGTATAACCAAAACCGATGGGGATTTTCAAATCAAATAAATTATTACCATTACTTTCTGTGGTAAATTGATTTTGGGTAACTGTGACTTTCGCCAGCTTTGCATCTCGATCCCAAGAGTAAGCGACTTTAAAATCAGGATGACCACCGCGATAAACATACTGGTCAAACAAAAACGTCAGATTGCGTCCAGTAGCTTTTTCAATCGCCCTTAGTAAGTCGATTGTTTCGACAGTTTTGTGGGCATTATCCCGGACAAACGTCCCAATTGCTTGCCAAAATAGTTCTTCGCCTAATTCTGCGCGAATCATGTGATAAACACAAGAACCTTTTTGATATATGTGGCGATCAAAAAGTTCGATCGCTTCTCGGTAAACGTGTGTCACCATCGGACGCCGGTAACGGGATGCATCTTCAGCTAAATAACTACGTGCTTCCAGTAACCGATAATATGCAGCTTCTTGGTCCCCATATTCATGTTCTGTCCACATCACCTCAGAATAAGAAGCCATTCCCTCCTTCACCCAAGCGTGTGACCAATGTTTTATCACCACCAAATCGCCAAACCATTGATGTGCGAGTTCGTGGACAACTAAACTTTCGGTATTGCGGTTATCTAATGCAGCGCGTTCATCCAGCAAACATCTATCAGTTAACAGCGTGGTGGATGTGTTTTCCATCCCACCAAAGATAAAATCATCAACGCATACTTGATCGTAGTTGGGGAAAGCATAAGTATAACCATATTTTTCGCTTAAAAACTCCATCATGCGCGGAGTCTTGCCCATACTACGTTTAGCATCTTCCTCCCGTCCCTTTTCTACATAGTAGGTGACGGGTTTGCCTTGCCACTCATCGCAAATTGCCGCAAAGTTGCCTACAGCCAAAGTCATTAAATAGGTAGGATGAACTTGTTGCTGTAACCAGTGGTATATTTTATCATCGCCGTCTTCTGTGGTGTCAATCAGTTCGCCGTTGGAAATAGCTACAAACTTTTTGGGTACTCGGACTTTGATTTCACTCGAAGACAGTTGTCCTGGATAGTCAAAGCAGGGAAACCAGAAACGTGAATCTTCGTCTTCTCCTTGAGTCCAGACTTGAATAGGTTTGTCAGGGTAATGTTTGTCAGGTTGAATAAAGTAAATACCGCGTTGGGGTTTTTCCACAGAGTAGGCGATCGCCAGAAGCAATTTTACTCCAACTTGCGTCGGTTGAGAAAGCTGAATAAAAAGCTGTTCTCCATCGCAGTCGAACTTGGATGACACCTGGTTGACTTCGACAGACTTAATGTTCAAATTTACCGCATCCAAAGTCAAGCGATCGACACCATTGCAAATCGGTAATAAGCGAATGGTACAAGTACCTTGGTAACTTTGGTTCGGAATATCCAAGCTGAGGTCTAGATAAATATGCTCTACCTGTCCTGGGCGATCGGGGTTATAGTGTGGTTTGGCACCTGGTAACTCAAAAGATCTGTGGTGATTATTCTCGGCTTCAAAAGAAAACTGCGACATTGATACTTACTAACCTTGAACGGATACGAAAACTTTTACTGAATCTAGGTAAGACAAATAGCGATAGAAGTGTTTTTTGCCCAAATTAACACAGCTAGGTCGTTAGTTAAGGAGGACAGTTCCACAAGAAGGTTTCCCTCTGGTATCTGTCTTCAATAAATCCACCTGCTTGCGCGATCGCACCCCTTTGACACTTGATTAACAGCGCTTGACGCTTCCATCGCTTGACTGGAGTGTCAATACTAGAAAAGCGTTTCTATAGCTGAGAATAGCTGACCAGAGCGCGATCGCTTGCAGTTGGGAATTAACAACATACCATTTACGGATTCATTCCTCATCCCATTGAAGTAATTCTTGGAGGAATTTCCAAACAATGAGTTCTTTGTATTACTAAAGTCCCTAGTAAATAACGCTACATTTGTGCAAAAGAACAAGAAATCAGCAAACTCCACCATGACGCTTGTACAAGCCTCAGTAACAATTTGAGGAAAATAGGATAACATCAATGCCCGAAACTAAATCAAAATTTTTAATTCCTGGGATTAGCGCTGCTGTAATTGTGACAGGAAGTATAGCGGCTTATATGTATCTAAAAGGCCCGTCTGGCAATAGTTCAGACGCTTTGGCAAGTGCTAAGATAGTTCCTTCTGGGGCATTTATTGCAACTTATATATCTACCGACCCTCAAGCTTGGGCTAAATTACAACAATTTGGCACACCAGAAGCACAAAAAATAGTCGCAAAAGGTCTGGATAGCTTAAATAAAGATTTGCTCACAGAAAGTAATATTTCTTATGAAAAAGATTTAAAGCCTTGGGTTGGTGGTGTGATGATTGCTGTGCTACCATCAACTCCAGCTAACCCAACTCCAAATACTCCCCCAGCGACACGAGAACCGAATATTTTGATGGTGGTGGGAATTAAGGACAAACTCGCTGCTTTAAATTTTGGGAAAAAATTAAAGCAAGAAAAAGGCGTAACTACAAAGGAAATTGACTATAAAGGAGAGAAAATTACCGAAACTACAGGTAAGGGTAAACCCTCTTATAGTGCAGTTTTAAATAATACTTATGTGGTACTTGCTCCGGAAAAGCAAACTGTAGAAAATTCCATTGATACGTATAAAGGACAACCATCTTTTGCCAGTAAACCAGGCGCAAATAACGTTTTTACGACAAATTTAGATGTCAAAAATACTGTAGCACGAATTTACGTACCAGACTATGGGGGAATGGTACAGCAATTAATAGCGACAAATTCGCAAACTACAATAGCTCCACAAACGCTGAAGCAGTTGAAGCAGGTGAAATCGATGGTAGCGGATATTGGGATTGATGATGGGGGAGTGCGGATGAAAGCGATCGCCAATTTAGATCCGCAACTCAGCAAATTTCAGTATCAAAACACGAGCGCGAAAATAGTAGCAAACTTTCCCAGTGATACTTTAGCCCTAATTAACGGACAAGGGATCAGCAGTTGGTGGTCAGCAGTAGTCGAACAATCAAAAGATTATCCAGAATTTAAGCAAGTAGTCGAACAAGCACGTGGACAGCTCAAAGCAGTAAATTTTGACTTAGATAAAGATATTTTTGGCTGGATGAATGGGGAATTTGGTTTTGCAGCGATTCCTTCCAATCAAGGTATATTAGCGCAACTTGGTGTTGGTGGAGCATTTGTATTTGACACAAGCGATCGCAAAACCGCTGAATCCAGCTTCAGCAAACTAGATAATTTGGCTAAAACCCAAAAAATCAAGGTTGCCCAAAGAAATATCGGCGGTAAAGATATAACTGAATGGCAAATTCCCCAACAAGGTGCATTGTTAGCACATGGTTGGTTAGATCAAGATACCATATTTGTGGCGTTAGGTGGTCCCATCGCTCAGGCGATCGCCGACCCCAAAAATCAATCTCTCGACAACAGCGACAACTTTAAAGCCGTCACCAGTTCTTTACAAAAACCTAACGGTGGCTTCCTCTACGTAGATATGGATAAAACCGTTTCTCTTGTAAATCGTTATGCCATCCTCGGTCAAGCCATTCCCCCAGAAGTTGCTGCCATCCTAAGTTCCATTCGCGGACTCGGTGTAACTGCTACCAGTCTCGACAAATCCACCTCTCAAATAGAAATGTTGTTAGCACTTAAACCAAAAACCGGGAAATAGCGAATTGGGCATAGGGCATTGGGCATTGGGCATTGGGCATTTATCCCCCTTGATCACGCAGTCCCCCTTGTCCCCCTTGTCCCCCTTGATCACGCAGTCCCCTCCTCCCCATCTCCCCCCTTCCCATTACGGATTGTCATTATGGTAAATAGACTTTTATCATGCCTAAAGTAGAAAAATAGTTAAACCAAATTTAAATTATGACAGCTGCTGTAAAAACTTCTCCTGACTTAACCTCCCGTTTGGTAAATCGTATCCTAGGAATTAAGCCGCTATACAGCCTAGCCAAACACCAAGCCAGACAAATGATGATCAAACGCTCTGAAAAAATGGGTGTATCTTGGTTAAAAGAAGTAGAGACACTAAAAGCGCGTAATTGGGAAAGTGATTTAGCTGAAGTCCAAAATCCCCAGCTTTCTTACCCAGAATACTACCTCACCTCATTCCACGCTTACGAAACCGGAAATTTAAGCTGGCAAGCGGCTTTTGAAGTAGAACCCGCTGCGATCGCTGTCCACTCGAAAATATGGCAGGATGCTGAAGCCCAAGGCGATCCAAAATTGCGTCAAAGTTACCACGATATCCTCTCTTCACAAATTCCCCATGAACCCCAAGACATCCTAGACATGGGTTGCAGTGTGGGTTTGAGTACCTTTGCCCTCCAAAAGATTTATCCCCAAGCCAAAATCACAGGCTTAGACTTATCTCCCTACTTTTTAGCCGTTGCCCACTACCGAGAACAGCAACACAATTGTTGTAAAATAAATTGGGTTCATGCACCTGCCGAATCAACTGGACTATCAGATGCATCATTTGATTTAGTCTCAATTTTTCTAATGTGCCACGAATTGCCCCAGTCAGCAACCAAAGATATTTTTGCAGAAGCGCGACGCCTGCTGCGTCCTGGTGGACATTTGGCAATCATGGATATGAATCCTAAATCGGAAATCTACGCTCAGATGCCACCTTACATTTTGACACTGCTCAAAAGTACTGAACCGTATTTAGACGAATATTTTGCCTTAGACATTGAACAAACTCTGATTTCGGCAGGTTTTAATGCACCTACCATCACTCGTAACACTCCCCGTCACCGTACCGTAATTGCTCAGTTGAGTGGCTGATTTATCTCTGCTGCTGTATGCGGTTATACCACCGCTGCTGCTTCTTATCTACTACTATTACCGTGTCTCCACTGCCCCATCTTTGCTACGACTACTATTGTTCTTTATTATCGGGGCAATATTTGGTTTCATCGCTTTGAGCCTAGAATGGCTTTTTGAAACTGTAGCCAACTCGATTGTAGACTGGCAACAGATGAATAGATCCCTTCCTGGTATTGCCCTGCGGCAACTTGTGGAGATTGGTCCAATAGAAGAAGGCTGCAAGTTAGCAGCGGTTGTTGTTCCAACTTGCTATTTTCAACGCAGGTATCAATTACGACCCGGTAGCGTTTTTCTCTTTACCATAGCTGTTGCCCTTGGATTCACCGCTGAAGAAAACTGGATTTACCTTGACAATGGCACGGCAACAATTTTTGAGCGTGCGATCGCAACCCTTGTCCACGCTTTGTTCTCTGCTCCTTGGGGTTATGCCCTGGGAATATTTATTGGCTCATACATTCGTTTATCTCGATACAAAAAAGTTATTCCCAGCGCTTGGCTAAATTCAGTAATTTGTCATGCTTTAGTTAATTTTCTATCTAGTGCTTGGCGTTACCCAGCACCGTTAAGCTTCCTCAGCTATGCTTTGTTTCCGTTTTTATTATGGATGTTTTGGCGATTAGAGCAATTATTGCGAAAAGTGCAAAGCAAACCACCGATTACTTTGATTTCTGGGTATACACCCAAGCTTCGTAACTGGCAACGGGGTTTAGTGCTGTTTGCCCTGATTATAGGTGGAAATGCTATTTTTGGGCTTTTTTTGATGGGAAGAATTCTGGGTCCCTTAAGTTTGTCGCAACTTTTTTACCCTGATATTTTGGGGTTTATATTTACCCGCTTCCTGCTAAGTCTGATTTTTGCAATGATAGCGTGGCTAATTTATCGGTATTTAAGACGTTCAGCGCAACGGCAATATTTTTAAACTAGACATAGAAAGTGAAAAAAATGTAGAGACGTAGCACTGCTACGTCTACCCTAATTGTTCAATTTATATGTGACATGAGCTACACAGGCATTAAAGCTCGCTGATTTTCTACAGCACTGGTTGAGCTTGATTCTGACTCGTCGTCGGTGCAGTAGATTTCGCAGGAGTTATTGGGACTCTCGATGAGTTTAATTTTGTAAAGCTTTGCTCCCAATTCTTGAATAGGCGATCGCAACAAATTACTAATGTAAAGTGCGATATTCTCAGCAGTGGGGACTACTTCGCCAAAGTATGCAATATCTTTATTTAAAAAGGTGTGGTCGAATGGCTCAATAACATAATCTTCTATCGCTTGATTCAAAGCACCCAAATCTACAATCATCCCGGTGCGCGGGTCAATTTCCCCTTTGACGGTAACTTCTAAATGATAGTTGTGTCCGTGACCGTGAGTCCGAGCGCATTTACCGTAAATCTCTGCGTTCTCTTTGTCGCTGAGGTTCGGGTGAGCCAATCTGTGAGCGGCGCTAAAGTGTATGCTGGTAGTTAGGTAAGCTTCCATTGAGTTTCCTATATAATCTGCCCAAAGTTCAGGATGTTCAAATAACTGCACGCGGACTACAGGCAAGCGGGGTGCTAGCCGCTGCCAAATAACTCGTGCGATATTTTCTGTAGTGGGCAGAGTTTGTTGAAATTCTGTCCACACATCGTTGAGATAAGAAAAGTCTAGTTGGCTTGTAACTTCTTGCTTAATTACCTCTTTCACATCAGACAAATTCAGCACCATGCCATATTCATCTAATTCCCCAGCTAGGGAGACAAATAGAACATAGTTATGTCCATGTCCGGGAAATCGCGAACAAGCGCCAAATTTCTCAATATTCTCGGCTTCACTTAGTTCTGGCAACCAATAACGATGACTTGCCGAAAACTGAGCGCGGCGATTAACAATGCATTGCATGAGTATCCTGTCAACAGAATTTAAAATTTATTAAACTTTCACCTCTTCCAGGATAAACTAATTCCTTTGTTAATTGTTAGTTGTTAATTGTTGGTGGTTAATTGTTAGTTGTTGATGGTTAGTTGTTAGTGGTAAAGCAGTCCGATGATATTCTTTACTCCCATAACCACGCTCCCACTAACAAATAACTACTAACATGTCACCAATGACTAAACATATACATTTATAGATTCTTGCGCTTCACGGTACAATCCTGTGGCGATGCGGAACATTTCGTGCCCGGTGTGCAGATAATGCTCATCATAGTTCAGGGGGAAATATTCTAACTCGTCAAGTCCATCGGCGATGCGATTCAGGCTGTAGTAAAGGTGAGCCGCAGCTCTTGCTAAACTTGGAGGATTCGGTAGAGAACGAAAACTAATTTGCGCCTGCTTGAGGTCATTTCGACAGGTGTTTAAGTAATCTTGGAATTCTTCTAATAGTTCATCATCAAAGGGATCGGCGGCTAGTTGATCAATTTGGTCTTCTAGAGAATCGAGAATACCACTAACTAAGCGATTGACTGGTTGATAAACTAGGTGCAGCCATGCCTCAATTTGATCATCAATATCGCGTCCGGTTCGCCTTGCTGCTTTGTAACGTTGTTGAGCAGCAGCTGTCCGCTGTTGGCGATCGCCCTGAGATTTTTGGGACTTGTCGCGCAGTTTTTGGTCATAATTTAGGCGACTTTGTGGGTCGCCTAGAACTTCATATGCTGCATTAATGTGTATAATTTGCTCGCGGTCTGCTGTTTGTTGATTAGTATCCGGATGAAATAATTTCACTAAGCGGCGATAAGCCTGCTTAATTTCCCCTTGGCTTGCATTCGGACTTACTTTAAGAGTTTCGTAGTAATTAGATGCCATTACTCCAATTTATTGTTAGCTGTTAATGCATGAATTTAAGTCTTGGAACAACAGCGGACTCAAATACCTCTCTCCAAAACTGACTTGAATCATCACAATTAAACGCCCTTGATTTTTTTTATCATGGGGCGACAGGAATTGCTAGATATAATGCGCCACTGGAAATGCCAGATAATAGCTTTTGTATATCTTGCCAAACGGCGACGGTAGGCGATCGCTTCGTCGGCTACGGTAATCACGTCATCTATCTTCTCAATATAACGAATATATTCTCGCACTAAGTCAGTTTTAGTGCGCTTTGTCTTTTTCGCATTTAGTCGAGAGTGAACAGTCAAAAGTTTTTTCCTATTGACTATTGACCATTGACTAAATGTAGTACATTATATCTAACTGCCGCCTCGCATCTCGTTTTTCACGGAGATCCTGAAGCGTGTATTTTTGTAAAACTGCATTTGCTGCTTGACGTGCTTCAAGCCAGATATCTTCTATAACACCATTGTCTACAGTAGTTTTGGGTTGGACATCTTGATCACACGTCCTCACATCTAACCCTTCCAAACATCCCATAACCTCAAAAAGTGTTATTTTCCAAGGTTCTCGCGACAGGATATAGCCTCCTTTTGATCCGCGTTGGCTTTTGACTATACCTCCACGTCTCAAAGTTGCTAACAGTTGTTCCAAATAGCGATCGGGTATATTTTGTTGTGCCGCAATGGTACGAATTTGGAGTGGTTCACCGCTTTGGTAATGAGTTGCCAACTCTAATAAGGCAAGAATTCCGTATTCTGATTTACACGATAGTTCCACAGGCTGTAAGTAAATTAAGAGTTAGGAATTAGGAGTTAGAAGTTTAAGAGGAGCCGAAAAGTTTTGCCGAAAGTCTTGATCCCCAGGATCTCTATGAAAAAGCTTGTTTAGAAACCGTTGCTCCCTTGAGAAGTTATAAGTTAATAATTCAGAACTTATAACTCATAACTCCCAACTTTTTCTAGTATACTCCGGTTCTCCACTAGGGTTTGATACTTTGTAGTCGGCGCTTCAGCGCTGAAGCGCCGACTACGAATAAAAAACCCCGCTTGAGGGCGGGGAGTAATAGGGTTTTAAATTGTAGTCAGATTGTCAATGTTCTAGAAAGTGAACGTTGTTCTGAGCGTACCAATAAAGGCATCACTATTGTTGCTATTTTGACCAGGAGAGGTCAGCCAAATCACACCAGGGGTGATGGAGACATTATCAGACACGCGATACTTGTAGAAACCTTCAACGTGATAAGGAATATCTCTGGAATTACGACCACTCTGACCTAAGGCATAAGGTTCTGCACCACCGAAGATACCCAAAACGTTGCCCTTCTTACCAAAGTCAGGTAAAGCTAGACCAGCTCCGTAGCTCCAAGCTTCAAAATTATCATTTTGACCAAAGCCTGTAACCTCGTGGTAAGAGACAAAGCCACTGATAGACAGTTTGTCGCTAGGTCTAATGGCTGCTGACAGACCGTATGAGTTACTAGAAGATGCGCTTTGTTGACCTGTTACACGATTAACACCTAAAGTGTTGGCTTGTTGAGTACCTACTACACCAAGGCTTTGGTCTTGGAATCCACCTGCATCAAATAAAGCACTACCAGCCCCGTGGTAGCCGTGAACGTAGGTTGCAGCTAATGCCACGCGCTCGCCCAAGTTAAAATTAACCTGTCCTAGAGCAGCATAGTTGCCCTCGAATATACCTGAACCGTTGCTAGGATTATTTGGTTCAGAACCTAAATAACCTATAGTTAATCCACTTGGTTTGAGCAGACCACCACTTTTACCAAAGTTAAAGTTAAGCGCTGCACCTGCACCACCACCAATCCGGAAGATGGGGTTTTCGGAAGCGAATGTAGTTAAAGCCCCATTACCCCCGTCATAGTCCTCAAAGTAAGGATTGACAGTAGCAGCATAATCGCTATGAATACCACCGGTAGCTGAGACGTAAAGTCTCGCAGGTCCCACAGGGACATAATAGGCTAACCAGTCGAGGACGATACCATTATTATTGGCAGCATTCCCTGAGAGGTTAAAGGTTTGAAAACCTTCGGCACTAAGCTCTTGGTTATCTATCCTTCCGTTTCTATTCGTATCTATACCACCAGTACCTAAGTTAAATCTTCCGGCATTACCAGTAGCCAAACGGGTATGTAAAACGTCTTTACCTGTGAAGCTGGTTTGCAAATCTAAGCGGACACGCTCTTGGAATACAGTGTTGTTTCTGCTGCCAGCTTGATCGCCAAATACATCACTGAGGGCGAAGATAGCTTCACCTACCAACTTGGTGGTAGTAGAGAATTGATTTGACTCTAGTTCAGCAGACCGAGCTTCTAACGCATCTACACGTCCGCGTAGGGTTGCCAGTTCTGCGGAAAATTCTTCTTGCAAGCGCTGTAAGGTCGCCAAATCTTCTTTTGTTACCAAGTCAGCTGTTGCTGTGGCAATCAATTCGTTAACGCGATCCAAACAAGCATTTAAACCAGCGGCAAATTCATAACGGGTTAATGCACGGTTGCCGCGATAGGTTCCATTTGGATAACCTGCGATACAACCATAGCGCTCAACCAAGGACTGCAACGCTTGGAATGCCCAGTCTGTCGGTTGTACGTCGGAAAACTGAGAAACCGATGTTACTTGAGCTAGAGAATTACCGTTTTTGCCTTCGTTGCTGTACTTGTTAACTTGATCTAAAGTGTTAACTTGAGTTTGTTGTTGTACTTGTTGTACTTGAGCCAATACTTGTGGCTTTTTACCAACTGTAGTGGCGGTAGATGTTGAAAATATTGTACTCTTTTGTACTTGAGCTACATCTGCCTTTTGGGCAACTTCTGTAGCGGCAGTTGGGAATACTATACCTTTAGAAGTATTTTTTGAAGCTTCTAGTTTATCTACTGTTGGTAGAACTTCTAGTTTGTCGGCTTGTAATGCTTCTGTTGAAAGAATTTCTGGTTTTTCAGTTTGTAATACTTCTGTCTGAATAGCCTTCTGGGTGGTTGTACTTGGAGCCGCGATCGCTGTTGCTGAAACTAACAACGTTGCTCCTAACACCGCTGGACTAACCACCAAGGATTTCCACAATAAATTAGACATCTTTCCTCTTTTCCTCACACCTTGTATAGATAACCTTGTCTGTTGCACTTATTCCGGAAAATGCGACATCCTTTTTAAACCTTTTATATGAGGCTTAATTGTCACTACTACAATTCTAGTTTTTGCCAAGCTAATAACTGATTAATTTTCTATAAAAATTCATGTGATTAACTTAATGCAAAAACATACCCTTATACTTTGGTATTATAAAACTTCTGAGTCATCTGACAAGGTGGGAGCGATCGCCTCATAAACTGTCACACATCCCAGGCGATAAGAAATTTCTCATTATTTCTCAAAAAACTTAAAAAACACCCTTAAAAAACTATCCGCCCTGAATTAGATTAGATAACCTAATTCAGGGCGGTCTAGCGGGTCTTCAGATTGCAACCAGACTGCCGGAAGGAACTCCGAGCGAGCCTTGCTACTTGAGCTAACTTAGTCTCTCAACAGAGCTAAGGCTAACTTTTAGAGAACAGCCCCGGCACACAGCCGGCTAACTGCAACCTGATGACCCATGCGTATACTACTTTCTATCATGGGCATCACCTCCTTGTTGCCTAAGTGGTCTTATTTTCAAAAATGCAGAGCATTTCACTCTGGGTTTTTACACCTTCAATTAATATAACACATTGACGATAAATAAAAAACCCCCACCAAAAAAGGCGGGGGATAAATGATGAATGCTAAATGCAGATTAATAATGCATCATTGATCCTTAGAGAGCGTTACCACGCGGTAGTACCTCTTCAGGGAATACAAATTGTTCGTGAGGCTGATCTTGAGGAGCCATCCAAGCGCGGATACCCTCGTTCAGCAAAATGTTTTTGGTATAGAATGTTTCAAACTCTGGGTCTTCTGCCGCACGCAATTCTTGCGATACGAAGTCATAAGCCCGGAGGTTCAGCGCCAAACCGACAATTCCAATTGCTGCCATCCACAAGCCTGTGACTGGGACAAACAACATGAAGAAGTGCAGCCAACGCTTGTTGGAGAAAGCAATCCCGAATATCTGTGACCAGAATCGGTTTGCTGTCACCATTGAGTAGGTTTCTTCTGATTGAGTTGGGTTGAAGGCGCGGAAGGTGTTTGCACCGTCGCCATCTTCAAACAGAGTATTTTCCACTGTTGCACCGTGAATCGCGCAAAGTAATGCTCCACCCAATACACCTGCTACACCCATCATGTGGAAGGGGTTGAGGGTAAAGTTGTGGAAGCCTTGGATAAACAAGATGAACCGGAAAATTGCCGCTACGCCGAAGCTAGGAGCAAAAAACCAACTTGATTGTCCCAAGGGGTACATCAAAAATACGCTGACAAATACGGCTATCGGGGCAGAAAATGCGATCGCATTGTAAGGACGAATCCCTACTAAACGAGCGATTTCAAATTGCCGCAACATGAAGCCAATCAAAGCAAAGGCTCCGTGTAAAGCCACAAATGCCCACAATCCACCCAATTGAAACCAACGGGTGAAGTCGCCTTGTGCTTCTGGTCCCCACAGTAACAATAACGAGTGTCCCAAGCTATTTGCTGGGGTTGATACTGCTACTGTCAAGAAGTTACAGCCTTCCAGGTATGATGAGGCTAATCCGTGGGTGTACCAAGAAGTGACGAATGTTGTACCGGTTAGCCAACCGCCTAGTGCCAGGAAGGCGCAAGGGAATAATAATATCCCTGACCAACCTACGAATACAAAGCGATCGCGCTTCAACCAGTCGTCTAGTACGTCAAACCACCCTCTACTGGGGGCGCGTCCTACTGCGATGGTCATTACAGGAAATCCTCTTTTTTACTAAAATTGCGACGTTTTTGACGTTTTGAGGAATTAACGTTTTTTTGACACTCTCACTAGCTTACATGCTGCTGAGATTCTGAGAATCTAGCGAATTAATCACCGCCATTTCTCAGCTGTGCCTTCATAATCACCACTTACTGCTATATTTAGCTTGTGGTAACTTAATGATTCTTAACTTATCACATCTTGCCGAGTTTGCGTCGATCCACCTTAGTAAATCAGGTATCAAACACGAAGCTCTTAATTAATATCAATATCAGAATTTTTACAATTTGACACAGGTTTTCTCAGAAATCTTCAAACAAAGAGTCGGAAAACTTGCTTGCAATACATCCTCTTGGGATGGCAGACTTTTTTTAGGGAAGATATTACCGGAAGTAGGCAGTTCAATGACGGCATCAACAACCATTAACAAAGGCGATCGCTCCGCGACAAACGTTTTGCATCAAAAAGTTCTCGGTTCTCGTCGCTTCAGCAACTTATTGTGGGCAACTATCGTGACCTTAGGGTCCACAGGCTTTTTGCTGGCAGCGATATCCAGTTACCTCAAAGTCAATTTACTCATAGTTAGCGATCCAACTCAACTGGTATTTGTCCCTCAAGGATTGGTGATGGGGTTATATTCCATTGCTGGCTTTCTTTTAGCCTTATACCTGTGGTTAGTAATTTTATGGGATGTAGGAGGCGGATACAACGAGTTTGATCGGGAAACTGGCAAAATTAAAATTTTTCGCTGGGGATTTCCTGGCAAAAACCGTCGCATTCATGTTGACTTTGCAACACAAGATGTGCAATCTGTGCGAGTCGATCTCAAAGAGGGTCTAAATCCACGTCGCGCTCTTTACCTGCGAGCTAAAGGTCGCCGAGATATTCCCTTAACACGGGTAGGTCAACCATTATCGCTAACAGAGTTAGAAGTTAAAGGTGCGGAATTAGCCCGCTTTTTGCAAGTTCCACTAGAAGGACTTTAAAGCTGTGTTTGACAGAGTTTTATTGAGTATTTTGTTTGTAGTCGGCACTTTGAGTGCCATTTTGAGCGCTGAAGCGCTCACTACTTATGAAATATGATGTGCCTCGCTGCACTGGTGGTTTAAGATCGCATTTTGACGGGTATGCTTAGTATGTGTGTAGTCTTTCATTCCACATGACCGAAAAATTGGAATGGAAAACTATCCGAAAATTTTTGTAAGTAACAATGCGCTTAAAAATTCCACAGTTTTTACTTGCTCTAGTGATTGTCGGTGGATTGATGTTGGGGGGATGTTCAGGGCAGCAGGCTGCTTCTAATAACGCTTCCCCATCCTCCACAGCGACCTCAGCAGCTACAGAAGCAAGCACCAAGACGACTACAGAGGCAAGTTCTGTATCTCAAAGTACAAATAGTGAGAGTATCCCCGGAATGAAAGATTTACCAAAACTCGAAGGTAAGGCTACTGTGGTGATGACCGTAAAAGGTTCGCCGATTACTATCGAAGTAGACGGCACAAACGCCCCAATTACCGCTGGTAACTTTATCGATTTGGTGCAACGGGGTGTTTATGATGGGTTATCTTTCCATAGAGTAGTGCGCCAACCGCAACCGTTTGTGGCTCAAGGAGGCGATCCTAAAAGTAAAGACCCGAAGACACCAGCACAACTTTTGGGAACAGGTGGTTTTGTTGACCCAAAAACTGGAACTGAGCGCTCTATACCTTTAGAAATTAAGCCAAAAGGTGCCCAAGAGCCTGTATACAGCAAGACGATTACTGAAACGCCTGTTTTGACACATAAACTTGGTGCAGTCGCAATGGCGCGATCGCAACAACCAGACTCTGCTTCCTCCCAGTTTTATTTTGCACTTGCCGATCTCGCCTTTCTAGATGGTAGCTACGCCGTATTTGGCAATGTCACCCAAGGAATGGATGTAGTTAACAAAATTCAGCAAGGCGATCGCATTGAAGAAGCCAAAGTCACCCAAGGTGCAGAAAACTTGAAAAATGGCGGGAAGTAAAGACTGGGATTGTTAGTTGTTGGTGGTTAATTGGAGCGTTATAAAAAAGTACAACTAACCACTCCCTACTCCCTACTCCCTACTCCCTACTCCCTACTCCCCAAAATTGGTTGAAGTTGTTGTCACTGGTATTGGTCTTGTTTCCGCTTTGGGTAAAAGCTTAGAGGATAGTTGGCAGCAGTTAATTGCTGGTAAATCTGGAATTAAATTACATCAACCATTTCCAGATTTAGAACCACGTCCTCTAGGTTTGATTGGTAAGCAACCAGTCGAGTTAAGAACCCTAACGAAGATGGTTGTTGATTCAGCTTTGAAAGATGCTCTTTTAGTTCCACCTTTGTTTGATTGTGGGGTTGTCATCGGCTCAAGTCGCAGTCATCAAGCTTCGTGGGAAGAGATAGCAAGGGAGAGGGGGAGACAAACAGACAAGGGGGACAAGGGAGACAAGGAGGACAAGGAGGACAAATTTCTGCCTCATCCCCCCCTCCTCCCCTCCCCCCCTCCTCTTTCTTGGTTGGATACTTTGCCGCATATGAATGCGATCGCCGCAGCGCGACAAATCGGTGCAACAGGGATCGTTTTAGCGCCGATGGCTGCCTGTGCTACAGGAATTTGGGCGATCGCTCAAGCAGTTTTACTCATCCAAAGTGGGCAATGTCAGCGAGTAATTGCCGGCTCCGTCGAAGCACCGATTACACCACTAACAATAACTGGGTTTCAGCAAATGGGTGCAAGCGCGAAAACTGGAGCTTATCCGTTTGATAAACACCGTGAAGGCTTAGTTTTAGGTGAAGGTGCCGCTGTGTTTGTCTTGGAATCAACAGAGTTAGCAAAACAGCGTCAAGCAAAAATATATGGTCAAATTCTCGGTTTTGGCTTGACAAACGATGCATATCATGCTAATAAACCTGAGCCTGAAGGTAGAAGTGCGATCGCTTGTGTAAAGCAATGTTTAGAACGCAGTCACTTGACCTTCTCAGATATTGATTACATTCATGCTCACGGTACAGGTACTCAGATGAATGACCAGATAGAAGGTATGGTCATACAGCGGTTATTTCCTCAAAAGGTGGCAGTTAGTTCTAGTAAAGGCGCTACAGGTCATACTTTAGGAGCATCGGGAGCCTTGGGTGTGGCTTTTTCACTTTTGGCATTAAAAAATCAAATTTTACCGCCTTGTGTAGGATTGAAAGAGGCTGAGTTTGATTTAGATTTCGTCACGACAGCGCGTGAAGCTGAAATTCGGCGGGTGTTATGTTTGAGTTTTGGGTTTGGGGGACAGAATGCGGCGATCGCCATACTCCGGTGATGCATTTTTATCGAACAGCCTTTTTTGATCCCAAAAGCAGCAGAACAAGGGATTGCGCTTTTAGGAAAATCGATATCATAATAAAAGTCCATAAAAGTTAAAATTTATTTACCAAATGCTGATTTCCTCCTCTGGCTTGTCCAAGGTAAAAGACTCAGTAACAGAAAAAATTTTCTTTGGCAACAAACCCTCTGTCGAATTACTTGCCATTCTTACTGTTTACTTAGTCGAAGGAATCTTAGGCTTGGCACGTTTAGCCATCAGCTTTTTCCTCAAAGATGAACTGTTCCTGAGTCCCGCTCAGGTTGCAGCATTAATGGGCATTGTCATGTTACCTTGGGTTATCAAACCCGTATTTGGCTTTATTTCCGATGGGTTGCCAATTTTTGGCTATCGACGGCGTCCATACTTGATTTTATCGGGGATACTCGGAACAATTTCTTGGGTCAGCCTCGCAACAATTGTTCACACGACCTGGGCAGCTACATTAGCGATCGCTCTTACTTCTTTATCTAGCGCCGTCAGTGATGTCATAGTTGACTCACTGGTTGTCGAACGCGCTAGAGGAGAATCTCAAGCAGCAGCAGGTTCCCTACAATCCCTTACCTGGGGTACTGTAGCCTTAGGCGGCTTGATCACAGCTTACTTTAGCGGAATGCTTTTAGAGCATTTCACTACCCGCCATATATTTTTGATTACAGCCTCATTTCCCCTCATCGTTTCCGGGGTAGCTTGGTTGATTGCAGAAACACCCGTAAATAAAACCCAAGGAGAGAGGCAGTTCCCCATCGACCCAAAGCGAAAGCAGGTTTCTGGGGAAAGCTCCCAGGTGAAAGCTGCCGTCCAAGACGACGACTGCCTCACCAAGGAAGATAACAATAGCAGCAACTCCCCAACAATCAAGCATCAATTAAAGCAATTACGCAAAGCCGTTTCTCAAAAAGCGATTTGGCTACCAACAGCTTTTCTCTTCATCTTGCTAGCAATGCCAAACGCTGATTCAGCCTTTTTCTTTTTCACTACCAACGAACTACACTTTCAACCAGAATTTTTAGGACGAGTGCGTTTGGTGACAAGTATTGCTTCACTAATTGGTATCTGGATTTTTCAGCGTTTCCTGAAAAGCGTTCCGTTTCGCATCATCTTTGGTTGGAGTACCGTTATTTCCACAGTTTTGGGAATGACAATGCTGCTGCTGGTAACTCACACAAATCGGGCTTTGGGTATAGATGACCACTGGTTTAGTATCGGTGATAATCTCATCATCAAAGTGATGGGGCAAATTGCTTATATGCCAGTATTGGTGCTAGCAGCGAGGCTGTGTCCCCCAGGAGTGGAAGCGACATTGTTTGCCGTCTTGATGTCGATCACAAACTTAGCCGGACTGCTTTCCCACGAATTAGGGGCAATACTGATGCATCAGCTAGGCATTACCGAGACAAACTTCGATGCTATGTGGCTGCTAATAGTCATTGCTAATCTTAGTAACCTTTTGCCATTGCCATTCCTCAGCTGGTTGCAGGCTGCTGACTCCCAAAGCGAAATAGTCAAAACATTAGACATAGAAAGTGGAAACTAATTATGCGTTATCTGAAACCCCTAGAGACCTAGCTCCGTGCTAGGTCTCTACATGTTTTCCTTCTCTGTGTCTATTCATGTAGAAATTTCATTCGATCGCGTCTCTACAAAATTCATTTGTATCAAAGTTTTCGTGAAATGATATGACGTTTCTACATTTACTGCGCTATTCTAAATTATCTCAAAAAACTGTAACTAAAGTTACAAAATATAGATTTTTGAGAAAAAAAAGGATAAGCTAGCCATATCATATATATCCGGTTCGCGTAGATACCGCGATTAGGAGAAGATTTTATGGTTTCAACACCCCTCAGATCGCACTCAAGTGCAACACCTGGGCACATTTGCCCATTTGACCAAGCCTGTAGTTATTTAGAGGCAGCAGCGAAAGAATTAAATTTAGATCCAGGTCTGTTGGAAATACTTAGCCACCCACGTAAGATAGTCACAGTTTCCATTCCTGTAAAACGGGATAATGGTGAAGTGCAAGTTTTAGCTGGACATCGGGTGCAGCACTGCGATATTTTGGGACCTTATAAAGGTGGCATTCGCTACCATCCGGCGGTAACATTGCGGGAGGTGTCAGCACTGGCAATGTTAATGACCTGGAAATGTGCGTTGCTAGGTATTCCCTACGGTGGTGCTAAGGGAGGTATTGCAATAGATCCAAAACGCTACAGCGTCGGTGAATTAGAACGAATTACCCGACGTTACATGAGCGAGTTAATTAAAGATATCGGTCCGAGTGTAGATATACCTGCACCAGACATGGGTACTTCAGCCCGTGAGATGGCTTGGATGATGGATACCTACTCTGTAAATGTTGGTCATGCTGTGCCTGGAGTTGTGACTGGTAAACCGCTTTCGATTGGTGGTTCGCTGGGACGGGAAATGGCAACCGGACGCGGTGTCATGATTGTAGTACGTGAGGCGTTAGGCGATCGCTCGAAATCCCTAACCAATGCGCGGATAGTAATTCAAGGTTTTGGTAACGTAGGTAGTGCAGCAGCTTTATTGCTACACGAAGCGGGAGCGAAAGTTATCGCCGTTTCCACAGGTTCAGGAGGAGTTTTTTCCCAAACTGGTCTTGATATCCCTGCAATGATAGCTTATGCTGCTAAGAACGGTAAAAGTCTTGTTGGTTTCCCCCAAGCATCACCAATTAGCAATGATGAGTTACTAACTTTACCTTGTGAGGTGTTAATCCCAGCGGCTTTGGAAAATCAAATTACTGAAAAAAATGTCAATCAAATCCAAGCGGAGATTGTTGCAGAAGCGGCTAATGGTCCTGTGACGCTTGAAGCGGATCGATTGCTAGAAGCGCGGGGAGTAACCGTCTTACCGGATATTTTAGCGAATGCGGGCGGTGTTGTGGTGAGTTATTTGGAGTGGGTACAAGGTCTTTCTTACCTATTTTGGGATGAGGAACGTGTGAACCGGGAAATGGAACAGTTGATGGTGCAAGCTTACGTAAGAGTGATTCAACAATCCAAGGTGCGACAAATTCCTCTCAGGTTAGCAGCTTACACCTTGGGGGTTGGTCGTGTAGCGCAAGCGCTCAGTGACAGGGGACTTTATCCTTAAATTCAACCTATTGTAGAGACGTTCCAGTGGAACGTCTTTACATTAGACGTCTCCATAAATTAATTATGCGTTGCCCGAACCCCAAGAGACGTAGCATTGCTACGTCTCTACGTATGACTCCGGAGATGTCTATTGCAAGTAATTAAGCAGACATGATATAATGTTTTATTATTTGCTCATGTTTAACTCTTCACGAGGGAGTCCAAGTTCAACAGCTTTGTTATAAGAATTGCGTGCTTCTTGAGTTCTTCCCAATTTCTGTAAGGCATATCCTCGGTTAGCCCAGACATAACGATCTTTCGGTTGAAGGTCTTTGGCTTTATCAAAAGCAACCAAAGCCTCATCGTAACGGTTTAGCTCTAACAGCACCGTTCCTTTGTTCACCCAAGCATCATATGAGTCATATCTGCGTTCAATTGCTTTTTCAAAGGATTTTAAAGCTTCGTTATAGTCTTTCATATATTGTGCCAGCAAACTTCCTCGCGTAAACCATACTTGATAATCTAGCGGACGAATTTCACTAGCTCGATTAAAAGCGAAAAGTGCTTCTTGAGGTTTTCCTAAACCACCCAGCGCATTACCTTTACCAAGTAAAGCTTCATAAAAATTATTGTCAATTTTTAGAGCCTTTTCAAAAGAATCAAGCGCTTCTGGAAGACGGTTTAATTTTAGTAAGACAGATCCTCTGTCTGTCAAAGCAACTACATCGCTTGGCTTTGTTCTGAGAAGATCGTCGTAAGATAACACTGCTTCTTCATAGGATGTCTTTGCAGCTTGTGGTCCTTGCAAAAGTTCTGTAACCAAACCTATTTGCTGCCAAACACTTGGTTCACCAAGATTGATTTGCTTGAGTTTTTCAAGGGAATCGTTTGCTTCTTTGTACTTATTCAAGCCAATATAGGCTAAACCTTTGCCACTCCAAGCTTCCGGATTATTAGGGTTAATTTCAAGTACCTTTTCATGTATTTCTAAAGCTTCTTTATATTTACGTAACTTATATAGCACTTTCCCTTTATTATTTAAGGTTTTTGGATCCTTAGGTTCAAAAAATAGCGACTTATTATAAGATTCTAAAGCTTGTAAATCGCGACCTACACTTAAATAAGCATCACCTCTTCCTTTCCAAGCTGTGGCAGAGTTGGGATTAATTGCTATCAGGTTTTGAAATTGTTCAAGAGCTTTCTCTGGTTGACGTATATCAAGTAAACGATTACCTTGATAAGAATAATATATAGGTCTAATAAATGGATGAATAAATTCTATCAATAATGCGATCGCGCCTAATGCTGTCAGTACAATTGTAATTTTCCACAATTTCGACTCTGACAAACTAGTTAGTGTTGTCTTATTATTATATGTTGATGTTGGTGGTTGTTTAGTATTGAAATTATTAGCACTTTGACTGATAGTTGGAAATTCCGGTATTTTGAAAGGATTAATTGTATTTACATTAGAACCTTGGTATAAACTACGGATAAAATCCTCTTCGTTGATTGCTGTCAAGTCACTCAAATCATTGAGAACATCTTCTACAGACTGATAACGATGTTCAGTATTATGGTAGACCATTTTTGTTAAAATGGCAGAGAAAGATTTATCTATATCAAGCCCATTAGCCCAGATAATGTTGTCTTTTTCATCCCGTTTTAAATTTTTGGGTGGTATTTTAGTTAAAAGCTGGATTGCCGTAATACCCAAACCGTATATATCACTGTAAAAACCTGGTCTTCCTGCCATTTGTTCTGGAGGAGCATATCCACTAGTTCCAATCATTGTCTGGGTATGCTGTTCGTGAGGAGATGAGTAGTTAATATCTAATTGTTTGACAGCACCAAAGTCAATTAAGACAAACTTCTTGTCTTGCTCCCTTCTCATCACATTTGGGGGTTTGATATCACGATGAATAACATTTATTTGATGCAAATATTTTAAAATAGAGAGAATCTCTCGGAGAAAATTAATAACTCTTGGCTGTGTCCATTGCTGAAAAATTAGATTTTGCAGAGGTTCCCCATCGATATATTCTTGAACTAAGTAATAATGTGTTTGTCCATTTTGTTCGTCTTCAAAGTAATTAAAATATTTTGGTATTTGTTGCTTTTGTTGCAAATATTTTAAAATAGCAACTTCTCTTTTAAATAATAGTTTTGCTGTTTCAATAATATCCGAGTTTTGCGGGTACAGTTGTTTAACTACACAAGGACAGTTAGACGACATGGTATCTTCAGCAAGAGAGGTTATACCAAAGCCCCCTCTTGCTAATTCTTTTATAATCTTGTAGCGTCCAACTAGTAATATTTCCTTCTGTTTCGCCATTTTTAGTTAACGCGCGTTTTTTATACTCAAGCGATGTTGTTTAACTAAGCATTTCCATCGCAATCACTTGTATATTTTTATGCTCTTCATCTGCTTAAAGTACATAGAAATCAATTTATTTATATAACCCGAATTTAAATTTATGTTAAGTGACGACTATATATTATTTTCAGCTTAACAATTAATTTTTAGTTTGAGCTTACAGATAATCAAACACACTTCTACGTTTTTACTCTAAGCGATGAGTTAATTTTTATTATGATTATAGTGACTAGAAATAACAATATGTGGTAAATAAACTTTAATTAAAATTAATCATAGTCAGTTCATTTTTATACAGCGCCTAAAATCACAAAACTTTTGCTGAGGAGTACATAATACTATGATTATGGGCAATAATAACAGAGGCTTAAACAATCTAACTGCTTTGTTAATCGTGCAGGCGTTAATCACGTTCTCTGCTCATAAAGCGTTAGCTGAAAGCAGCTGTAATGAACTTCTTCAGGCTGAAATACCTTTTCACGAATTTTTTACTCCTGCTTATAACACTACAGCATCGCCTATTATTCTATCTCAAGTTCCCAATCCTGTTCGAGCGATACCACCACCTCCACAGCCAGATCCCAATCCTGTTCGACCGATACCACCACCTCCACAGCCAATCCCGACTCCCCAGCCATTACCAGAAACTCCTCTGGATGAAACCCCAACAAAACCTCCTTCATCTGCACCACGTCCAGAGATTCCTGGAAGTATCACAGTTAAGAAGTTTGAGTTTGAAGGTAACACAGCATTTAATGATGAAAAGTTAAGAAAGATTACAAAAGATTTTACCAATACACCGATTAGCTTTGCGAGATTGTTACAAGTTGAAGCTGAAATCACAAAGTTTTACACTGATGCTGGGTACATCAATTCTGGTGCTTTTATTCCAGCTGACCAAGTTTTTTCAAGAGAGGGTGCAGTTGTCAAAGTTGAGATTGTTGAAGGTGGAATAGAAGACATTAAGGTAACTGGTAATCGACGGTTGAACTCAGAATACATCCGCAGTCGGATTAGACTTGGTGTCTCCAAACCTTTGAATCGAACTCGCTTGTTGAAAGCGCTGCAAGTATTGCAAACTAACCCCTTGATTAAAAATATTTCGGTTGAACTGTCTGTAGGATCGCGTCCGGAACAGAGTTTACTGGAAGTCAAGGTAGTAGAAGCAGACTCGTTTAGAACAGAATTTTTTGTTGATAATGGTCGTGTTCCTAGTGTAGGTAGTTTTCGCCGGGGTGTGCGGATCAACGAAAACAATTTATTTGGGTTTGGCGATCGCGCAACGGCACAATATACTAATACCGATGGCAGCAACACCTTGGATTTGAGTTACTCAGTACCGCTCAATCCTCGCAATGGTACACTGACTTTATCTGGGGGATTTGCAGATACTAACGTCATTGAACCACCTTTCGATCGCATTAATATCGTAGGTGACTATTTTTATGTAGATTTGAGTTACCGCCAGCCGATAATTGAAACTGCTACCGAAGAATTAGCACTAGGTCTAACTTTATCTCGAGAGCAAAGCCAGACCCAACTTTTAGGACAAAATTTTCAGCTTTCTGCAGGAGCTGATGATAATGGGGCAACCCGCTTATCAGTGTTGCGGTTTTTTCAGGAATATACACAACGCAGTCCCCAACAAGTTTTAGCTTTTCGTTCTCAATTTAATCTTGGGGTAGGGTTGTTTGATGCGACTGTCAACAGCCAACCTCCTGATAGTCGGTATTTCTCTTGGAGGGGACAAGGACAGTATGTGCGACTTTTAGCACCGGACACCTTGTTTGTATTTCGTTCTGACGCACAGTTTGCAACGAGATCCCTTGTACCTTTAGAGCAATTTAGCATTGGAGGTTTGCAAAGCGTCCGGGGTTATCGTCAGGATCAGTTTTTGGTTGATAATGGCTTTTTTGCTTCAGCGGAATTTAGATTACCAATTCTGCGGGTAAATCAGGTAAACGGACTTTTGCAAATAGTGCCCTTTATCGATTTTGGTATTGGTTGGAATAGTTCAGGCGATCGCAACCCAGATCCGAACACTTTGGTGGGTACGGGGGTAGGTTTGCTTCTTCAAATGGCTAATCAGCTTAATGCCCGTCTTGATTATGGTTTTCCCTTAATAGATGTTAATTCAGGCGATCGCACTTTGCAAGAGCAAGGTTTGTATTTTTCAGTTAATTACAGTCCTTTTTAGGCGTCGGTAAATAATATGAAAATCCGAATTAGGGGTAGAGACGTTCCGTCGGAACGCGGAGCATCCCAATTCCACACGATTGTAGAGACGTTCCATGGTCACGTCTTTACGAGGGTTTTTTGTTCAAATGAGGGGTCAAACCTAACCCCCAACCCCTTCCCTAGGAGGTCCGGGGAGCAAGGATTTTTCGTCATTCCACACGATTGTAGAGACGTTCCGGTGGAACGTCTTTACGAGGGTTTTTCGGTCAAATGAGGGGTCAGACCTAACCCAAAACACCTTCCCTACGAGGTCCGGGGAGCAAGGATTTTTCGTCATTCCACACGATTGTAGAGACGTTCCGGTGGAACGTCTTTACCAGGGTTTTTCGGTCAAATGAGGGGTCAGACCTAACCCAAAACACCTTCCCTACGAGGTCCGGGGAGCAAGGATTTTTCGTCATTCCACACGATTGTAGAGACGTTCCGGTGGAACGTCTTTACGAGGGTTTTTCGGTCAAATGAGGGGTCAGACCTAACCCAAAACCCCTTCCCTAGGTACGTTACTTCAAATCAACAACACATTTAAAATTTATTACCAAAAAAAAATTATGAAACCGAATTGGAAAAGGCTTTTTCTCTTGACTACTTGTTGCACTCTGGGTTTGATGACCAGCGTCAGAGCGCAACAAGTTTCTCCTGATGGAACATTATCTACCACTGTTACCAGCCCGGATAGCTTAAATTTCACCATCAATAATGGCAATCGAGTTGGAGGAAATTTATTTCACAGCTTCAGAGAATTTTCTGTCCCCAATGGTGGTTCGGCTGTTTTCCAAAATCCTTTGGATGTGCAAAATATTATCAACCGTGTGACCGGAGGTTCTTTATCTCAAATTAATGGTTTGATTCAAAGCCAAGGTAGCGCAAACTTATTTTTACTCAATCCGGCTGGTATTTTCTTTGGACCAAATGCTCGTTTAGATATTGGTGGTTCATTTTTTGCCACCACCGCTGATAGTTTATTGTTTGACAACGGGTTTGAATTTAGTGCCACCAACCCCCAAGCACCACCTTTGTTAACTGTGAATATTCCCGTTGGCTTGCGATTTCGAGATAATCCGGGAAATATTACTAATCAAGCGGCTCTTAGCCCTCAAGTGCCACCAGGACAAACCTTCGCACTGATAGGTGGTGACGTTAATTTCGATGGTGGAAATCTGACAGCATTGGGAGTAAATGTTGAGATAGGAGGATTAAAAGCACCGGGAACGGTGGGAATTAATAACGATCGCAGTTTGAGCTTTCCCGATGGGGTGATTCGTGGGGATATATCGTTTGGCAATGGTGCTTCAGTAGATGTAAGCTTTATCGGTGGAGGTAGTATTGCCGTTAATGGACGCAATGTAGAAGTTTCCGGGGGAAGTCGTCTTGATGCCGGCATATTTCCTGGTTTTGGCATGTCAGAAGCTCAAGCAGGCGATATTGTCATTAATGCCACTGATCAAGTGACAATTACGGGAACAGCTAACTTTGCTAGTGTTATAGCCAATACCGTAGGCAGTGAAGCAACAGGTAACGCGGGTAACATCAAATTCAACACTAACAACCTGAGTCTCAGCAACGCTCAAATAAATTCCAGTACTTCTGGTAATGGAAATGCAGGCAACGTGACTATTTCTGCGGGTGGTGCTGTATCTTTAGAAAACGTCAGTGGCATTTTCAGCAACCTTGAAAGCACAGGCAAAGGCAATGGTGGTCAGGTTAATATCCAAGCTGGATCGCTTTCTTTAAAGGCTGGTTCTGTTGTGGGGGTTAGCACCTTTGGACAAGGTAATGCAGGCAGCGCCATTATTAAAGTCCAAAACACACTTTCTGCGGATGGAGTAGGAAGTGATGGATTTTCTTCTGGAATCTTCAGCAATGTGCAAGGGGATGCTGTAGGCAACGCTGGTGGTATTGACATCACTACAGGAAGACTTTCTCTGTTTAATGGCGCTCAAATTGGTTCCAGCACCTTTAACGAGGGAAATGCAGGCATCGTCAAAATTCAAGCTAGCGACATCTCCTTTGATGGGGTCGGAAGCAATGGATTTTCTTCTGGAATTTTTAGCGCTGTGACAGATAACGCCATAGGTAATGCAGGTAGTATTGACATCACGACAAAAACTCTTTCTTTGACAAATGGTGCGGTTTTAAGTGCCAGCACTTCTGGTAATGGAAATGCAAGCAACGTAACGATTAATGCCAGCGATCGCGTATCTTTTGCTGGGCTTGGTACTAATGGCTTCGGTAGTGGTGTTTACAACTTAGTGGAGTTAGGAGCCAACGGTGATGCGGGCAACATTACCATCAACGCTGCTTCTATCTTTTTAGACGATCGCGCTGTATTAAGAACGACAAATGCAAGTGCTGGATTTGCAGGAAATATCACGCTGAATGCTCGTGACCAAGTTTCCATTACAAACAACAGTACAATTTCTAGTGATGGCAATTTAGGACGCATTTTTATTGGTAGTCAATTAGGTAGAACAGATGCGTTATCTTTAATACCAAACATTATTAACATTGATAACTCAACACTGAGTACCACTAACGCTGATCCTACTGGATTTGCCGGAAATATTACTCTCAATGCTCGCAATCAAATTTCCATCACAAACAACAGCACAGTTTCGAGTGAAGGTAATTTGGGAAGCATTTTTATTGGTCAATTAGACACAACAAATGCCTTATCTGTCTTGCCCAGTCGCATTAATATTGATAATTCGACGCTAAATACTACTAATAGCAACACTGATTTTGCTGGAGATATTACGCTGAATGCCCGCGACGAAATCTTCATCAAAGATAGTGCAATTTCGAGTAACGGCTATTTTGGACAGATTTTTATTGGCGATGCAAACTCCTTTTTACCCGCGTTGGTGAGGATTGAAGGTGCTAACACTCGATTAAGTACTGCAAACAACACCGCACCAAACCAAGATGCCGGCTCGATCAATATTGCTGCTGGCAGAGTGGTCATGAACTTAGGAGAAATCAGTTCTAACACCTCTGGCTCCAGTCGGGCTGGCGATATTTCTGTACAGGCTACTGGCTTAGTAGAATTTGTGGATAATGCCTTGTTTAGCAATGTGGAAACTGGAGCGCAAAATGGTCAGGCAGGTAACATCACTATCAAAGCTGGCTCATTTTCTTTACTCAATGGTGCACAACTTCAATCTCGTGTTCTTGGGCAGGGAAATGGCGGCAATGTAACGATTGATGTTCCGGATGGTACTGTTAGGATTGATGGTCGTCGCAACCAACTAGGAAATCAAGGAAATCCTAGCGCCATTTTTAATGATGTAGAGTCAGGAGCCACCGGTAATGCAGGCAACATTCTCATCAACGCGAGAAACCTCTTTTTAACTAATAGCGCGCAAATAAATTCCAGCATCTCCGGAATAGGGAATGCAGGGAATATATCACTACAAGTTGGTGATGCGATCGCATTAAGTGACTCTAGTTTTATCATCACCAATGTACAGGCAGGAGGTTCAGGCATAGGTGGTGATATCGATATTCGGGGGCGATCGCTTACCCTCACAAATGCTTCACAAATCCAAGCTGGTCTTTTTCGTGAAGACAGTGGTCTTCCTGGTGGTAACGGCACGGGAGGAAGTATCAAGATTAATGCTTCGGATTTTGTCGATATTTCTGGTTTCAATCCTGTTTCGGGACTCCAGAGTGGAATATTTACTCCCGCAGAAACAGGCTCAACTGGACCTGGGGGAAGTATAGATATTACTACTGGTGCTTTTCGTTTAACAAACTTTGGAGTTGTAACTGCTAGAAATGATAATGGTAATAACGGAGGCGATATTACCATAAATGCCAAGACCTTTGAAGCAACAAATGGACGAGTTCAAACAACTCTTTCTGGACAGGCAGAAGCTGGTAGATTATTCACTGCTGGTGATATTCAGTTAAATGTCTCTGATTCTGTAACTCTCAAAGATGGTTCTCTAATAAATTCCAGCACCTCCGGAATAGGAAATGCAGGCAATATATCACTAAAAGTTGGTGATGCGATCGCACTTGTTAACTCCAGCCTAATCAGAAGTGTTGTGGAACAAGGAGGTGAAGGAATTGGCGGTGATATCGATATTCGTGCGCGATCGCTCACCCTCACAGGGGGAAGTCAGATACAAACAGCTCTTATAGCTGAAGGAAATGGTTTAAGTGGTGGAAAAGGAAGAGCGGGAAATATTGAGATTAATGCCACAGATTTTGTCAATATTTTTGGTGTTGATACAACAGGATTCTCTAGTGGATTGTTTGCCAGTGCTGAAAGAGGAACAACCGCAACCAGTCCTCAAGCAGCGGGAAATATTAATCTTACCACTGGTAACTTTCGCATAGCAGATGGGGCGGTGGTCGATGCATTGACTTCTAATTCTGGTGACGCTGGAAACATCACCATCAACGCCAATACCTTTACAGCTAATGGTGGTGGACAAGTAATCACCACTACTTTCAACAGTGGAAGTGCTGGAAACATCAACCTAAATATCGGCGATCGCATTACGATTTCTGGTAGCGACCCTAACTATAATCAACGAATTGAAGGAACTTTTGACAATCAGGGAGCCGCAAGCGGTATATTTGCTAACACTGCTCCTGGCTCTACAGGTAATGGGGGAAGTATCACCATTCAACCTAATGAGAATAGTCTCCCAAGAATTGCGATCGCTGATGGTGGTGAGGTAACGGTAGATAGTCAGGGACAGGGACGAGGTGGTGAAATTTCCATTACGGGAAATAGCTTAACTCTCGATCGCGGAATTATCAACGCCTCAACTCAATCATCTGACGGTGGTAACATCAATTTGAGATTACGCAACTTTTTGCGGTTGCAAAATGAAAGCCTGATTTCTGCCAACGCACGCGGTCAACAAGGTGGAAACGGCGGTAACATCACAATCAATACGCCTTTCATTGTCGCTTTTCCCCGAAATAATGACATTATTGCTAACGCTGTTGGTGGTGATGGTGGACGAGTCAGAACTAATGCTACTTTGTTTGGCATAGTCCCTCGTACTCGCGCAGACCTTGAGAGACTGGGTGTTCCAGGTTTAAATCCGAGAAACCTACCCACAAGTGATATCACTGCTTTTTCAGAGCAAAATTCCTTTTTTGGTGATAACGTGCTAGTAACTTCCCCAGATGTTGACCCCAGTCGCGGGTTAGTTGAACTACCAGAAACTGTCACCGACCCGACACAGAAAATTGCTCAAAATCCCTGTCAACAAGGCATCGGTAATGAATTCTTCGTCACCGGACGCGGGGGATTACCAACAACTCCTAATCAAACTCTCAACAGTGATAATGTTCGCGTTGATTTGCTACAACCTGTTGCCATTTCGGGCAATTCTCGTAGTGCAACTAGAAAGTCTGCAACTACTGTGACTGCGACACGCTTACCTGCCCAAGGATGGATATTCAACGATAAAGGTCAGGTAGTTCTCACCGCATACGATCCTAGCAATACTGGCTCTCAACGTCCTTTTAGCACTGCTGCTGCTTGCCCTGCACGTTAACATTTTTTTAAATTTGTAGTAGGCAATGCGCGTACCTAAAATAAGCGCTCTTTGCGCTTACTATACGACTCATATCATGTCCGTTTAATTAACATTAATAAAAAACATCCTAACCGTCGTAGAGACGTTCCGCCGGAACGTCTTTACATTAGACATCTCCAGAGTCATACGTAGAGACGTAAGCTAGCTACGTCTGTTGGGGTTCGGGCAACGCATAATTAGTTTCTGGAGATGTCTAAAGAGGCACCGCTGCTGCTTGCCCTGCCCGTTAATATTTTTTGACATTTTTATTGACAATAAAAAGATAATCTGTTACAAGACCTAAAAAGGTAATATTATATGGAACAGAGTTGGAAAACGCTCTTTCTGTTAACCTTTTTTTGCACCTTTGGTTTGATAACCAGTGCGAAAGCGCAAATCACTCCAGATAACAGTTTGGGTGCAGAAACTTCCACCGTTGCACAGCCAAATCAACCGATTAACGGCATTCCCATCAATCAAATCGATCAGATTAATGGAGGTGCGAGGCGTGGGGGAAACCTTTTCCACAGTTTTGGCGAATTTAACGTCAATGCCGGAAGAGCAGCCTATTTTTCCAATCCAGACGGGGTTGCAAACATTCTTACTCGCGTTACTGGGGTAAATCGCTCTAATATTTTGGGGACATTAGGTGTATTAGGTAACGCCAATCTCTTCTTGATAAATCCTAACGGAATTTTCTTTGGACCCAATGCCAGTTTAGATAATGGTGGTTCCTTTTTGGGAAGTTCGGCAAACAGTCTGATATTTGACAACGGGTTTGAATTTAGTGCCACCAATGCGATCGCACCTCCTTTATTAACTGTAAATATTCCCATTGGCTTGGGATTTCGAGATAACCCCGGAGAAATTCGCGTGGAGGGTCTTGGTCAAACTAATGGTTTAGGTGGTGCAGCCGGTAGATTTAATAACCCCACTTTAGAAGTACCAGTAGGAGAGAACCTAACTTTAGTAGGTGGGAATGTAAATTTAGATGGTGGTGTTTTGCAGGCTACTGGAGGTCGAGTACAGTTAGGAGGTTTGACAGCACCAGGAACAGTTGGAATTAATGCTAATCAAACCTTGAGTTTTCCGGATGGGGTACAGCGAGGTGATGTATCTTTGACCAATCGAGCAGGAATCAATGTCATTGCTAACCAATTGGGTGGTGGAAGTATTGATATCAATGCTCGAAATATCGGAATCTCTGGAGAAAGCTTACTAAGTGCTGGCATTGCCGATAGTTTAGGAACGGTTAATAATTCAGCCGGAAATATGACGCTGAATGCAACGGGAGAAACCAGAATAGATCAAAGCCGAATTGAAAACAATGTAAATTCAGGAACTATTGCTAATAGTGGTAATATCGGCATTACAACTGGTTCATTTGTTTTAACTAATCAAGCCGAACTGGATGCTTCAAATTTTGGTCAAGGTCAATCTGGTGACATCAATATCAAGGCAGACTCGGTTTTTTTAGATAATGCTCGACTGCAAACCAGCAATCCTGGACAGGGTAATGCTGGTAATGTCACCGTCCAGGCAAAAGATACCATCTCCCTTGCTAAGACTAGCTTGATTTTCAGTAATATTGGAAGCTCTCAAGGAGTGCCAGCAAACGGTAATGTTGGAAATATTCTACTTGATGCTAGAGTAGTTTCCTTGACCGATACATCTCAATTACAAGCTGGCTTCTTTGCTAATGCTCAAGGAAATCCTGGTACTGTCTCGATACGAGCCAGGGAATCTGTCTCTTTTACAGGTCTAAATACTGGAATCTTCGCCAATGTAGACCCTGGTGGATTAGGCAATGGCAGTGACGTGCAAATTTCCGGGGAGTCGTTTTCTTTAAACGATCGCGCTGTACTCATAACCAGCACCTCTGGACGGGGGAATGCTGGAGATATCGCGATTAATGTTGGGTCACTTTCTGCAACTAATGGTTCTCAAATCAATTCCATTACCTCTGGACGGGGGAATGCTGGCGATATCGCTATTGATGTTGGGTCACTTTCTGTGACTAATGGTGCTCAAGTGTTAGCAAGAAATGCTAGTGGAGAAGGAAATGCGGGTAGTGTGACGATTAAAGCCAGAGATACCGTTACCTTGGCTGGATTTGATGGGAATGGAGACGCCACCGTTGCCTCTGATGTAGCACGAACAGAAGAAGGAGGATTAGGACTAGGCAACGGCAATAGTATTAACATTACGGCACGCTCAGTTGTGATCAAAGACCAGGCAATTGTAGCTGCCAGTATCATAAATGGAAGGGGACTAGATGGAGGATTTGCACAAGCGGGTGATGTGAATATTACGGCTACCGATAAGATTTCCGTAGACAACAGTGAGGTATTCAGTGAAGTGGGTTCCACCTCAAGAGGTAATGGTGGCAACATTAATATCTCAGCTCCCTCCTTCTCTATCGACAATGGTGGACTTTTGGGCACCAATATTAGACGTGGGGGGGAAGGCAATGCAGGTGATATTAATATCAAAACTGATTCACTTTCCCTAAAAAATGGCAGTCAATTGGTTGCCAGCACCTTTGGAAGCCGAAATGTGGCGAATGCCGGCAACATCACAGTAAACTCTCAAAACATAGAATTGAGAGATGGTGGCAAAATTGTGGCTGCTGCTCAAAGGGGCGACAATGCAGGTAATATTGATGTGAGTAGCGATCGCATTACGATTTCGGTTGCTGACCCCACTTTGAATGTCCCATTTAATGAAGTCGCTCGAGGGTTTGTTCCCCTATATACCAACGAACCTGTCAATCAACAAGAAAGCGGAATATTTGTCAATAGCAGGGGTACAGGACGGGGCGGTAATCTATCCATTACGGGAAATACTTTGAGCCTCGATCGCGGAATTATCAGCGCCTCAACAAACTCAGGTAATGGTGGTAATATTACACTGAGCCTACAAAACTTTCTCCGATTGCGTAATGAAAGCCTGATCTCTACTAGCGCAGGCGGTCAACAAGGTGGTAACGGCGGTGACATCACAATTAATACTCCTTTTATTGTTGCTTTTCCCCGAAATAATGACATCATCGCTAATTCTGTGAGTGGTAATGGTGGAGGAGTCACAACTAATGCTATTCGCTTTGGTATAATTCCTCGTACTCGCGCAGACCTTGAGAGACTGGGTGTTCCAGGTTTAAATCCGAGAAATCTACCCACAAGTGACATCACTGCCTTTTCAGAGCAAAATTCCAACTTTAGTGATAACGTACAAGTTACTTCCCCAGATGTTGACCCCAGTCGCGGGTTAGTTGAACTACCAGAGACTGTGAGCAATCCGACACAGAAAATTGCTCAAAGTCCTTGTAGACAAGGTTTCGGCAATGAATTTGTTGTCACCGGACGGGGTGGTTTACCAACAACTCCTAATGAAACTCTCAACAGTGATAATGTTCGCGTTGATTTGCTACAACCTGTTGCCAGTTCCGGCAATTCTCGTAGTGCAACTATAAAACCTGCAACTACTGTTACTGCTAAACGCGTACCTGCCCAAGGATGGATATTTAACGATAAAGGTCAGGTAGTTCTCACCGCATACGATCCTACAAATACTGGCTCTCAACGTCCTTTTAGCACGGCTGCTTGTCCAGCGCGTTAATTTTTTCTATATAACTTGACAGGAGGAATAAAACGTGTATAAAAAACAGTCTGGATTGAGTGGAAAATTGAAGGGTTTTATCCAAAAAATATATAAGAGGATATTTGGAAACTCGTCAAACCCCTCTCGCAGGGAAGTGGGGAAAGGGAGGTTAGGTTCCAAGGGTTTTAAAGTCTTACGTAAGACTTTAAAATCCTCTAAAAAGCGATCGCTCTTTCTCGTAGCTTTATTATTTATTCTCTCAGCTGCAATCTCACCTGCCATCGCTAAACTTCCTGCATCAAATTTTGTTGTCGAAAGTCCGCAGAATGCCCAACAGCAAGCGAGCAAAGCTATTCAATTATATCGTGAGGGAAAATTCATCGAAGCGGCAGCGGCATGGAAATTAACAGCTAATGTTTTTCTGGCTCAAGGTGATAGATTAAATCAAGCTATGGCTTTGAGTAATCTTTCTTTGACTTATCAACAATTAGGACAATGGGAACAAGCATCATCTGCGATCGCCCAAAGTTTACAAATTCTCAAAACCCAGCCAGAAAATAAAGAAAAGCTCCAAATCCAAGCTCAAACTTTAGACGTTTTCGGTTCTTTGCAAAGGGAAATAGGACAATCGGCAAATGCTCTCAATACTTGGCAAGAAGCTGCTAATATTTATGGCAAAATCAATCAACCTTTGAAAGTTGCTCAAAGCAAGATAAATCAAACTCAAGCAATGCAAGATTTGGGTCTTTATCCCCGCGCTTGCAAAACTTTATTAGAGGTATTGAATAAACAAATTGAGGGAGTGAAAAGTTGTCAAGAATTAGGACAATTAAGTAAAGACAAATTAACTCAAAAGCTGAAAAAAGTTGAAAACGAATCTCCTTCTCTAACTGTAGCAGTGGGATTAAGAAGCCTTGGGGAACTGCTACGATTAGTCAGTCAACCAGAGCAGTCAGAAATTATTTTAGCAACAAGTTTAAATTTAGCTGAAAAATTGAATTCTCCTCAAGACATAGCTGCTACTTATTTAAGTATAGGTAACACTGCACGAGAGATCGCTGAAAGAGAACCATTTCGCAGCCGAAGAGAAAATTACGAAGAAAAAGCTGCTTCTGCTTATGGTGAGGTGATAAAGTTGTCTCCATCGCCAATGATAAGACAGCAAGCACAACTCAATCAACTCAGTTTATTGCTGAAACTTGGGCAAGTGTCAGCAACAGAAGAATTATGGCGATCGCTTAATTCTCAATTGACTACCTTATCCCCCAGTCGTACCGGAGTATACCAGCAAATTAATTTTGCTCAAAGCTTTATTAACTCCGCTCAAACAAAAAAATTGACGCTGGTGGGTGCTAATCCGCAACTCCCAACATTTAACGACATTGATAAAATCTTAGCTAGAGCTACAGAACAAGCTAGAAGTTTGGGAGACAAACGAGCTGAAGCTTATGCATTGGGAAATCGTGGTGGACTGTATGAACTGACTGAAGCAACACCACAGACACAAGCCGAAAAATTTACTCAACAGTCTTTGAGTATAGTTTCCAATTTTGAAGCACCAGACATAGCTTACCAGTTTTTCTGGCAGTTGGGAAGAATACGTAAAAGTCAAGGAGATATAGAAGATGCGATCGCCGCTTACACCAAAGCTTATGATGCTCTTGGGTCATTACGCGGTGATTTAGTCGGCAACAATGCAGAACTACAGTTTTCGTTTCGCGATCGCGTCGAACCAATTTACCGAGAGTTAGTTGATTTAGACTTACAATATGTTGCTAGCTTAAATAAAGAAGTAAAAAACGAAAAAAGGCAAAGTTTGCTAATTCAAGCTCGTGATGTAATTGAATCTTTGCAAGTAGCTGAACTCAACAACTTTTTTCGAGAAGCTTGCGTAGAAGCAAATACAAAACAGATTGATCGAGTAGACAAAAAAGCAGCGGTTATTTATCCAATTATTTTGGGCGATCGCTTAGAAGTTATTCTCAGCCTACCTAATCAACCTTTAAGCGTTCATACAAAACAGATTTCTCAACAAGATTTTGAGCAAACTGTACAAGATGTACAGGGTTCTTTGAAAACTCCTGACAGTATAATAGAGGGCTTTTTACCCGAATACAAACAGTTATATGACTGGCTGATTCAACCACTAGAAAATGAATTAGCAACCAGTAAAGTTAGTAACTTAGTTTTTGTCCTAAATGGGAAGTTACGGAATATCCCGATGTCTATCCTTTATGATGGCAAGAATTATCTCATCGAAAAGTATCCCATTGCTATAAGTTCTGGTTTGCAACTAATCGAACCAAAACCGTTAGCGGAGATTAAGTTAAGAGCATTAACAGCGGGATTAAGCGAAGTTGGTAAAGAATTTACAGGACAATTTAAGCCATTAATATACGTCGAAGAGGAACTCAAACAAATTAAAAACTCTGGAATTCCATCTCAGCCGATCCTCAACGCTCAATTCACTACCAAAGAATTCAAAAAAGAGATTGGGGGTGCTGGTTTTCCTATAGTCCATCTAGCTACTCATGGTCAGTTTAGTTCTAAAGCTGAAGACACTTTTATTCTTGCTTGGGATAGCCGGATTAATGTTATCGACTTTGGTAACTTATTAAGAAACAGCACACTAAATCAGGGTAGACCAATTGAATTATTGGTTCTCTCAGCCTGCGAGACAGCTAGTGGAGACGAACGCGCTGCTTTAGGGTTGGCTGGGGTAGCAGTGCGTGCTGGTGCTAGGAGTACCCTAGCAACACTTTGGTCAGTAGAAGATAAAAGTACTGCCAAAATCATGGGTGAATTGTATCACCAGTTAGAGCAAGCTAAAGAAAAGAAAATAAATAGAGCACAAGTACTGCAATATTCACAATTGAGTCTGCTAAAAGATTTGAAAGATACGAAATATAATCATCCCCATTACTGGGCGCCTTTTGTTCTGGTGGGAAATTGGCAATAGTTGCACCGAATGTGGCAAATTCCTGGTGTTATATCACGACAGGTTTATCACACATACTGTAGAGACGTTCCACTGGAACGTCTTGACGACTGGAACGTCTTGACGACTGGAACGTCTTGACGACTGGAACGTCTTTAGGACGGTAGGTAGGTTTTTGTTACTGTTAATTAAACGGACATAATACAATACGCTTGGTGTTAAGCCCAAAATACAAGGGTAGAGACGCGAATGGGCTTGGGTCATAGTTACAACCTATACATACAGCAGATTGCGTTGTGATTAAATAAACGTAGAGACGTAGCACTTGGTAGTCTTGGAGCGGGTGAGCGGGTTTTACGGCTGTACCTCAACCAGGAGTGAAATTTGCTGTATATTTGATTAGTGTACGCAGTTCATGATGGCTACTTACAATCATTGGTGACATCTCCCACCACTGAACGGAGTACCGTTACAGTGGGGGCTTCTCAACCAATCCGGCTACTGTGCGCGGAGGCGTTGAGCTTTAAAGACGGGATGACCCTCCGCCCTTTTTCTTATATTTATGGCTGCGTTATGATCTCGATCCAAACTACATCCACAGCTTGGACAATCATGTTGCCGAGCGTGCAGTTTTTTTGGTACTTTAACGCCACAACTAGAGCAATCTTGACTAGTGCCTGATGGATTCACTGCAACAACCAACAAACCAGCATTTTCGGCTTTGTTTGAAAGTATTGACAGAAAGCTTGACCATCCAGCGTCCGTTACAGACTTTGCCAACATGGAACGTGAAAGACCCTTGACATTTAAATCTTCAACTACTACAACATCATATTTTTTCAATAAGTTGTTAGCAGTCTTAAAGTGAAAATCACGCCGTTTATCAGCTACTTTTTTATGTTGTCTAGCTACTTTATTAACAGCTTTTTTACGACGGTTACTACCTTTTTTACAGCGAGATACCCGTTTTTGAAGAAGCT
>NZ_JAOWRF010000038.1 GCF_025753815.1 Plectonema radiosum NIES-515 | reverse complement strand
CCTCCCCCCCTCCTGAGAGCCAAATATATCGAAGATTATCCGGAAGGGCATTATTTGAGTTGGTAGTTAAAATTGTGCCGACAAGAGAGCGCTATGCCTGATAAAAACTTAGACAATACAAATAACTGCATAAACTAATAAAGCAGAACCTACTTACTTATAACAAAAGGTTCAAACCCAAAAATAAAAGGCAATCTAATCATAAATCATCAGGAGATAAATCATGACAAGCTTTACTCAAATCCCATCACCAAACGATTTACTATATCCAATCCGCGAGTGGATGGAATCGAGAGAAATTAATAATCCTAAACTTGCCCATTTCTTGTGTCAACTTATTCCTGCTCAATGTCCTTTTGAAAGAGATATCAAACTATTTGGACGCAAATTATTTCACATTCCCCCAATGTGTAAGTTAAATCCTCTTTATGAGCAAGTGGTTGGTCTGCGTTTCAAAGCTTTGTGTTATCTTGCTGATGAATGCGGTGAAGATGTGACAGCTTATTGCTAAAAGTTCATGTTTATTTTTTTGATGCAAAAGCGAAAACTACATAGTTAATTAACCCTTCAGCCTCAATAAATCATTAGCCAGACTTTGTGCAAACCCGTAAATAATTCAGGCAGCCGACGCAGATATCTTTTAAATTTAACGACCTGAATTTAAAGCCTCACGGTAGCAAGCGGCTTTCCAAGCTTACTAAATTTTGTCTAATACCATATCCGGTAAATTGCCTATATTGTAAAGACCTTACATATAATAGACATCTCCGGAAAAGAATGTAGAGACGCAAAATTTTGCGTCTCTACAAGGATTCTGGTTAACGCATAATTAATTTTTGGAGATGTCTAATATACATCTCCAGAAAAAACGTAGAGAGGTTGCATGTGCTACGTCTAATCAAGGGTTTCGGGCAACGCATAATTAAATTAGGTCGATGTCTAATGTCTCTACAAGGGTTTTGGTGGTCACTCCATTAGACAACTTATTTGAAAATTAAATATGCGTTATCCACAACCCTTGATTAGACAACCTATTTGAAAAAGAATTATTGTGACGTTAAATTTAACGTCTCTTGGGGTTTTGGACAACGCATAGTTCATTTATGGAGATGTCTATTACACATCTCCGAAAAACAATGTAGAGACGTGAAATTTCACGTCTCTACAAGGGTTTTGGACAACGCATAGTTCATTTATGGAGATGTCTATTAGATAGCGGTCGCTGACCGAGAAAGTCTGAGAGGGATGTAATGGGGAAACGCGATCGCAATTGCGTGTCTTAATTCAACATTTCCCCTTTTTCCTTTCCCCTTTCCCCCTGCCTTGGTAATATAACAATATTCGAGTTTGGTGGGTGAGGGCTTTTGGTATTGCACCGAGGAGTCCCCAATCCCCAATTCAAAATAAAAAAATAACCTCCGGTTCTTGGCATCTATTATCGCTACGTCCCACAAAACGCTGACACTGGAACGAACTTAAACCTGGAGGACTCCTGCTGTTCTAGTTGAATGCAATTACCTATGTGTCAGTTTCTCTTAATTTGGCATTTTTTATTTTAAATTTTTAATTGCCCATGCTCACTTGTACGCAACGCAAACCTTCAAATCCTGATGCAGCAGTCACCTTAACTCTTGCACTCACAGCAGAAGAACGCACTCGCAGTCGTCATCGCTTTGAAATAGATGGACAAGCTGTGTTTTTGCGTTTACCCAGAGGAACAGTGTTACATGATGGGGATATTCTTGAAGATGAAACAAACAGCAATTTAGTCAGAATTGCTGCCAAACCCGAACCTGTTTTAACTGCACTTGCCGAAACACCGTTATTATTATTACGGGCAGTATATCATTTAGGAAATCGTCATGTACCATGTGAAATAACTGCAAGTTATTTACGCTTCTTGCCCGATTCTGTTTTACGCTCAATGTTGGAACAATTGGGGCTAAAAATCAAAGAGGAAGTTTTACCTTTTCAGCCAGAAATGGGTGCTTATGGACACACTCACTGAAAGCAATCTTTTATGTCTTTTACAGTTAGCGAGTCCGGCTTTACCTGTGGGAGCATATAGTTATTCTGAAGGCTTGGAAACCCTGGTAGAAAATAACGTTATTAATAATCAAGAAGGTTTACAGCATTGGTTAGAAGCCGAATTGCGTTATGGGGCAATTCGGTTAGAAGCGGCAGTGATGGTAAGAGCGCATAATTGTGTAAAAATGAATGACTTAGAAGCTCTATCTCGTTGGAATATGTGGTTATCTGCGGCTCGCGAAACTGAAGAATTACGCAACTCTAGTTTACAAATGGGGCGATCGCTTATCCAATTATTTGGCAAACTAGAACCTCAGATCAAGCCTTTGGCTGATGCTGTGGGTAATTATTGTAATTATGCGATCGCTTTCGGCATTGCCGCTGCTTACTGGGATATCAATATTCAAGCCGCAATATTAGGATATCTACATAGCTGGGTAAGTAATTTAATTACCGCTGGGGTGAAACTTATACCTTTAGGACAAACAGGGGGACAGTTGTTATTAGTGAAGTTACAACCACTAATTAACGATGCAACAGCCTCCATTCTCGCCTTAGAAGATGATAACCTTAGTTGTTGTAGTTGGGGTCTATCTTTAGCAAGCATGGCGCATGAAACGCAGTATACACGATTATTTCGCAGTTAAACATGTAGGGTGCCCTCCCCTAACTAACAACCAACAATCAATAAATAATGAACCCATTTCGCGTAGGTGTAGCAGGTCCTGTAGGATCGGGAAAGACGGCTTTGGTGGATGCATTGTGTAAGGCAATGCGTGAAAAATATAATATTGCCGTCGTGACAAATGATATCTATACTCAGGAGGATGCACAATTTTTGGTGCGTTCTCAAGCCTTAAGTGGCGATCGCATTTTGGGTGTAGAAACTGGTGGTTGTCCTCACACAGCTATTCGCGAAGATGCTTCGATGAATTTAGCCGCAATTGAACAGTTAGAAGTGCGTTTTCCCGATTTAAATTTGGTCTTTTTAGAAAGCGGTGGCGATAATTTGGCGGCTACTTTTAGCCCCGAATTGGTAGATTTAACTATTTACGTTATTGATGTTGCCGCTGGTGATAAAATTCCTCGTAAAGGTGGTCCCGGAATTACGAAATCTGATTTATTAGTGATAAATAAAATCGATTTGGCTCCTTATGTTGGTGCAGATTTAAATGTTATGGAAGGCGATGCTAAAAAAATGCGTGGTGAAAAACCTTTTATTTTTACTAATTTGAAAACCCAATCCGGATTAGCAGATATAATTAAGTTTGTATCCACTAATATTTGTTAATAAGTCAATGCGCTACATGCAATATAAGGACAAAAAGGGTAAGGCTAAGTAAGTTTTACCCTTTACCCTTTAACCTAACAAATTGTTAGCATCTTTCAAGCCAGTCATATCTAATAGACATAGGAGTGGAAAAGAATGTAGAAACGCGACCGGTCGCGTCTCTACAAGGGTTTTGGTTGATGCACATTTAATTTTCGGAGATGTCTAATAGACAACCGATGTGAAAATTAACTATGCGTTACCCAAACCCCAAGAGACGTAGCATTGCTACGTCTCTACATCTTTTCTACCAGATGTCTAATGCAGCAGCGTTCTTAACGAAGACCTGAATACTCGTAGGCACCTAGATCAAGTCCAGCACCTTGGTTTCGTGGCTTGCCATCCATATCGATCTGTGCATACTGACCAATTTCTAGAGAGCCAATATCAATTGCCCTCGATGCAGATGTGAGATGGAAATCATTGCCATCTAAACTGACAAACTCAACTGACTTAACCGTAGTGTTGTTACTAGCTTTCAGGTTCCCAAGTCCACTCCCACCATCGTAGAGTCTCTCAAACTTATCCGAGAATAAGTTGTTGTCTAAGGTTACGTTGTCCACATCTTCGATAATCCCATTCCGGTAGGCACTATCGCTAAAGATATTGTTGCGAACCAGAATGTCATGACTTTTATAACCCCCAAGATAATCTATACCATCAATGAAAATTTCTTGGACATTCTTGACAAGGGTATTGTTGACAATCTCAACGTTACGAACATTACTGTTAACCCCAATTCCTTGACCACCATTGACTCCCCGTATTCCATTGTTATAGACAACGTTGTTGTAGATTCGGATATTAGATACATCCCCTTGATTAGGAACTTCATCTGCAATCACAATTGCATCAGCAGTGTTATTGAAGACAACATTGTCATAGACATCAATGTTAAACATATCAGCACGGTTGCCATCAAGGTAGATGGCTGGACCACCGTTGTAGCCCCTAATAAATGTCCCAGAGACCAGTGCTTGACCAGTTACAATGTTGCCGTGAATGGAGCCATTACGGGAACCTACTTTGGCATCGATGCCTTCGCGGCTACCCTCTTTGAGAGTATTATTGGCTACCTCAAACCCATCGACACCCCAGATGCTCAGTGCTTCCTGCGTCCCATTTTCGTCACCGTTGCCCTGCCATCTCCAGTTGGCTCGTTCAACGGTATTGTTGAGGATCTTGATATTTTTATTGGTAATCTCCCTTTCCCCACCATCATAGTAGGTTTCAGGCAGCACGATGATACCTGAAGCACCGGTCTCATAGGTATGGTTGTTTTGGACAATCATATTGTTGGCATCACGCAGAGAAATTCCAGCCCAGGAAGTGTTCTCAATGCGGAAGCCATCGATGTTCCAATAGCCCTTGTTAGCTGACTGGATAACTCCTTCCCGGAAGCCACCGACGATAGGATCAGGGTCGCGTAATGTAACGTTACCATTGGCTTTGAGTGTGATATAACCCGACTCACTATTACCAGATTTACCAAGGGTGATTAGCTCAGTGTAAGTACCAGGCTGAACCAGGATAGTATCACCTGCCTTGACGATATCTTTATTAACCGCATAGTTAACAGTTTTCCAAGGCTGATCGCTTGTACCTGGATTGTCATCACTACCATTTGTTGAAACATAGTAGGCAGCCCCAGAGTTATTGACTGGAGAAGCTATGGATACAGGTGTCAGCGTTGAGCTGCTTGCTCCATTCATAGTTTGAATGGGGTCTACTAGAGGGTTAGACGAATTGGTGATAGCATCCACCAAGACATTTGCTTCAAGCCCACAAGATTCTCTAAAGTTCATGCTTTGCCTCGATCAAGTTCTTTGTTAACGTCGTAACTGGAAATGACGCATCGGAAAGGCAGGACCCTGTTTAGAGCAATCAGAAAAGCCCTAAAAGCTCTATGAGCTTTGGTTATTGTTGGAGCGATCGCACTTTTGACTTTAAGCTTTATGACCAGAAGCATTTCTTTTGGTCATAAAATTCAAAGTTCGTAAAATTCAAATCACTCTGCGGTAAGAATTAGGTAAATGCTTGATTAGTTCTAGGCTTAACCATTGCTTTTGAACCTATAGACATAATTTGGCTGAAGCACCCTAGAAATTAAAAGGAATTTCTTTTCCCTGTTGATTGTATGGGAACTTACGCTAAACGTCACTAGCAAGTGAGAATTTTTTAGTTCCTCCCATCTCGAAAACCGCCTGTAGACTGTATTTACGCATTCGCAGAAAATTTATGCATTTTGGAAAGTCTGGTTTTTACTGTATGATTTCATACTAATTTGTCTCATATACAGGCATTAGATAAAGACTGCTGCTGTCGTTGAGTCCTGCATGGGCGTACTGTTGTCACGAATGATATCTATCCTTAGGAGGATGCACATTTTTTGGTGCTTTTTCATGCTTTGAGTGGCGATCGCATTTTGGGTGTAGAAACTGATGGTTGTCCCCACACAGCTATTTGCGAAGATGCTTCGATGAATTTAGCCGCAATTGAACAGCTAGATGCTAAAAAAATGCGTGGTGAAAAACCTTTTATTTTCACTAATTTGAAAATAAAACAATAATTTTCAGACGTAATTGAGTTTGTTTATCAAAAGATTTTTTAATTTATAATTATGAATAGCATTAATAGATAAAATGCTAGGCATTGCCCACTATATATTAATCATATGATGTCGGGTGTTGGAACACCTATCGTAGAGACGTTCCACCGGAACGTCTCTACGACGTTTGCGGCTTTTGCGTGAAAATCAGTCAGTTCCACTCCAACTCCAAGTAGGATTTCCAGCGGTAACACCTTTTTTTGTAATTACAGGAAAGAAGTTATTAGCATCTTGTAAACCCGTCATATCCAAAATTAAAAATACTTTACCACCAGTAAAACGCACGCGGAGATGGAAGTCATAATTTTTATCTTCACTACCAGATTTGATGATACTACCAGCAGCGATACATTTACTAAATGCAGGCTTGAGATTTCCTACCCAAGTTACGCTAAAAGGGTCAGTATTAGAAATGGTAAAAGCTTCAGCGAAAGAACTTAATTTTGCTGAACCGTTAATAGTGTACCCTCCTTCGTAGTAAGGCGCGTTTTGTTCTGTCACAATCACCTTTTGCGGACAGTTTGCGGCTGGTGTATTTGATGATTTGTAAACGCTAAGTTCAACTTGGGCTGCGTTAGCTGATAATGCTGAAAAAAGAGGAATACCTGTGGAAAGCGAGTAGACGATACTCCTTTGGAGTCGCTTTGCGATACTCCTTTGGAGTCGCTTTGCGATACTCCTTTGGAGTCGCTTTGCGATACTCCTTTGGAGTCGCTCCGCGATACTCCTTTGGAGTCGCTCCGCGATACTCCTTTGGAGTCGCTCCGCGATCGCACTTCTTAAACAAAGGATAAAATACTTATTTTTCATTTGATTTTTTACTTTTTTATTCTTCAATTAACCAAAGGCAAAATTATATAGTATTACAAAGTTAATTATCGGAATAATCATCAACAAAATTAACCACGGATTCTTGCCAAGCTTTTTCACAATATTCACAAATGCTACGATCAGGAAAATCAAAGCAACAAAATTCACCAAAGGAATGAAAATTCCAATAGTCCACCAAGGTGACTGATCTCCTGCTTTGTACATTATCCAGTTATTTAAAATTGGAACCCAAGCAAACCAAGCGTTTGGTTCTCCTAGCTTCTGGTAGATTTTATAGAAGCAGTAAGAACCAAAAATATAAGCAGCAAGTCCAAAAATAAAGCTAAAGAAACTTCCACCAGCGCTATCAGAACTTTGGTTACTTTGAGCAAGAAGATAGACGGAACTCCAATCAGAAGTTAGAAAAACCATTTTTATCCTCGCAAAAACTAAAAATGAATAATTTGTATCTTTCTAACTTGAGATTGACTGTTAATGTGCTAATTTAAACAAAAATTAGCTTTTGTGTAACTCAAATGATACATTTTTGGTAGTTTGAGCTACAAATTAACCAAGCCGGATAAAAAATGAGTTGGTAGACATCAAACCCGCTATCCTAAGCAATAATACTGAGCAAGCAGAAAGCGCGGCAATGACTCACCACATTTTAAAAGCTACCAAGGAAACCGTTCATCTGGGTGGTTTCTCTCAACAGCTAGAACCAGCATTGACTGTAGATTCTGGGGATACGGTTGATGTGGAAACTTACACTGGTTACTACATTTACGACAAAGCACCATCGGAGTTTCTGACGCCAGAATTTGTTGACATTTGCGAAAATCTTGCCCCAGAACGCAAAGTTGGTGGGGGACCGCATTTACTCACCGGACCAATTTATGTGCGGGGCGCGTCAGTGGGGGACGTTTTGGAGGTAAAATTAAAGGCAATTAAACCGAGTTTACCTGTTGGTTTTAATGCGATTCGTACAGGTTGGGGAGTTTTACCACACCAGTTTACTCAACCTGCTCTGAGATTCATTTCTCTCGATTTAGAAAATAATATCGCTGAATTTCCTACGGGTAGTAACATTAAAATTCCCCTCAAACCCTTTTTTGGTATTCTTGGTGTGGCTACTCCCGAAACGTCGCGAAATTCAATTCCTCCTGGTTGCTATGGGGGTAATATCGATAACCGCGAATTGCAAATTGATTCTAGAGTATTTTTGCCAATTTTTGTGACTGGTGGATTATTTTCTATTGGTGATGGACATTCCGCACAAGGAGACGGTGAAGTTAATGTTACCGCGATTGAAACTTCGATGAACGGTACTATAGAACTCAAACTTCGCAAAGATTTGCAACTGACAACACCCATTGCCGAAACTCCTACCGATATCATTACAATGGGGTTTGGTCAAACTTTAGATGAAGCTTTAGAATTTGCTGTAAAAAACATGATTAATTTTCTGGAACGCTTTGCAAATTTATCGCCAGAAGATGCTTATGTATTGTGTAGTATATCTGTGAATTTCCGCATTACTCAAGTTGTTAACAGTCCCCAAAAAGGCGTTCACGGAATGCTACCAAAGTCAATATTTACAAAGCAAATTAGTTTATAATTAACTATTTACCAACGCTTTTTATGTCTAACATAATCATTCAAATGCTGCTAATTGGGCTAGTTGCTGGCGTTGCTGGTGGTATGTTTGGTATCGGTGGTGGTGCAATTATGGTACCGACAATGGTCTTGCTAATTGGTATGGATCAGAAGTTTGCCACTGGCACTTCAGTTGCTGCTCAAATATTGCCAATCGGCATTTTAGCAGCAATTGTTTATTATCGCAACGGTAATGTCAATATCAAATATGCTGTATTTATTGCAGTTGGTCTAATAGTTGGTAATTTCTTTGGAGCGCTGTTTGCCAATCAACCGTTTATTAGCAGTGAAATGATGAAGAAGCTATACGGTATCTTTTTATTAGTGATTGGTTGTAGATATTTGTTTTTCCGGTAGAAAGTGGTAAAAATACCAATTTTTTTTGTAGGTAAGGTTGTTGACTTTACCTACATTGTTTAAGTTGTGAGCTAGGCGATCGCTTATTTTTCCGGATGAATGCAATTTGCAAAACATAGTATCACCATCTAATCAAAATTTAGTATAATCGAAATCATTATTATCAAAATTTTTAAGTAAGTTGCCCACCACAACAAACAAGCAAAATCAGGCAAATAGATGATTGTATATTTGGCGTTGTTGCTAACAATAAAAAATCTTTTTGAATATGGATCGTCGTAACTTTCTTCATTATGCCACTTTATCAGGGGTTGGCTTTACCATTGCTGGCTGTACTGGCAGAAAATCCAATCAAGAGGGTAAGGTGTCTACTACAGCATCACCTTTAGGGGCAAATGAACCTCTCAAGGTAGGATTTATATATGTTGAACCTGTCAAAGATTTTGGCTGGACTTATGCCCACGATTTAGGTCGTAGAGAATTGCAGGCTAATTTACAGGATAAGGTGAAAACTACCTTTGTAGAAAATGTCAGCGAAGGTGCTGATGCTGAAAGGGTAATTCGTCAACTAGCTTTAGATGGAAACAAGTTGATTTTTATAACTTCTTTTAGCTTGATGAACCCGACAATCAAAGTCGCAAAAGACTTTCCGAAAGTTTTCTTTGAACATTGTACTGGATACAAACGCGCTGTGAATGTCGGCACTTATTTAGGACGTTTTGAAGAACCGCGATATTTAACTGGAATGATTGCCGGCAAGATGACAAAATCTAATATCATCGGTTTTATTGGTGCATATCCAATTCCCGAAGTAATTCGCGGGATTGGTGCTTTCACTCAAGGAGTACGGTCAACTAATCCCAAAGCACAAGTTAAAGTAATTTGGGTAAAAAGTTGGTTTGATCCGGCAAAAGAAAGGGAAGCAGCGCAAGCTTTGGTAAATTTAGATGCGGATGTTTTATCACAGCATACTGACTCGGCTGCGGCAATTCAACTAGCAGAAGAAAAGGGTATTTATGCTTTTGGTTACAATACTGACATGAGTAAGTTTGGAACTAAATCACATTTAACATCAGCAATTAATAAGTGGGGTAAATTTTACACTAATAAAGCTTTTTCTGTGATTAATGGAACTTGGAAATCTCAAGATGTTTGGGATGGTATTAGTCAAGAAATGGTAGATATTTCGCCGATGAATCAGGTGATTCCATCTGATGTTCAGCAATTGGTAAATGCAAAGCGTGATGAGTTTATTAAGGGTACGGCACATCCTTTTGATGGTCTGGTGAAAGATCAACAAGGTGTAGTCAGAGTTCCACAAGGTAAGGTGTTGGCTGACAAGGCACAATTGGCTATGGATTGGTATGTTGAAGGTGTTGAGGGGACGCTTCACTTATGATACAGCAGATTTCACTCCTAAGTTCGTACATATATAAAACTGCGGAGTATGCTGGGATAAAGAGCGATCGCATAATTTGCTTAAGTCTACTTATCGCTCGTGGATTACCCGGTTTAGCTGGTGCGTGCTCCCGTCACAGGTCTAATTGGTCAACTACGCCTTACCATTTCTCCCAGTTACGGTTATACTCCCATCATCGCCCCATTCATCGGACGATTAAACCCGTTAGGGATGATTTTATCTAGTTTGTTGATAGCGCTTCTTGATGTAGGCAGCGAATTATTGCAGATTAAACAAAGGACTTGACAACGTTATAGCGAGTTTGTTTCAAGGTATTTTATTTTTATTTCTTTTGGCAGCAGATATGCTAATTTATAACCGACTGGAAATTAGACGATAGGGTTGGATAGTGGGAACTTTTGACAACCAACAACTATCAAGTATCAACCAACACGCAATAACCAATTAATTGTGAGGAGATTTAAGTGTCCGCTAATAAATTATCTAAAGTTGTACTAATAGGAATAATTACTTCCGTTACAGCTGCTGGAAGTTTTGCTTTAAGTTTAGTTGTACCTGCAAGCCAAGTTAATCATCAACTGGCAATTAAAACCCCAGAAAACACAAGTTTAAAAAATCCCAAGCATCAAGAACTTGGGAATTTGGGCAGAGTTATGAGTACATCAGCGCAAGCTGTCGTTCCAAGTACAAATGTGATTTCTGATGTGCCAAAATTATTTCAGGGAACAATTATTTCTCAAGCGAAACTGAAACCAACTGATAAAGTTGTCGCTCTCACCTTTGATGATGGACCTGGACCAAAAAACACGGTACAGGTGTTAGAAATTCTCAAGAAAAACAACGTCAAAGCTACATTTTTTATGGTTGGGGAAATGGTACAAGCGTTTCCCCAAATTGCCAAACAAGTTGCAGATGATGGTCATGTAATTGGTAATCATACATGGCATCATTGGTATCGTCGCATGGATACTGCAACGGCGGCTAAAGAAATTGACCGCACGGCAGATATTATTTATAAAACTACAGGTGAGAAAACCTCTCTATTTCGTCCACCTGGAGGCTTTCTGAATAATGGATTAGTTGCCTACGCCAAAAATCACCATTATGCTGTGATGATGTGGTCTGGTGAGTCAGGTGACGCGGAACGTCGTTCCCCTCAAGTGCCGGGACTGGTAAAGAATGTGATAAAAAGTAGTAAGCCAGGGGCAATTATATTGATGCACGATGGGGGTGGCAACCGTGCCAAAACTGTCAAAGCATTACCACAAATGATTGCCGATTTGAAGGCTCAAGGTTATCGATTTGTGACGATCCCCGAATTATTGGAAATACAAGATAAAGAACAAATGGCAACAGCACCTTCACCAACAGTAACACCTGCGGTTACAGATGAATATCCAAATCCTCAGCCCAATAATTAGTGATACTTTGTAGGAGTGTGGGATGAATTTTGGGCTTCGGAGGAAGTGACCAACGAACGACATTGATTCATACACGTTTGCGGGGGAAACTTCCCCCGCAAAGCTGCTGCCGCAGTTCAATCAGGAATGTTGGTCGGTGAAGAATTGCCATCTTCCGGTCTGTGCTGAGACTCGATATATAGCGATTCCCACATTCATGAGGTACAGAATATTGAATTAACCGCTTCGGAAGACAGATAAATGCCAATGCAATACGGTTCGCTCGTCTGATTTTTCGTGGTGATTTAGGGTATGTAGAGACGCGATATATCGCGTCTCTACAAGGTTTTTGGTTTATCAAATATTTCTTATCCGAACCGTATTGAATGCCAATGGACGCAGATAAATTTGTCCCTCAGCAGACTAGGAAAGGCTATAGTATGGGGAATAGCGATCGCTTGATTTCGTGCTGTGCTAACAATTACCATCGGTGCGAATCAAGTCGCTACCAGTTGAGCTTTAAAAATTAAATAAGTAATGACAACGCTAAAACTTTTATTGAAGAAAGGTGAGGTCAAAATCTCTTATTGCGATATCGCTAAAAAATATGAATTCATTTTTGCACATATATAGAGTCTTTCAAGTAGAGGCTTCAATCTATGATGCAATTGAAGATTTAAAAATATCACTTAATAATCGGATTGCTTGAAACGAGCGCAAATTTGATGTAAATGGTGCAATTTACAACGAACTTAGGCAGAAGGTTGATTACTTTATAAATACTTGAGACGAGAAAATTGCTCGTAAATCTAATCGGTTTTTTGACGAAATTAAACAGTTAAAGCTGAAACAGAAGTATAAATAAAAAATATATGAGAGCTAACCAATGCTGTCAAAGTTAAATGTTAGGTCTGTGGTTGTAATTATTTTGGTAATTGGAGATGAATGTGTTGACGATCGCGGACGATAAGTTCAGTCCAAATGAATGGGGACTTGACTCCCGGTCGGCATCGGTAGGTATCTCGGTCAAATGTTGCCGGAAGGGACTAAAGGCTCTACTGAAGATTCAGAGTAGTGACTAATTAAAAGAGTTGCTTTACGATTAAATTATATAAAACTCATGCTTCCTATAATTTCAAGGAATTCAAGTTAAAAACTGAAAAATTCCTTGAAATTATATCTTGCATTCAGCTAATTATATTTGCTTGGTGGTGGTGCAAAACATGAGTTAAAAACTTAAGCTGAGTATACTTACTATGAAAAGTCTGATTTCTTCTAATTGGTTGCGTACCTTAAAAGTATTTATTGCTGGTGCTGCATTGACTTTAACTTTTGTTAATGCTGAAGCAGCTCAAGTGTGGGCAAAACCAAAAAGGCAAATAATTGCTGAACAAATCCAAACTCTACAACAATCTAATCAGCGCTGGATTCAAATTAACCTCTCAAAGCAACGTTTAACAGCTTGGGAAGGAGCAACACCGATGTATGCTATTGCTATTTCCACAGGCAAAAAATCTACCCCCACTCGCACAGGTACTTTTAAGATTCAATCCAAACACAGAAAAATCAGAATGCGTGGTGATAATTACGATGTTCCAAACGTTCCCTATGCAATGTTTTATGATGGCAGCTATGGAATTCATGGTGCAGATTGGCATCGAAATTTTGGTACTCCAGTCAGTCATGGGTGTATAAATGTCGCAGTAAATCACGCTAAATGGTTATTCAATTGGGCAACGGTGGGAACTTCTGTGGTTATACAGAGGTAGGGGGGAGGGGGAGGGAGGACAGGGGGACAAGGGGACAAGGGGGACAAGGGGGAAATCTGCTTTTTCCCCATTCCCTATTCCCCATTCCCTATTCCCCATTCCCTATTCCCCATTCCCTATTGTTTTTAACTCAATTGCACGACTAATTGATTTTCTAAGAGAGTTTCATGTGTAAATAAGTCTTCAACTGTGATTCGTAAAAAGCGCTGCCCATCGACTTGAAAAAGAATTTTGATGCGATCGCTTCCAGGATATCCTGGGGGGGTAAGTTGGGCTATTGTTCTGGCACCATCTTTGTCGTTGAGGGGTTGGACGGTTGTTCCTATGTTATCTTGACGACGGGTAATTAAGCGATCGCCATCAAAAAAAACTTCAGTACCGCCTTTTTCCGCTCCCAATTCCCCCATAATTAATTCTATGCTGGGCTGATTTTCTACGGAAGCGCCTAAAACTAATTCTACTGCTTGACTCATCGGGTAAGGCTGCCCCTCTTTAATGATAGGATGCCAGCTATGGCGTTTGTTGCGCCGATCCCAATAGCGGATACCGTAGCTGTGGTAAAGAAAATCTTTGATTTCTACACCTTGGGCTAATTGTAAAGCACCTTGAGCGATCGCTTCAAAAGGACGTTCGCAACGAATTTTATCTTCGCTAAAATACTGCTTTACCCAAGTTTGCACTGCTGGTAATTGTACTGTTCCACCAACTAATAAAACTGCATTTATATCGGCAATTTCTATTCCCTGACGTCGTGCTTGCTGTAACAGTGTCGTCATCGATTCATTTAATAACTCAAAAAACGAATGTTCTTTGAGAATATTTTCTAAAGTATCGCGATTTAGTTCTAATTCGTAACTTTCAAATGTCTCATCATCGAAATAAACTTCGCTTCCTTGAGTTTGGGTTGAAAGCTGAATTTTTATCCTTTCTGCTAATCGCGTTGTCAAAGGACTTACCGCTAATCCTTGAGTTTTGGCAAAGTAATCTACTAACCAATTATCAATATCAGTTCCCCCTAGATTTTGCCCTGTTTTCGCCAGGACGCGGGCAGTTTTGACTTTTTGTTTTGAATCTTCGGCTAAAGATTTATTACCCCATTTCAACAGAAAACCGACTGGTTTCTGGGTTCTTTGTATGCTTTTATCTAACTGTACCAAAGATAAATCTAAAGTTCCCCCACCAAAGTCAATTACCAAAAGAATTTCTTCATCTACCATCCCATAACCCAAAGCTGCGGCTGTGGGTTCATCTAGCATTCGCACAGATTCGACGGGAAGGGCTTGACAAACTTTTCCTAACCAATGACGATAAGCTTCAAAGCTATCTACGGGTACGGTTAATATTAAAGAATCTAACCCTCCTTGCATCGCTGCTAATTGAGAAATCACCTGAGAAAGAAACCATTGCCCTACTTGCTCAAAGGTGATATTTTGTCCATCAAGTTCGGGTAAGAAGCCTTGAATTTCTGCACCAATACCGCGTTTAAAGCTGCGAAAAAATCGCGGTTCCTGACTTAAATCGAAACCGCGATCGCGTACTTGTTGTCCGACTAATACTTGTCCAATCGATGCATCTTCAACATAAACCAAGCTGGGAATTAGTGGTGGATTCAGGCTTTGTTTAACTGACAAACCTGGTATATTAATGGTTTCTGCACTGTTGGTGACAGGATTCCAACGAGCAATAACTGTGTTGCTAGTACCAAAATCGATTGCGATCGCCATATTTTCCTAATTATTTCGCGCAAGGGAACTTTTTGCCCCTGTGCTACGAGTGCGTGAGATTATTTTCCCATAACCCACCAACAGCGCAAATGAGCGATCGCTTCTTCTTTGCGTTTTGCTTCAACTTATAAAGTATTTTATCATACATAATATATCAGTAGTAAATTCGCTGTGTTTTCTGGTAGTTCCGACACAAAAGACACACGGCTATGAAATTGCTCCTAAATAGGAGCGATCGCAAACTGTATAGATTTACTAGAAAAATTTTGCATCACAGAATCTGACAAGTAACAATCTATTAACGCCGTCCGGTTGATACCCGCAATTTTCTACAATGAACCAGATAGGTTGAAAAAAGGTTAAGCCAAGCAAATGCCGAAAACCGTTGCCGATGTGATGAGTCGTGACCCGATTGTCGTCCGGTCAGAAACTTCCTTAAATGAAGCGATCCAAATTCTCGCAGAACGTCGCATCAGTGGATTACCTGTTGTAGATGATGTAGGTAAGTTGGTAGGTATTATATCGGAAACGGATTTGATGTGGCAAGAAACTGGTGTAACTCCACCGGCATACATCATGTTTCTTGATAGCGTCATCTATTTAAAAAATCCTGCCACCTACGAACGTGACCTACATAAAGCATTGGGACAAACTGTTGGGGAAGTTATGAGCAAAGATCCCATCACTATTAAGGCAGAAAAAACTTTAGCACAAGCAGCCAGAGTTATGCACGATAAGAAGGTTCACCGCTTGCCAGTACTTGACGAATCAGGTCAAGTAATTGGTATCCTCACCCGTGGTGACATTGTTCGAGCAATGGCAGCAAGTCAAGATTAATTGTTAGTGGTTAATAGTTATCAACTATCGACCATCTACTAATCACTATCGACTTACCAATTACCGTTGTTTTTAAAACATCATTCAATAGTAGGATAAATAAATGAGTATTACTCCTGAGTCTGTCAAGCAAATGCTCAGTTCTGAGGATTTGGGCGATCGCTTGCGTGCGGTTAATCAAATTCGCGGTTTGGAACCTGCGATTGGTTTTGAGTTGGCTCAAAGTGCAGTTACTGACAGTAGTGCCCGTGTGCGGTATTCAGCGGTGAGTCTGTTTGATACTTTGGGCAAACAAGATTTAGAGGCATCTTTGAATATATTGCGCGATCACTTGCTCAACGATCCTGAACCTGATGTGCAAGCTGCCGCTGCTGACTGTTTGGGTGCTCTGAAACTACATGCAGCTTTTGAAGACATGCAACAGGTTTACCACACAACACCGGAATGGCTAGTAAAATTCAGCATCGTTGCCACATTAGGAGAGTTGGGTGATCCGCGAGCGTTTGAGCTGCTCAAAGAAGCCCTTTCCTCAGACAACGACTTAATCAAAACTGCTGCCATTAGTTCTTTTGGCGAATTGGGAGACGCACAAGCAGTTCCCTTATTAGCCCCCTATGCGAGTAATCCAGATTGGCAAGTGCGCTACAGACTAGTGCAATCTTTGAATCTTCTAGGTGGTGTGGATGCCAAATCTATATTAGAAACCTTGGCTACTGATGAAGTAGAAGCGATCGCGATTGAAGCCAAAAAATCTTTGCAGTCAGCTTAAGGCAGCATGAGTTTAGATAATCTCTGCTAACGCAGTACTTTCAAGTCCCCATCTAATAGTAGATGGGGATTTTTTTATGGTTATTGTTGCTCTCTAAATACCGAAAGTCAGTTCAAATCCGCTCCCGTAATAGCTGACAGGCAATGCTTGTTTTCAGCTTGATATTTCCTGCTCATTTTTTCATGAAAAGCTTTTCATTTCTTTGTAAAGAGTCTGCAAAAAGCTGGAAACCATCAGACATTATTTTTACACAATAACCGTATATTGATGTTTGTTTTTTTGTCATTAATCCGTATTTATTCTATTAGGCTTCACATAAGTAAACTGACTAATAAAGTTTATATTAATGTGCCAGTCTACCAGATGACACCTCAGTGAATGCCGAATAACATACGAATATACACGCAGAGAAGGCACAACAAATTAGTTGCCTTAAGCATTAACAATTAGGTGAAATTAAGAGACACAATCATGAAATTTAACAAGATTGCTAAATCACTAACAGTATCCAACCTGGCTAAAGAAATGATGAATTACAAAAAATCCTTCGCTTTTATCAGCTTAATTACAAGTAGCGCTCTGGCTCTTTCTTCTAATCCCGCTCAAGCTTTTAATTTCAACACAAGTACTGATTTGGGAAGCTGCTCTGCTCTAGCCGGTCCTTTCACAAGCAGTGGGTTAAGTTCCACCACTATTAAGCCAAACTGTAAAACTGGTGACGGTTTCACAATTACACCTAATCCTGAAGGTAAAGAACTTCAAGGTAAAAAGGTTAACGGTGTAATTGGTGTAGGTGTATCCGGTAAAAAACCTGTTCGCGATGTTGTTGCTGGTGAAATTAACTACGGAGAGTCGATTGTATTAACTCTTCCGAATCCTAAAGATGTTCTCAAAAATATCGGCTTAAGCTTTTTATACCGACCCGGTGTGTTTGCAGATACAGTATGGGAGGCTGCGAAAATCACAACTAATACTGGACTTGAAGGCATTCTTAAAGTAACAGGTAAAGACACTGCAAGCTGGAGTTTTGCTAGTGGTTTAGTTACAAATCTTAGCCCTTCTAAGGGTAATGGTGGTGGTTATTACGATATTACAAATCCTTTCGGAAATGCCAAATTTGATTTCCTAACCCTCACTCCTTATACCTATGCGTCTGTGGCATCAAATAGTAATGCTAACAGTGACTTTGCCCTCGCTCATGCAGCTGCAAAATCAGTTCCCGAACCAACAACACTTGCTGGTTTAGCTTTAGTTGGTGGATTGTTGCTAGCAACTCGTCGTCGTCAAGCTATCCAATTTTAATTACGAATTGTATAAGTTTGGGTGCATTGTGGCTGGCATGTTTAACTTGCGGCAAAGCAATAAATCATGCCTTACAGCTTTCAATTATCAGTTTTAGCTTTTTCATCCTATCTACAAGTGAGGCTCGAACATTAAAATACATTAATTATATGATTTTCCCAGAAATTTCTTAGGATTTTGCATCTTTTTTATTGAAGTAAGTCGTTTTCCAATGTCTTTTAAATGAGTATAAGAAGTAATTAATTACTTTCCTATACTCATTTTTTCTTGATAATTACAGCAGAATTCCGGTTTAGGAAGTACATATATAAAACCCAAATGTAGAGACTATTCTGTGCTACGTCTCTACATGTATTCGATGAGAGTGCAATAATAGTCTGAATTCTATCCACCAAAGACCTGGGACCAAGTTGTGGATAAAAAAACCGCAACCGCAGCGATCGCTAATATTCCCTGAATCAAATTTCCAATTAACGTTCCTGCGACAATCCCTAAACCAGCTTTCACCGAAGAGAGAAAGTTACGTTGATATATATACTCGCCGATAATTGCACCCAACAACGGTCCTAGTAATATCCCTAACAAGGGACCTCCAAAAGGCAAAGTCGGCAATAATCCAAAAAATCCCAGCAATAAACCAACTACCGCTCCAATTTGTCCATATTTACTAGCACCTGCTTGTTTTGCTCCTAAATAACCTCCTAAAAAATCTACTCCAATACTTAAAACTAAAACAATAACTGTCACAATTAGTGGTATTTTAATCGCTGCGAAGGAACCACTCACAAATCCCCAAATAATAATCGAAATTAAAATTAAACTGGTTCCCGGAATTGCCGGAACCACAGCACCAATGATACCGAAAATCATCACCGCAACAAGTAGCCAATAAATAATTTGCATAAGTTCTAATTTGCATAAGTTGTAATTGGGAATTGGGCATTGGTAATAATTCTTTTTCTAGTCCAAGCGTCCCTAATCCCTAGTTTCCTAAACTAACAGCTAACTTGTCAGCAATACCAGCAATCCATTTTTCATCTTGTTTGGTATAACTGCGAGGAGCATTTGCGGCTAAAATCAAAACTCCTTGATTGCCGATAGGTTGACAAATTACACCTTGAGTGTTTTCTGGCAAATAATCAAATTCAATTTGTCCTGGGTATACTTTTAAAGCAACTAAATAAATTGCTTTTTGGGTTTCTAGCACTCGCTTTAAAATTGGTCCTAGTGTAACTTCCGATTTCGTAGCGAGAATGCCGCGACGCAACAAAACTTTACCTTGAGAGAAAACTACAAGCGATCGCGTGACTGTATTAGTCAACAATAAATGAGATGCCCAAGCTAATTCGGTTTTGACAGCTTCAGGTAAATCCGACGCAAGTATAAAACCTTCTTCACCAATTAATTCTACAGTCTGTGGCGATCGCGGTTGTACCTGCTGCCAAATTAAACCCGTTAAAATTAAAACCGCACTCAAAATTACACCCAGCACATCCCCACGCGATTGAGACTGAGTTAGTTCTGTCGTCAATAAACGGTTAATCAACAAAAGTATAGCGCCTAAACCACCAACAACGATGGGTAGACGCCGCAGAACTCGATTCGGATCGGTAGTCATTGGTCAAAAAGTCAAAAGTCAAACAGTCAAAACTTGTCCCCAAGGAGTCCCCAAGGAGTCCCCCTTGTCCCCCTTCTCCCCCTTGTCTCCCTTGTCCCCCTATCCCCCTATCCCCCTCTCCCTCACTCCTCTCCCGGTTCAATTATCCGTTGAAACAAATAACCAGTACCTCGTGCGGTGAGAATCAACTCTGGGTTACTGGGGTCATCTTCCAATTTTGCCCGCAAACGGGATATATGCACATCAACCACACGGGTATCTACATGACGTTCTGGTGTGTATCCCCACACTTCCTGTAAAATTTCTGAACGAGAAAAAGCTTCTCCAGAGCGACTGACTAACAGCTCTAGTAAGCTAAATTCCATACCTGTCAAGCGAATGCGCTCATCACCTTTGTATACTTGTCGCTTATTAGTATCGATTCTGATATTGGCAACATGTATCACCCCAGAACTGGGAATTCCCGAACCACCTGTTTTGTCTACTCGTCGCAGCACTGAGCGAATGCGAGCTTCTAGTTCTTTAGGAGAAAATGGTTTAACTACATAGTCGTCCGCACCCAACTCTAACCCGGTGATGCGATCGGCGACATCGCCCAAAGCTGTTAGCATAATAATGGGTACATCAGATTCTTTACGTAATTCTTGACATACGCCGTAGCCATCCAGCTTTGGCATCATTACATCCAAAACAACCAAGTCAGGTTCTGCTTTGCGAAAAGTCTCCAAAGCTTCTTCACCGTCCCCTGCTGTCACCACATCGTAGCCAATCATCGAAAGGCGGGTTTCCAAAATTCGACGAATACTAGCTTCATCATCTACTACTAGAATTTTTTCTTTATGACTTTCCAAGTTTTTCAACGCTCCTTAACTAAAATTTTTCAGATTAATTTTTAATACCATAATATTAAGATATCATTACCTGAATTCATTTGGAAAAAGCTAGAACCACTACTATTATTCAACTTTTATCGTCGAAAAAATTAATAAATAATTAAGATTAATTAATAAGATTTAAGAATGGCTAAGTCAAAAAGCGTTTTTGTTTGTAATGAGTGTGGTTCAGAATCACCTCAGTGGTATGGTAAGTGTCCAGCTTGCGGTACTTACAATTCATTAGAAGAGCAGATTACCAAACAGTCCTTAATAGATGTACCTAGTCGGGGGGGAGTAAGTAGTTGGCAAAACAGTTCAAACAACGGCAAATCTGCTGTTAAGACACCGAAAGCACGAGCATCTCTGACTTTTGACCAAATTAGCGATCGCCTTGTAGCACGCTGGGAATCCGGTTACGGAGAACTTGATCGAGTGCTTGGTGGTGGCATAGTTCCCGGTTCGATGGTGTTAATTGGCGGCGATCCGGGAATCGGTAAATCTACGCTACTATTACAAGTATCAAATCAATTAGCCCAAAGATATCGCATCCTCTACATTTCTGGGGAAGAATCAGGACAGCAGATTAAATTAAGAGCTTCTCGCTTAGGTGTATCAAAAGATGCAAATGAAGATGGTGAGGAAAATGACAAAGTTGTAGAAGAAGCACCACAACCAAAAAACTCAGAAAGTATCGGTGCTGATTTATATGTTTTGCCAGAAACAGATTTAGAAGAGATTTTACGGGAGATAGACTCCCTCAAACCAAACGTGGCAGTAATTGATAGTATTCAAACAGTATTTGTTCCCACGTTAACTTCAGCACCAGGTTCAGTAGCGCAAGTACGGGAATGTACTGCCGCATTGATGAAAGTGGCGAAACACGAAGATATTACTATGTTAATTGTGGGACACGTCACCAAAGAAGGAGCGATCGCAGGTCCGAAAGTTTTAGAACACTTAGTAGATACAGTATTGTACTTTGAAGGCGATCGCTTTGCCTCCCATCGACTATTAAGAACAGTCAAAAACCGCTTTGGGGCAACTCACGAAATCGGTATTTTTGAAATGGTGTCACAAGGACTGCGGGAAGTTGCCAACCCCTCAGAATTATTTTTAGGAAATCGCGACGATCCCGCACCTGGTACAGCAATTGTCGTTGCTTGCGAAGGAACTCGCCCAATTGTGGTAGAATTACAAGCTCTGGTAAGTCCTACTAGCTATTCTTCACCGCGTCGATCCACCACCGGCATAGATTACAATCGCTTAGTACAAATACTTGCGGTGTTAGAAAAACGAGTGGGGATTCCCATGTCGAAGTTGGATTCTTACGTTGCTTCTGCGGGTGGGTTGAATGTGGAAGAACCGGCGGTAGATTTAGGAGTAGCGATCGCTATTGTTGCCAGTTTCCGCGATCGCATCGTCGATCCAGGTACAGTGTTGATTGGGGAAGTAGGTTTAGGGGGACAAGTGCGATCGGTTTCCCAAATGGAACTGCGATTGAAAGAAGCTGCGAAATTGGGGTTTAAAAGAGCGATCGTACCCAAAGGGCAAAAATTTCCCGATCTTGATATTGAGATTTTACCAGTTGCCAAAGTAATAGATGCAATTATCGCCGCCATTCCCCAACAAGGATTGACAGAAGAAGATTTGATGCCGGATAAAGATGATGAGTAAAATTTCGCGCAAAGGCGTTAATAAACACTTTACACTTGAATTTTTCTCGTGCTGTTGAAGTGCGATCGCTTTTCAACTTAATCTTATTTAAATTACAAATTCTCCCACACACAAACGCCCATACAGCGGCTTCATGTGCAGTAGTGGTTTACTATTAGACATAGCCGATACACGAAAAAATATTTTATCTTTACTAAGGGATAATACTCGAATTTTAGTATAAAAAGATAGCAGATTATCTGAAAGTTTTATAAATAAGTAACTGGGCGAAATTAAACGTAAAATGCTCTTTTGTTCGTAGTGAGCGGTTTACCGCTCGTCGCTCTTGGATTTTAACGGCTAAAGCCGTTACTACGTTAAGGAGCGTTTATTTATGCCCCGAACGTTCAGGGTAAATGCGGACGTTAGTTGCTTTCATCTGCAATCCGGTCAATTTTAACCCTTCAGATAGACTCGCCATTTAGCAAATATTGTCACAATAATGACGATACGCCTATTTTTGCAGTCATCTTTACCTGACATGTTTTTACTTGCATAAAGCAAACAGCTGGAATATCTGCCAAAATTGCGCTTTAAATTTTGAAATTTAAAATTTGAATTATGGGCTTTGGTATCGGAGATTTATTCTGGATTTTCCTGCTTTTATCCTCCCTGCAACCCATCTGGCAAAAACGTCAGATTGAATATCGTCGCGTCAGTTCTCTCCAACAATTCCAGCAAGAACGCAAAAGCCGAGTGATATTGCTGATTCACCGTCAAGAGTCTATCAGCTTACTGGGAATTCCTATATCGCGCTACATTACCATCGAAGACTCAGAACAGATACTGCGGGCAATTCGTCTCACCCCCCCAGAAGTTCCCATTGACTTAATTTTGCACACTCCTGGTGGTTTGGTTTTAGCAACCGAACAAATCGCTAGAGCCTTAATTCGTCATCAGGCAAAAGTAACTGTTTTTGTACCTCATTATGCCATGAGTGGCGGCACAATGCTTGCCCTCGCTGCGGATGAAATCGTCATGGATGCTAACGCTGTTTTGGGACCAGTCGATCCGCAACTAGGTAACTTTCCGGCTGCGAGTATCTTGAAAGTGTTAGAAGACAAACCCATAAGCGAAATTGACGACCAAACCTTGATTATGGCAGATTTGTCACGCAAAGCAATTCAGCAAGTGCAGCGATTTGTGCGGACTTTGCTGAAAGATAATATCCCCAAGCAGAAAGTTCAGCCAGAAAATATCGAATCGATCATCGATGCCTTAACTACAGGACGTGTTACCCACGACTATCCCATCACAATTGAGGAAGCTACAGAAATGGGGCTGCCCATAACAGTCGGACTGCCCCGTTCAATTTACGATCTCATGGATATGTACCCACAGGCACAAGGCGGACGCCCCAGCGTGCAATACATACCCATGCCTTACAGCGATCGCCGCCCAATTTTACCTGTGCCTAAGGGCAGACCCTTAGAAGAACCCACCCAGATGAAATGAGCCATTGGTGTCATCATTTTTTGCTTGTACCTAAGGTGTAGGTGAAACTGTAGGTGTCGGTGTCACCGTTGGTGAAGATGTTGGTGTTGCCTCAGGTGAAGATGTCGGTGTCACCGTTGGTGTTGGTGTTGGTGTAGTTCTTGTTCTTGGTCTTGTTATCGGTCTTGTAGTTGGTGTTGTTGTCGGTCTTGTAGTTGGTTTTGTTGTCGGTGTCGCTGTGGGTGTCGGGGTTGGTGAGGATGTCGGTGCAGGAGTTGGCTGAGTAGTCGGCTGACCTCCGCTTGTTTTTGCCTCCTCGTTCAGTCTTTGGCGAAATGCTAGATCGGCAATTCCAGTTTCTTTTAGCTGAAGTTTTTTCTGAGCTTCCTTAACTGCCGCTTCCGTCCGCGAACCATAAAACTGATCGCGGGGTAGAGGAGTCTTAGACTTCAATACCGCATTCAAGTTTGCCTGTAAAATTTTAATTATGTTCGCGGCAAAATCTTGAGTTTTCGGTCCTGCTACCCCATCAGCAGGTGTTAATTTGTACCCTGTTTGGAATTCACGAATAGCTTTTTTAGTCTTCGCATCCGTCAAGGGCGTATTTGTTAAGTCAACGCTATAGCCCAATCCCCGCAATACTGCACGAAATTGTTGTGGGCTATAATTACGTTGGCGAGCAGCAGTAGCTGTATCTGAAATTACTACGCTAGCTGCGATCAGGCAGACGACAGCTACGGGAACACTTGATTTTCCAAATCCACACCACATGGTTGAAACTCCTCTTGGTTAAATCAGCTAACTTTCATCCCCCGGCTTCAAGCCGGGGGTTCTCAGCATAGGCACGATAGTCGGGCTGATAGCTGAATCTTAAGTTTATTTAACCTCATTATTAATTATTTTTGATTAAATTAAGTTATGTCTGAGGAAAATAAAGTGAATAGTATAAAGATATTTTCGTCATCTTTCTATAGACGGATTTTAAAATTTAAGTGGATATGTAGTGAAAACACCATAAAACACATAAATTAGAGATGTCATAAAAAATATTTCTAAAATCCACTTATCAGCAAATGGCTCAAATAAACTCGGACAAGCGGCGAAACTTATGGTTTGAGCGCTTAATGGCAATTATTGCTACAGTAAATTTATGCATTTGTTTGTTTGATTTAAGTTATATTCCTTGGCGGGATTTATACTTGCGAAAAGTTCCCCAAATTACCAAGGTTTATGACAAAGTAAAAGGTATTAAACCGCATCGAGAAATAGAAAACTATCTAGAAAATGTCAAGTTACTAGAAGAACAGGTAAGCCAAACAGGGTTAAAGTCAAAAGAAAGTGCAATCCAACTGGAAGAATTGCGCCGTCTGAGCACTGAGATGATAGACGGTAATCCTTTTGGGGCAGTAAATAAGAGTGGAACGCTGGAAAAAATCAAAAATAGAATGCGCGATCGCACATCTGTAAAATCTGCGAAACAAGCCTTTGGCACTTTTTGGAGTCAAGCTTATTTAACTGAAAATGGGTGGAATCAAGAAATTGCTTTTTTCAACCAGAAAATTCAACCTTTAATCGTTACAGGCTACTACCGCACAATCGACGAAAACGGTGAATTTACTAATATTTTGTGGTTAATAGATTTACCCTTTGTGACTTTTTTTGCTTTAGAGTTACTAGCGCGGACTTTTTACATCAGACGGCAAAATCCTGGTTTTAGCTGGTTAGATGCAGTTTTGTGGCGCTGGTACGATTTATTCTTGCTGCTTCCATTCTGGCGATTGTTGCGAATCATACCAGTATTAGTTCGCCTCGATCAAGCGCATTTATTAAATCTACAACCAGTAAGAAAGCAAATTAATCAAGGAGTTGTCGCCAATTTTGCCGAAGAACTCACAGAAATTGTCATAGTCAGGCTAATTAACCAGATTCAAGGATCGATAAAGCAGGGAGACTTGACGCGGTGGCTATTGCAAAAAGAGAATCACTCTGAGTATGTAGATATTAATAATATTAATGAAGTGGAAGCGATCGCAGGTATCTTGATCAAAGCGATCGTTTATCAAGTGCTACCCAAAATTGAACCAGAGATAGTTGCCATATTGCATCACAGTATAGATGGTGCCTTCAATCAATCCCCCATTTATCGCAACCTGCACAACCTCCCCGGAGTGGGACAGATCCAGGCTCAACTGAGTGAACAATTATCAACTCAAATCGCCACAAACCTTTACAAAGCTTTAGTTAGCGCTGTGGAAGATCCAGTAGCCACAAAACTTTCGAGTCAATTACTCGAACGCTTTAGCGAAGCCTTGGGAGCGGAAATGCAGAAAAAACAAGTACTTTCAGAAATTCAAAGCTTACTTTTTGACTTTTTGGAAGAAGTCAAAATCAACTACGTCCAACGCTTGTCCCACGAGGATATAGAGCAAATTATCCAACAAACTCGACAGATGCGATCGCAAGCATCACACACCACAGTAGTCACTAAAAGCTCTGCTCTACTACAAACTAAGAATAAGGCAAGCAGTGAGTAGATGATGAGGAGATGGGGGGAGGGGGAGATGGGGGGAGGGGGAGATGGGGGGAGGGGGGAAAGAAGAATTATTCTCCTTGTCTCCCTTGTCTCCCTTGTCTCCCTTGTCTCCCTTGTCTCCCTTGTCTCCCTTGTCTCCCTTGTCTC
>NZ_JAOWRF010000194.1 GCF_025753815.1 Plectonema radiosum NIES-515 | reverse complement strand
ATAACAATATTTGTCATTTAATTTTTCCCTAAATATAGTCATAATTTTATGGGCGAATAAAGTATATTTAAATATTTGTTTGCCCTCTCAAAAAAAAAGATAATATTTGATGAGATTAAATACCAAAAACCTTTGCATAACAAAACATTATCCAATTTATAATTAATTTTTAACTTAGATAATTAAGTAAATTATTTAACAGGTTTTTGCCTCAAAATATTGATTTACAAAATAAGTACAAGATCGTATACAACCAAATAAATATTCAGCAGCAGTTTTGATTATAAGGGGCAAAAAATTGCTCCGATCGACATCGCATGTTCATAATAGTTTACTCTTGTTACAGTCATAAATCCGTCACTCACCAGAGGAACTTCTTACTGATTAGCAGGTCTAATAGATAGGGATGTTCTAAAGTCAGTGCGTTCTATGAGTCAATCGATTCCTCTATCCTGGTCAACGGTTGATGCGAGGCTTCCAGAAGCGTCAGTGCAAGTTGACAAACTCTCTAATCACGATTTAATTTTGCGCTGTCAAACTGGAGTGCGGCCAGATCGTGTTGCGTTTGCGGAACTTATGCGTCGCTTTCAGACTCAAGTTGATAGAGTTTTATATCACCTCGCTCCTGATTGGGCTGACAGAGCTGATTTGGCTCAGGAAGTTTGGATTCGAGTATATCGGAATGTTAACCGATTACAAGAACCAGCTAAGTTCCGGGGCTGGTTAAGCCGTATTGCGACGAACTTGTTTTACGATGAGTTACGCAAACGCAAGCGTGTTGTTAGTCCCTTGTCGCTTGATGCTCCCCGTACGCTAGATGATGGCGAAATGGATTGGGAAATAGCTGGAGATACCCCAGGACCAGAAGAAGAGCTAACAACGAGAGAATTTTACGAGCAACTTCGCTTGGCGATCGCCGATTTACCTGAAGTATTCCGCACTACAATTGTTCTGAGAGAAATCGAAGGAATGGCATACGAAGAAATTGCCGAAATCACTGGTGTTTCCTTAGGAACAGTTAAATCGAGAATAGCCAGAGCTAGATCCAGATTGCAAACTCAATTGCAGAATTATTTAGATTCGTAACAAATGCTGATGTCTCCTGCCTCTGCTAAGATGGCAGTATTTAAGGATTAATTTCCATAAAATTTAATATAATTTTAGAGTGCTTCTGCCGCCAGGAGAAAAATTGATTAATTTCTCATCCCTGTCCGCTCGTTTAACCCGTGTTGGAATTGGTAATAATGTTAAGATGACTACTGATTCTCAGTTTTCCGCTCGCTCGGATTTGCAAGCCAATTTTGATGTGCAAATGCCGGGAGTTAAACAAACCAATGAATCTACGGGTGCTATGGATATGGTGAAGCGCGATCGGTTCGAGTTATTAAGTGCTTACCTCGATGGTGAGGTGACAGCTGCCGAACGCAAACAAGTTGAACAATGGCTGGCAAATGATGCCTCAGTCAAACTATTGTATGCCCGACTGTTAAAGCTACGGCAAGGCGTGCGGAATCTTACAGTACCACAGCCATTACAGCCAATAGAAGAAACAGTCCAGCAAGTAATGGCTTCTTTACGTCGGAGTTCCCGGCTAGCCTGGGTATGTGGAGGTACTGCTGTCGCAGCTTGCGTCATTAGTGCGCTTTCTGGCTGGCTACCAGGTGGAGATTTTAAAATGGCTCAAAAACCTTCAATCCAACCGACACAACAGACACCTTCTTCTGTTGCCACTTCACCACTGATGGTTGCCATTAATACTCCTGTCTTCCCCATTCCCAAAACAGCAGAAGCATCTCCGGCACATCCAGTTAATTGGCTTGTACCTGAATCAGCAAAGACTGAACAGGAACTAAATTAATTCCGGAGTTAATCGTTAACTCCGCTTTTGATAATGCTAAGTGTTAAGCCGCAGCCACTCCACCAGCCATCACGCTGTCGTCGGCTGCTTTTTAATTGACTAAGTTGGTTCTCGGTCATTAAATAGACCCAGGCAATACCAAGCGATCGCTGTTGTAGATCGTATATTTCAAGTTATTGTCGATTATAAAGGTTTTGTGACATTTGTCTAGAGGGCTGGTAATCTCCTAGAATATCTAGGTTATTTAAAACCTCTGCATCAAAAAAAGTCAGTAAATATCCGTAGACGAGGCTATCTCCTAGGCTCATTGCTGGGTAGCCCATCGGCAAAGAAAATAGTTTACCAAAAGTGTAAGCCTTCTTCGCATTTACCACTTGAAGCGCACAGTATCTTTGATAATTTGCTTCACCTGGTTTAAGCGTGCCGTAAACAAAGACTTTTAGCATCAAAAATCCTCAATACTAATATTCCGCTCTTTTATTGGATTGAGTAAATTATGAATTGTTCGATGCATATGATTGTATATCTTCCAATAGACATCTGGTAGAAATTAATTATGTGTTGCCCGAAACCCTTGATTAGACTATTCTGTGCTAGACATCTGGTAGAAATTAATTATGCGTTGCCCGAAACCCTTGATTAGACGTAGCACAGAATAGTCTCTACGTATGACTCTGGAGATGTCCAATACCAATTGCTCGAATTTTTCGGTTGCTCTTTTGGCAAAGAGCAAGAATAGTTTTTGATTAATAATTTTTTACCTTATATTAATTAGGAATAATATGAATTTATGATAATTTGTGAATCAATGTAACTATCAAGCAGCAAAATTAGAAAATGGCTGGCATGGCAAACTGAATTTAGTGTATGCCGACTTTCTGGGGACAACTGCCCTAATTCACAACTCGCATCAAGCCCCACTGAAGGTACAACGCCCATTTTATCCAGAAGGACAGCAAGTTTGTCATAGCGTCATTTTACATACGGCTGGGGGCGTTGTGGGAGGCGATCGCATGACTCTTAATTTCCACCTGCAACCGAACGCCCAAGCATTAATTACTACAGCCGCTGCTAGTAAAATTTATCGCAGTAACGGCACTCAAGCAAAACAAAGCGTCAATATACAAGTTGATGCTGGTGCTTGTTTGGAATGGTTTCCCCAAGAAACGATTGTTTTTAACGGAGCAATTTATCGGCAAGATTTACGGGTAGAATTAGCTACGAAAGCTAGTTATTTAGGCTGGGAAATTACTCGATTTGGTCGCAGTGCTAGAGGTGAGAAATTTGTCCAGGGAGAATGGCGCAATCATACTGAAATTTGGCAGCAAGGCAAACCGTTGTGGATTGATAGACAATGGCTACCAGGTAGCGAAGAAGTTTTTCATAGTCCTCACGGCTTGGCTGGGCAACCAATTACTGGTAGTCTAGTTTGGGTAGGACAACCAGTTTCAAAGGAACTTGTCGAAAAAGCCCGTTCTTCATTCACTCCTAACTCCTCACTCCTAACCCCTCACTCTTTAGTTGGGGTTACTCGTTTGGAAAATGGATTTTTATGTCGATATCGTGGTTGTTCGACATCTGAGGTGAGAAACTGGTTTATTGATGTTTGGCAGCTGCTGCGGATGTCTTTTTTGAATCGTGGAAATTGTATACCTAGAGTTTGGCAGGTTTAAACGAACCGCCAAGACGCCAAGGACGCCAAGAGAGGAGGGAAGAGGGGGAAATGCAACTGACGCCGCAGGAGAAAGATAAGCTGTTGATTTTTACGGCTGCGTTGTTAGCAGAAAGGCGTAAAGATAGAGGTTTGAAGTTGAATTATCCGGAAGCGATCGCTTATATTTCTGCTGCTATTTTGGAGGGTGCGAGGGATGGGCAAACTGTTGCTGAATTAATGAGTTATGGTACAACTCTGTTAACAAGAGATGAGGTGATGGAAGGTGTGCCGGAAATGGTGCATGAGGTGCAAGTTGAGGCGACTTTTCCTGATGGCACAAAGTTGGTAACTGTGCATAATCCAATAAGATAAATCTCACGCAAAGACGAGGCAGTGCGTTGGACGGGTCTCCCGGCTTGAAGCAACTGCCGTAGCAGAGGGGCAAAGTATGATTCCTGGAGAAATTATTACGTCTGATGGGGAAATTGAATTAAATGCGGGTCGTGAAACTGTAAGATTGCTGGTGGCAAATACAGGAGATAGACCAATTCAAATTGGTTCCCACTATCACTTTTATGAAGTTAACGCGGCTTTAAATTTTGATAGGGAACAAGCAAGGGGAATGCGTCTTGATATTCCTGCGGGGACTGCTGTGAGGTTTGAACCAGGGGATGAAAAAGAAGTTACTTTAATTCCTCTTGCTGGTAGTCGGCAAGTTTACGGTTTTAATGCCAGAATTAATGGTCAATTATAAATCGCTTCTAGGCTATAACCATCTCTGGTTTGGAATCAGGTGATGCTGGTTCAAAATGCAACACCATAAATTGCTCTGTTCTTAAACCGAGAGATTCGTAAGTTCTTCCATTGCGTAGGCTTTGCCCAACCCAGGCATCGCTAAACTCGACTTCAAACGCAGCACCATCAGCCAAGACTTCAACTACTGTGCCAACTTGTCCGCGCCACAGGTTACACTCAGGAAGGTCAATTGTTAATGCAACTACATCAAGTAACTTTGGTGTGTTTATCGTCATTTATTATTACCTCCAGATATTAAAGAGGATAACAGGTTGTTAATCTCGGAATGTTAGGTTAAACTGCTTTATCGCGTGGTTCCGAACTTTTACTTATATGCTCAATAAATTCTGGATAATTCTCTAAATCGTCTGGAGACTGCAAAGCTGGCATTTCAATCCAAGTTGCTTCTGCGTGTAACTTATCCACATATACATGAAAGGCTTCTTCATCTTCTCGATGAGCAAGAACGTAAGCATGTAATTCTTTGCGGTTCATTGTTTTGAAGTCAGGCTTACTCATCCTACATACCTCCACTTGCCATTAGGATATATTTCAATGATATTCTCTTCACCTGCCAGAAAGAAAATATTACCCGTTCGCTCATCGATACGAACTAGGTTGATAGGCAAATATAGTTTGCTGAACCAGACACATAAATTGAAGCATTGCGTTTTCTGCTCTGCCGTGGGAAGCTTTGACACACCTAGCTCATAACTCGCTTTTTAAATTAAAGTGTAGCATTCTTGTCTACTTCATGATGAAGTGTGATCGCCTAAGCGCATAAACCCAAATTATCGAAAGCGCGATCGCATAATATCACTACTGATTCAATTCCTTAATAATTTGATTGCCAGAATCTATTACTTTAAGAATAGTCTCTTTTGATTTCTGTATTTTCATAGTATAAATCTTTTTTAGATTAAGGAGTTCTATATCTTCTGAAACCGTAAGATATTTATTAGCCCAAGCTGGTGGTTCTGCTCCGAATGCAAGAGTACTACCTTGATATTTTGGCTTCGATTCAATAGATAAAGCTTTTGATTTAAAAGTAAGTATTTTTTTGCAAATCTCTTCGATCTCATCCAACTGCTGATAAAAATATTGGATATGTTGCATTAGTTCTTTGCTACTCTCAGCTAAAGATAAACGGTATGATATATTCTGCCATACACTACGATTTTGGCTAAGGCATGATTGCCATTTTTCAGATAAATACTCTTTATTACCCAGATAAAGAAGCTTTTGAAGTAAATTACAGTCTTGCTGTATCTCTAAGTTTAGAAGATATCGGATAGATGCAGTTTCCTTGTCGTCTGTGCTGTCAAAAGCATTTTCCGGACTTGCTTGTGTAGTAGGTTCATCAATATCGAGCGCGATCGCTTTCCAATCTAATTTTAACTTTTCACAAATCCGCACAAACAAGTCACTTTTAACACGCTTACCGTTAAAAAAATGACTTATCGGCTGACGAGTCACGTCTAATGCATCAGCTAGCTTCTGCTGATTCAAAGAAGTACTAATTAAAGCCTCTTTTGCCATTTTTATTCTTTCTGGGGAAATTTGTAGCGACGACATATTCCAACAACAAACTTTTTACGAATTATACCGATATTAAACAAAATCATACAAAACTCACACATTACAAAAGCCTAGCGATTACAACATCTGAGAGATTTTAGAAGGGCAAAAGGAAATTACTACTTACTGGAGTATTCGTCATGCTCGAAACACTAATTCCTCTGTTGATCTACAAATCTGCTGAAATTATCTTTGGACTGTTGCTATAAAAAATCTGGACTTGGGTACTGAGTGATGCTCACCTTAAGCGCAATAGTAAATCCTTGAAAATCAAGTTACTCGTTCTCTATCTAGATTGGATTTTGCTTAACACCCCGCTAAAATCGTTACCTAAGGAGCCAAAAGATAGTAATTCCCAATCTACATAGCAGCAAGCTTTTACTCATTCTCATCCATCCTCTGCTAACTTTTGCGTCACTTTCCGTTTAAACTCAATTCTAACCTCGATTAATAGCAATTATGCCTTACAGAATGTCCCGTCGTGCTTACGCAGAAACTTTCGGTCCCACTGTCGGAGATAAAGTCAGACTCGCAGACACCGAATTATTTATCGAAGTTGAACAAGATTTCACAACTTACGGCGATGAAGTGAAATTCGGTGGTGGTAAAGTTATTAGAGATGGGATGGGACAATCTCCGATTTCTAATGCCGATGGTGCGGTTGATTTAGTGATTACCAATGCTTTGATTCTCGATTGGTGGGGTGTTGTCAAAGCAGATATTGGCATTAAAGATGGCAAGATTTTCAAAATTGGGAAAGCTGGAAATCCTTATATTCAAGACAATATAGATATTATTATTGGTCCGGGAACTGAAGCTTTAGCGGGGGAAGGAATGATTCTCACCGCTGGGGGTATTGATACGCACATTCATTTTATTTGTCCGCAACAAATTGAAGTGGCGATCGCTTCCGGAATTACTACGATGATTGGCGGTGGTACGGGTCCTGCTTCCGGTACAAATGCGACAACTTGCACGCCTGGACCCTGGAATATTTACCGAATGCTCCAAGCTGCTGATGCTTTCCCTGTAAACTTAGGATTTTTAGGTAAAGGCAACACCAGTCAACCTCAAGGACTGGTGGAACAAGTTAATGCGGGTGCGATCGGCTTGAAATTACATGAAGATTGGGGAACTACGCCAGCGACAATTGATACTTGCCTCACCGTTGCTGATGAATACGATGTGCAAGTCGCAATTCACACCGATACTTTGAATGAAGCCGGTTTTGTGGAAGATACGATCGCTGCTTTCAAAAATCGCGTTATTCATACATACCACACTGAGGGCGCAGGTGGAGGACACGCACCCGATATTATCAAGGTTTGTGGGGAAGCGAATGTTTTACCATCTTCTACCAATCCGACACGCCCTTACACGGTAAATACTTTGGATGAACATTTGGATATGTTGATGGTGTGTCATCATCTCGATCCAGCGATCGCTGAGGATGTCGCTTTTGCTGAGTCGCGCATTCGTCGGGAAACCATCGCTGCTGAAGATATTTTACACGATTTGGGCGCCTTTAGTATGATTTCTTCCGATTCCCAAGCGATGGGACGGGTAGGGGAAGTGATAATTAGAACTTGGCAGACGGGGCATAAAATGAAGGTACAGCGCGGAAGCCTTACAGGAGATGGGCAAGCTGATAATAATCGGGCGAAGCGGTATGTTGCTAAGTATACGATAAATCCGGCGATCGCTCACGGAATTGCTCAGTATGTTGGTTCGGTGGAAGAGGGTAAAATAGCAGATTTGTGTTTGTGGCGTCCCGCTTTTTTTGGCGTCAAGCCTGAGATAGTAGTTAAAGGGGGAATGATTGCCTGGGCGCAAATGGGTGATGCTAATGCGAGTATTCCCACACCACAACCTGTACATATGCGTCCGATGTTTGGCAGTTTTGCAGGTGCACGTCATGCTACTTCATTTACTTTTGTTTCCCAAGCAGCGTTAGAAAGAGAAATTCCTAGTCAGTTAGGTTTGCAAAAGCAAGTAGTTGCAGTTTCCGGGACACGTCAATTGAGTAAGCGGGATATGAAGCTGAATGACGCGCTACCTCACATTGAAGTTGATTCGGAAACTTATGAAGTACGTGCTGATGGAGAGTTGCTGACTTGCGAACCGGCGACAGTTTTACCAATGGCACAAAGGTACTTTTTGTTTTAAGACCGACGACGAGCAACGCACCGATCGCGAATGAGCGCAATCTGACATCGTAATACCATTTCTGTATGAAAATGCGCCTAAGAGCGTCCACGCAGGTAAGCTCTGTTCGTTTATTTATATCTTGCACCTTTACGCATAAACAATGAATCGAATAGACATAGACGTGAAAATGAATGTAGAGACTATTCTGTGCTACGTCTCTTGGGGTTCAGATAACGCATCATTAATTTCTGGAGATGTCTAATAGTTTTCAGTAGCTAATGTAACCTCAATAAAATATTCTCAAACAGTCCTCTTTTAGAGGACTTTAGCTATAAGACAGGGACTTATAGTCCCTGACGATCAAGAACGTAGTCGGAAAAACTATGGTTCGTTATTCAATTATTTTTGCGCTCATTCCTAACGATAATGCTTGCAAAAAATAAGATTGAAAGCTTTTTTCTTCGCTTTTTAGAATACTTCTTTCCTTATGCCTATACCTAATACTACCCCCACTTCGTTTACTTGCTCAACCTCAGTCTCATCAGTCACCTGAGCAAGGTTCATCCACGTTCCTTAAGATTGCCATAGCTTTCATTTAACATCCTGCTAGTAAATTGGGAATGGCTGATGACAGTAAAAATGCGGTGGTGTACTTAAGGAGGAAAAGTGGGGAAATATTTAAATTTCTATTTAACAAAAGAGGTTGTGAGCTTTCAGTTAAATAAAGCGCTTAACTGGCTATCTCATGGTTGGAGGCATAAGTTACTAATACGCTTATCCGTATTGGTACTTATGACCTTTTTCTTAACCTTAACAGTCCATTCCATAGCAGCTCAGTCAGTATCAACCACACCAAGACCGAAAGTGATATTGATTTCACTGGATGGTGCAACTCCAGATTTTGTTGAGCAGTATCTTGCGAAAGGTGTCCTTAGCCCAAAACAGGGATTGGGACTGATTAAGAACAAGGGTGTTTATGCGGAGCGAAACATAACCTGTAGTGCATCTCTGACTGCTGCTTGTCATGTTGCGATCGCCACTGGTTCTACAGCCGCACGCAATGACATTAACTCTAACACATTCCACCTGGTTGCTAGTCCATTTACTTCTAACATCAGCGGTTTTGGTGCTCCTATTGGAGGCTATTCTACCACTGAACCGACTGAAAGTTTGGAACCTACTGCTGAACCGCTTTGGATTGGACTTCAGCAAAATGGCAAGAAGGTTGTTGCTGCTACCTTTCCCGGAGCAGATGGAGTTAATGTCCAAGTACCGGGTTTAACTAACAGCCCAATTATTCAAGCTGCTAACAAAAGAACTGTATCCTACACAGTCCCCTTTGGAGCTTTTGCTGGAGTAGGTGCTCAAGGTTTTAGTCTGACCGCAGCTGATTTTAGCCCAGCTACCAGCCAAACAGTTAGTCAACTTAAGGCTGCCCGAAAGTTTTCTTACAGTCCGATTAAGCAAGCTTCTTTAAGCGATCGATTTACTGTTGGTGGTGTCAGCTATAACATCCAAGTGGCTGCACTAGACACCACTAAAGATCGCCAAACCAACTATGACACGCTGGTATTTTTTGATGCAACCATTGGCATTCAACCTGGACCTTTCAGCTTGCCTTCAACTGGTGCTGCATACGTCAGAGCGCGGGATAATAAATCTAGTCTGTTTTACCTGGAAGGTAGTTCTAATCGGGCTGGAACTGCTTTCTACGTCAGTAACCTTGCTGCTGATCTCAGCACCGTTAGGATTGCCCGCTATTCTGCCAATTTCATTCCTACCAATTCGGCAGTCCAAAATAGTGTTAATGACATCCTTAATAACGTTGGTTTCTGGGCACCGCAAGCTGATTTCCGCATTACAGAAAAACTCAGTCCTGGATTTACCAATTTCCCCGACACTGAGCTAGAAGCTATTTATGAAGACCAGGTTGAACTTTTTGTAGATTACCAGACTAGGGTGGCTACCAGAGCAATCAATCAAAATCCTGATGCTGATTTGGTAATGGTTTATATCGAGCAACCTGATGGTTCTGAACACCAGTTCCTCCTGACTGACTCTCGTCAGGCAACTGATCCTACTAATCCAAACACAATTGGTGCGGGGCAAGATTCAGAAAAGGTAGCTCGCTATCAGTCCTATGTCCAGACTGCATATGAGGCTGCTGATAATGCTGTGCAACGTCTCATCAATGTAGTTGGTACAGATAAAAAAGGTAAACCGAAGAGCAACATCATTGTTGTCTCAGACCACGGCTTTTCCAGCTTCCATACAGCAGTTAACCTGAATAATTTCCTCAGGAGTAGAGGTTTTGACTTAAATAAAGTTCGAGCGGTAACATCGGGTCCAGCAGCCAATATCTACATTAATCTTCAAGGACGTGAACCTAATGGCATTGTCAGTCCGGTTGAATATGTCACTCTCCAACAGCAAATCGTTACAAGTCTAAAGGAATTCGTGGATACAAATCCCAACTATGCACTGGGAGGACTACAAGCTATTTTCGACAAGATTTATCCTCGTCCGCTACCAGATAATCTGAATGACCCAACATTCGGCTTGGGTACTAGCGAATTTGTTGGTCAGGATACTGGTGATGTGTTCGCGATTATGAACGACGGTTATAACTTTGATGGAACTCAAAGTCCTGTTATTACTCGTTTGGGAGATACTGATAATTTAGTATTTTCAGTGCCTAATTTCTATGGCGCACATGGCTACGACCCCACTATATCAAAGCTGAGTGCCATTTTCTATGCCGCTGGTCCTGACATTAGTCGTCGTGGTAGTATCGGTACTATTTACAATATTAATGTAGCCCCAACAATCAATGATTTACTAGGTGTTGCCTCTGCCCCAACGGTTCAAGGTCAGATTATCAATCTTAAAAAGGGTCGGTTTTCTAATTAAAAGAATGGTATTGCTGAGATTTCGCTAGTTATAAATCAAATAATTCCCATTCTCAAAACCACTTTTATTCTTACTGAGTGGTTTTTTTGTGCTGCTGACATGCACTAACTCGGCGTAAAGCTAGGAGATGTCTCAAAATATTTGAAGAGCGAAAACATGAGGTAAATACTAAGTAATAATAGAATGCAATATGAGTATTGGGTAGCTTAAATGACAGATACGCCAAATCTACCGTCAGCATATATCGTGTTTCAGGGTGGTGGCGCACTTGGGATGGCTCATCTCGGTGCGTGGCAGGAGGTGTCGCAAGAGTTCAACATCTCTACACTCGTCCGATCGGGCTTAACACCAACCGTATTGCCTCATAAGTAGCCACCGCACGAAACATTGACTTCAACATCCTCAAGCTTCAACTCGCCAAAAAACGATCTCAGTCGTAGGGTGATGTGGGTGCGTACATGATGACGTTACAGTGTGAGAGCTTGGGGCTGTTGTTTCTTGGTTATTTCTTAGCAGTGTGGCTCTGGTTATCAAATAAATCAATTGAAGGCAAGCATTTCAGGACTAGCCCTTTCAAGGTGCAAGTCGAAGATATTGCATCTCAACAATAACCACCGATAATTAAAGGACGTGCATGAGGTAGTTTATCTTAGCTAATTCAGCACATTTGAAGTTACCTAGAAAAAGTTATCAGACGATTTTATTTTAGATGACGAGCCAGTGGATAATATTAATCAACCACCTTAAGCTGCTGCGTTAACCGAAAGCTTGATATTTGCCGGAAATTACCCGCAAATGCCTTAATCACAACGAACTCCGGTATTTTTTATTTTAATTCATGATTGAGCAATTTACTGATTATGATAGTCCTTGGAAAGAAGTTATTGAAAGCTTTTTTCCTCGTTTTTTAGAATACTTCTTTCCTGACGCCTACATTGTTATTGATTGGGAAAGAGACTATGAATTTCTCGATACTGAACTGCAACAGCTTGAACCTGATGCAGAAATTGGCAAGCGTTTAGTTGATAAAGTAGCAAAAGTTTGGCTACTTGATGGTGAAGAAGCTTGGGTATTAATTCATGTCGAAGTTCAAGGACAATATGACAGCAACTTTGCCGAAAGAATGTATACATATAATTACCGCTTGTTTGACCGTCATAAAAAGCAAGTTATTAGCTTGGCGGTTTTAGCGGATGAATCAGCGAGTTGGCGACCTTCAAGTTATAATTATCAACTTGGGGGATGTGCTGTCAGCTTGGTGTTTCCCACTGTGAAACTTCTGGACTATGAAGCACAGTGGGAAAGCCTGGAACAAAGTACTAATCCCTTTAGCATAGTCGTCATGGCACATCTAAGAACTAAGACGACAAACCGAAATCCGCTCTTCAGGCTACAGTGGAAATTGAGCTTAGTCAGAAGCTTGTTTGAAAGGGGATATGATCGGGAATACATTTTGGGATTATTTCGGTTTATTGACTGGGTGATGGTACTTCCAGAATAACTGGCAAATAATTTTAAAACAGAATTGAGAAGTTACGAAGAGGTAAATAGAATGCGGTACGTAACAAGTATTGAAAGGCTAGCAAAAGCAGAAGGAATTCAAGAAGGAATTGAACAAGGAATTGAACAAGGAATTCTGCAAAATGCCAGAGATAGTCTAATTGAAGTTCTAGAAACGCGATTTGGAGAAGTGCCAAGTTCGATTGTAGAAATTGTTAATAAAATTGAGGAATCGGCTGTGTTAAAAATGCTTCATAAAAGAGCGATCGCTATTCCTTCCACAGCAGAATTTCAACAACTTTTGTTAAGTATCGCATCTCAACAATAATCACCGATAATTAAAGGACGTGAATGAGGTAGTAGCATTATGTTAGCTAATTCAGCCACATTTGAAGTTACTTGGGAAAAGTTACCAGACGATTTTGTTTTAGATGATGAGCCAGTGGATAATATTAATCAACCACCTTTAGCTGCTGCGTTAACTGAAAGCTTGGTATTTGCCGGTAAATTACCCGCGAATGCTTTGACTACCACTAACTACGGTATTTGTGCCACCTTAAATAATAGGTTTGTGGTGAAAGCACCTGATTGGGGATATGTACCAGCTATTCGAGTTTCACGAGAAGAAGTGACACGCAGTTATACCCCGCGACTTCAGGGTGATATTCCAGTCGTTGTGATGGAATTTATTTCCGATACTGAAGGAAACGAATATTCCAGCAAACCAACTTATCCACCAGGAAAGTGGTTTTTTTACGAACAGATTTTGCAAGTTCCCAATTATGCAATTTTTGAACCTAGTACTGGAGTACTGGAGGTGTATCGATTGGATATTTTGGCAAGATACCAAATCCAAACCCCAGATGAAAATAATCGTTGTTGGATTCCAGAAATGAACCTTTTTCTCGGTGTGTGGTCAGGTAGTCGCGAAAATCGAAATGGCTATTGGTTGCGCTGGTGGGATGAAAGCGGAGAATTGCTGCTGTGGGGTTCGGAGTTGACAACTAAGGAACGTCAACGTGCTGAAGATGAACGTCAACGTGCGGATGATGAACGTCAACGTGCGGATGATGAACGTCAACGTGCTGATAGATTAGCACAACAGTTGAGGGCAGCGGGAATTGAACCAGAGGTGTGATGTAATTTGAGATTTTGATAATAGCGATCGCTATTACACCAAGATTCCCGATTTCACGCTTGAAGTGCGGAATCTTGTTTTTGTGTTTAAGCGATGTTGTGCGATCGCTCTTTTTCTCGTCAATGTGTAGATGCTGCATCGTCTTGTCTTCAAACACTATTGATCGCTGTTAGGGTTCACGCTCAGACGCGCTAGGACTTTCAGGTTTTGTTGATCGCGACGCACTTGCAGCGTCAATTCTGCACCCACCTGAGATTTTCCAACCTCGGCTTTAGCCTCACTGATATCAGTCACAGTTTTGCCATCGATCTCTTGACAATTTTATTCTCAGGAAAAATATACTGATGGGATTTTATTTAGAAACCTTAATTTATTAAAGGTCGAAAAAAATTTAGTACCATTATACCTTCAAGCACCGCATTTATGCGTAAGCCGTTTTGAGAACCCAATTCAAAAAGCTGCCGCACAACTAAAATTCAGGAAACCAAAAAGTTTTTTAGAAGTCTTGCCATGCGGACATCTCAGCTAAATATAGGCAGAGCAGAAAACAGCCGATTAATCAGTATTTCAGCCCATGTTACTAGCGTTGGTTAGGCGATCGCTCGATCGCCAGTTTCATAAGTCCTGTTCTTATAAGCATCCTTAATGTGATGAAATAAGTATATTTTTTATTGCAAATTAGTTAGATAATATTGACTCATTATTTTGTTGTGCTATCAGGAGTTTTGAATGGGTCGCGCCAAAAAGGTTGTTCTGGCATATTCTGGTGGAGTCGATACCTCAGTTTGCATTCCCTACCTCATGCATGAGTGGGGTGTACAAGAAGTGATTACCCTAGCCGCAGATTTAGGTCAGGGAGATGAATTAGAACCAGTTCGAGAAAAAGCTTTAAAATCGGGTGCAAGTGAATCTCTGGTAGCGGATGTGAAAGACATCTTCGTTAAAGATTACGCTTTTGGAGCAATTCAAGCAAACGCTCTTTATGAAAATCGCTATCCTTTGGGAACTGCTCTTGCTCGTCCGTTGATTGCTAAGATATTAGTAGAAGCCGCAGAAAAATACGGTGCAGATGCGATCGCTCACGGTTGCACGGGCAAAGGTAACGATCAGGTACGCTTTGATGTATCTTGTGCTGCACTCAACCCAAATCTGAAGATACTTGCCCCTGCACGGGAATGGGGAATGAGTCGTGAAGAAACCATCGCTTATGGTGAACGCTTTGGTATTTCTTCGCCGGTGAAAAAAAAATCTCCCTACAGTATTGATAAAAATTTACTCGGTCGCAGCATCGAAGCTGGTGTTCTGGAAGATCCGGCTGTTGAACCACCAGAAGAAATTTATCAGATGACGAAAGCGATCGCTGACACTCCTAATGAACCAGAGTACATTGAAATCAGTTTCACTCAAGGCATTCCTACCAGCCTTAACGGTGAAGCTAAAAACCCAGTTGCCTTAATTGAACAACTCAACTCTTCAGCCGGCAACCACGGTATCGGACGGATTGATATGATAGAAAACCGTTTGGTAGGCATTAAATCGCGGGAAATCTACGAATCACCCGCAATGTTAGTATTAATTCAAGCACACCGAGATTTAGAAAGCCTGACTTTAACCGCAGATATCACCCATTACAAGCGTGGTATTGAAGAAACTTATACCCAAATGGTTTATAACGGTTTGTGGTACAGTCCACTCAAAGCTGCATTGGATGCGTTTATTCAAAAAACTCAAGAGCGAGTTTCTGGAACTGTGCGAATCAAACTATTCAAGGGTAATGCGACCATCGTCGGGCGTACTTCTGAAAGTACCCTTTACACTCCAGATTTGGCAACCTACGGAGCCGAAGATAAATTCGATCACAAAGCAGCCGAAGGCTTTATTTACGTTTGGGGACTACCAACACGTATTTGGGCACAGCAGGGTAGAAGTTAGTGGATAGTTGGAGCGGGTTAGGAATACTTTTTAACAACCAATAACGAGCAACTAACCACGCTCCAACCAACAATTAGGAAGCGATCGCTAATCTGATTGCACACAGCCTAAAAATGCGTAATCAGAAAATAGGAGGGGGAAAGGGGAAAGGAATTAATTCTTCTCCTCCCCCCTCCTCCCACCTCCTCATCTGCTTCCTACTGCCCACTCTCTAATTTCTTAGCTTGCCTCGCCTCCAACCACGGTGGTATAACTATAACTGCAACCACAATTAGCAACGCACCGATTGCAAATTGACTTGCCCAAGCAACCAATTGTTCTAAAGGAACAATTTTCCCCGCGAAGAAAGCTAATGTCACCATTGCACTAGCCCACGTAGTTGCTCCTGCTAAGTTATATACAAAGAATTTACCAAATGGCATTTCCACTATACCCGCTAGTGGCGAAGCGAAAACACGCAGCAATGCCAAAAAGCGTCCAAAAAATACAGCTTTACCAGCATTTTCACTAAATTTATCTTTAATACCCAGTAGCCGCTGTTCGGAAATCCGAAAAATGCTACCAGCTCGTAGCAAAAAAGACCAACCGCCAAATCTACCAATCCAATAGCCGCAGATACCACCAATCACAGCACCTGCGATCGCATCACCTAAAACCAGCCAATAATTCAATTCATTACTGCCAGCAAGAAACCCACCGACTAAAGTCACCGTTTCACCAGGAAGGGGAATTCCTAAATTTTCTAGCAAAATTCCCAAAAAAACAGCCCAATAACCATACTGGTGGGCAACTTCCTGGATATTTTCTAGCGATATAAACTCAAGAGACATCCAGCACCGCCATATGAAACAAATTTTTACTATTACTATCTATACTTTGCTCTTTTCAGGGTGGTGTGTCAATTAAATTTTACTTGCCATATAGACAATATTCAATAATTATGATTCATTTTTATCTAGATTTTCTATTATTCAATATCATACTTACGGATTTTCCGGGAGAAAATCCCAAAAGTTTATAAAGAATTTATAAATCTCTGGCAAAAATATAAAAATTTCGTAAAAGATACGGATGTTACCGAATTTCTTTGATGCTTATGCCTATATTAATGAAAGTTAACATAAATTATACGGCATGAATACTGATGATATCTCTTTTAAAAGCATTGCTGTGTTTACCTTGGTATAAGGATAAACCAGTAATCTTTTGATTGAAAGAAAAGCAGTATTAATGTTGTTTTCCTGTTTTTTGAAGTTTTCCAACTACCCTGTAAAATTCATGATTGCACAAGAATGTCAAGTGATTTTGTTCAAACCTCAAGGAAGCATAGACTTGAAAGGTGGCAAGGCTTTGAGCGAACAAATGGCTACTGTGAACCCCCAGCGCGATCAACTCTGGGTTATTGATTTAACTGAAGTTAATTTCATGGATAGTTCTGGTTTGGTTCCCTTAGTAAAAGGATTGAAAGTAGCCCGACAAAACGGTTGTCGCTTGGTTATTTGCAATTGTTCGGCTTCTGTGCGGTTAATTTTGGAACTTACCCAACTAGACTCTGTTTTTGATATTTTTGATACTTACGAAGATATATTCACCATTGCCAAGGATACCAGTTTGATGGTATCAGGCTGAGTTATATCTCATGGACAAAATAATGGTAAGGCGATCGCGCATGTATTCCACTACCAATCAGGCTCTAAATAAACACTTGTGTTTATTGTTGTAAATTTTATAGGCAAATATTGTATTGTCTATAAAAACTATTTATAAGGAGTTTCTACCCCTCAAGGGGGGAACTACAACCCCCTCTATCCCTTCCTTAAAACCATTTATTTATGGTTGTTTACTTTTAGAGAATAAGCAACAGCCAGTTCCACAAGACTTACTATCTTAGCATATTTTTTGTAATTATGCAGAATTAACTAAAGCAACAAGAATGCTCAAATAAACTTTTTGGCGTTGCTGAATTGAAATATGAAATTCAAAAACAAGATATCTTAAAGTCTGACTCTTTGCGGCTTTGCGGCTTTGCGTGAGCTAAATTAATATCTTGATTCAGCAACACCAACTTTTTCATCCTTCATCCTTTTTTGCTTAGGCTTTTCATCTGAACGATTAAAAAATTGACACGATTAACTTACAGCATGTCAAATTCAATCTTCTAATTTTTTGCCCCGGAGTTATGTTGCAAAGTTTCAACTTTAGGCATTCTGCGGAGTAGAAATATTTGGTTGATCGGATACTGGAGGAGAGAAATTAGGCAAATCAATACCGCTGTGACTAGATGTGCGGGTTTTGAGTGCTAAACGATAGCTGACGCTTTGCAATTCTGCTTGCAATTGGCGATTTTCCCGTTGTAGGGTTGCCACTTTTTCTCTGACTGGAGACATACGTTCCTCAAATTTGCGTCGATAAATTTGTGGTAACTCTTGTACTACTTGCTCCAACATCCGACTGCGATCGCTTAATTCTTGTACTGTCTGCCGTAATTGATAAATCTCGGCATCACGAGTCGTAATCTGCTCTTGGTAAAATGTCACTTGCTGCTCAACCGCTTGGAGTTGTTCTCGCAATGCTTGCAACTGACTCAAATCTGGTTCAGTCTCCGACCGTTGGGGCATAAAATTAGTATTGCCCTTAACTAGCCGGAAGAGTTCTTGAGATAACTGTTGCACTAATTGATCGCGAAGAAGCAACTCATTACGCAGTTGCGATGCTTCGGTAGAAAGAGTTTGGATCGTGGAGGTGTCAGCTTGGCTCACAGTAACTTACGGTTGAGTGTTAAGAATCTTTTCCACCTTAGGTATAACGGCAGTGGTACTACCCTTGGCAAGTACTTGTTAATGTAGCATTCTTAGCTAAATCCGTAAAAATAAAAAAAGGTAAATTTCTGTGAATTTCAAAAAAGATTGGGGAATGGGTAATTTTTCATTGAGAATAGGTAATGGGTAATTGAGAATAGATAATCATTTTATTTCCCATTACCCATTTCCCCTTCAGGTTCAGAAGTGACCTGGGTCGGGAAACTCAAACGCAGTGCTGGACTCACCATTACCTATTAGACATAGGTGTCGAAAAGATGTAGAGACCTAGCAATGCTAGGTCTCTACAAGCAATGCGCTAGGTCTCTACAAGCAATGCGCTAGGTCTCTACAAGCAATGCGCTAGGTCTCTACAAGGGTTCTGGGTAACGCACAATTAATTTCCACATCGGTTGTCTATTACCCATTCACAATTATGAAGCGACGACTTCTGCTTCTGGTTTTTCCTCAGGGACGTCCTGCTTAATAGTCAGGTAGCGAATTACTTCTTCGCTTAAACGCATAGCACGTTCCATCGGAGCGATCGCAGCTCCAGGTCCTGTGTAATTCATTTGGATGTAGATGCCGTCTCGGTTACGATTGATTTCATAAGCCAGACGACGCTTACCGCGATTTTGAATTTCGATATTGTCTGCACCTTGGTCTCGAAGGAAGTTTTGGTACTTATTGACTGCTTGCTCTACCTGTTCTTCTCCCAAGTCAGGACGCAGGATGTACATTGTTTCGTAAACTGTTTTCATGGAATGTGTGTCTCCTTATGGACAAAAAGGCTGCTGATGTCGGATGTCGATTTTGATCAAGTCCGCTTTGGCACTCTGACCAACACCGATAAACATACTCAAGCAACAAGGAATTATAATCTTAGCAGGTTTCTATTTTAATCAACAACACTTCTGTTTTGGTCTAGTTCAAATGTCAGACCAAGAAACTGCACGTTATTGGCTGAGTAGGTGCTTGACCTATTGCCAGCTTTTTGAATAAAGCGATAATAATTGGCTTTTTATCGCTATGGCTTGTGAGTTTAGGAATTTGGCTACAAAGAATCGCAGCTTTTAATTACAGACAATAAGGATATTCATCAAAAGTTATGGCGCAGCGCTATGTGCGAGTTCAAAATCAAGAAGGTATTATTTACTATGGGTTATTACAAATATCCCTAGATGTTCAGGTGTTGGATGCTCCACCTTGGCTGCAAGGACAACCCACTGATTTGAACTTGGAACCAGACACTTACCAAATCTTGGCTCCCTGTTCTCCCTCAAAAATTGTCGCTGTGGGCAAGAATTATGCAGATCATGCAGCGGAAATGGGTACAGAAGTACCGAGTGAGCCATTGATATTTCTTAAGCCACCGACATGTATCATTGCTTCAGAGACAGAAATTAGGTATCCTCCGCAGTCGCAACGGGTAGATTATGAAGGAGAGTTGGCACTGGTGATAGGCGATCGCACTATTGACTGTACACCAGAGGAGGCGCACTCCAAAATTTGGGGCTACACCATCGCCAATGATGTCACAGCGCGGGATTTACAAAAACGCGATGCTCAATGGACGCGAGCCAAAGGTTTTGATACTTTTTGTCCTCTGGGTCCTTGGATTGTCCGAGAATTAAATCCGGGAGCGAGATTGCAAACTTTTTTAAATGAAGATGCTCTTCCTGTACAATCTGCTTGTATCGATCAAATGGTCTTTCCTCCAGATTTTCTGATCTCTTATATCAGTCAAGTGATGACATTACAGCCAGGGGATGTGGTGCTGACTGGTACGCCTTTTGGGGTTGGTGAATTGCACGTAGGCGATCGCGTCCGCGTGGAAATTGAAGGCATTGGTCGCTTGGAAAACACTGTAACCAAACGTTAACTTCTAACGTGGCAATTGCATGTAAACTGCATCAGAAATAGCGGGAATTTCTGCGTAACGTCCCAGGAGCGACTGAGCAATAGAGTATACAACCCCTGCCATAATACCGAGAAAAATGGTAGTGGATAGGGTTTGTATCGCAAAACCACCAGCCGGAACTAGCCCAACAAGCTGGGTCAAAATGCTAAACAAAAAGATGACAATATCTAAAAGAATTGCCTGCATGGTGTTAAAACGAACAAAATGACTGATTTTTTCGTTTCTGATGACGAAGAAAAATAAAGCAAAGAAAATAATCAGTCCGGCAAAACTTACACCATAGTAAATGTTTAGCAATGGCATCAGAGGCAAAAATAGCAGTTGCAGGGGTGGAAACTGCCGTAGTAAAAAGCTCCCGAATTGAAAAACCTCAATTACAGGCAGCAAATAAGGTAAGCAAGCAAAAATGCGATCCGAAACTGTTGTAGACCCACGCCAAGACATTATGCGTTCTCCTGTGGTGAAATTTTCATAGTCACTATGAGCCTAGGATAACGCAGTTAGCAAGTCTTCTAGCAGATTGACTTATTGTATATGGGCGATGCGGAAGCCCATCATACATTCGTACTGGTCTGGCTGCTGTTCACTAAATTTCCGAATAGCTTGTCCGCAACGGAGTTGACCTTGACCCCAACGGGGTTGACCGCTTTTGTCAGCAAGTAAACAAGACTGACAAACCTTGTGAGGGTCAAGGATTTGATCTTCGATTAAAATTACTAGCATCTAATCCCTCCTCTATATCCTTATTGTTACCGACATTTTAGGGGAAGCGCAGTTTCATGTCGATATCAGTAAAGAACGTTATGATAATTAACGCATTGATTGGAGTTGTATTTAATAATAAGTAAGTCAGGACAAAATTTGTCATTGTGAAATGACACTCTTTCAAACACTTTGATACGCCAATGCTGCGTTTCACGCATCAACCGTTCGGAAAATTTTCTCTAAGGATAACTTAAGTGACTAGAAATAACTCAGAAATTCTTGCCTCTGCCGATCCGGCGATCGCGCAGTTGATTAACCAAGAACTACAACGTCAACGCGACCACTTGGAATTGATTGCTAGTGAGAACTTTACCTCAGCTGCTGTACTTGCCGCTCAAGGTTCAATCCTGACTAATAAATATGCCGAGGGATTACCTGGTAAGCGTTATTATGGCGGTTGTGAGTTCGTTGACAAAATCGAGCAATTAGCAATTGACCGTGCAAAAGAGTTGTTTGGTGCTGCTCATGCGAATGTCCAACCCCATTCTGGCGCACAAGCGAATTTTGCTGTATTTTTAACGCTGCTGCAACCCGGTGATAAAATCATGGGGATGGATTTGTCTCATGGGGGACATCTTACCCACGGTTCACCTGTAAATGTGTCCGGTAAGTGGTTTGCTGTTTCTCATTACGGTGTGAGCAAGGAAACAGAACAGCTTGATTACGAGCAAATTCGAGAGCAGGCGCTAAGGGAGCGTCCTAAGCTTTTAATTTGCGGTTATTCGGCTTATCCTCGTGTAATTGACTTTGAAAAGTTCCGCAGCATCGCTGATGAAATCGGTGCATACTTACTAGCAGATATTGCCCACATCGCGGGTTTGGTTGCTAGTGGTTTGCACCCCAATCCCATCCCTTATTGTGATGTAGTCACCACAACTACCCATAAAACTCTACGCGGTCCAAGAAGTGGTATAATCTTGACCCGTGACCCAGAATTAGGTAAAAAGCTCGATAAATCAGTTTTCCCAGGTTCTCAAGGTGGACCATTGGAACATGTGATTGCTGGTAAAGCAATAGCTTTTGCCGAGGCTCTGAAGCCAGAATTTAAAGCTTATTCGGCTCAAGTAATTGAGAATTCTCGCGCATTAGCAAATCAACTCATAAATCGCGGCTTCAAGTTGGTGTCCAATGGTACTGATAACCATTTAATGTTAGTGGATTTACGGTCTGTAGGCATGACAGGTAAGCAGGCAGAACAACTGTTGAGTGTTGTGAATGTTACCACCAACAAAAATACAGTTCCCTTCGATCCAGAGTCACCATTTGTAACCAGCGGTCTGAGGTTGGGTTCCCCAGCAATGACAACGCGGGGTATGGGAGTAAGTGAATTTACTGAAATTGGGAATATTATCGCCGATCGCCTGCTATCTCCATCGGAGACAGTAGCTGCTGATTGTCAGCGACGAGTCGCAGCGTTGTGCGATCGCTTCCCCTTGTATCCTCACTTGGAAATTCCCGTACCAGCTTTAGCATAGGGGCATAAGCTTAGGATAAAGTATGAAAGATGAAGGCTAAAAAATCTTAAACTTCATACTTTATCAGAAATTTGGGTTTAAAACCCCGTCCACTTCGGCAAGCTCAGTGCATCGCTTGTAGGACGGCTTTATATTTACCAGAGATACATTCGCCACTAAATGTATTAAAATAGTGGAATGTTAACCATGAATTACCGCTATCGAATCTACCCAAGTATCACTCAAGAGCAGTCGCTCCTTGAATGGATGGACATTTGTCGCGTTGCCTATAATTACGGGCTGCGAGAAATTAAGGATTGGTGCAATAGCCGGAAATGCATGGTTGACAGATGCTCGATTAGCCATGAATACATTATGGCTGCGGATACTTCTTTCCCTAGCGAAGTAAATCAGCTTAATGCCTTGCCAAGTTCAAAAAAGGTATTCCCTCGGTTAGGAGAAGTACCTAGTCAAGTTTTGCAGCAAGCCATTAAACAGTTGCACCGAGCATGGTTCGGGTTTCAGAACATTGGGCATGGATTCCCCAGATTTAAAAAGTTTGGGCAATTCAAATCTTTGTTATTCCCCCAGTTTAAAGAAAATCCTGTAGTTGGATTAAATATCAAATTTCCTAAACTGGGATTGATTCCGATTAACTTGCATCGCCCAATTCCGAGTGGATTTGTGGTTAAACAGGTGCGGATAATTAATAAAGCGAATATTTGGTACGCTTCTATCAATATCCAGGGTGATGTCAGCGTCCCCAATCCGATGCCACATGGACATCCCATTGGGGTGGACGTTGGACTGTCCAAGTTTTTGGCAACTAGTGACGGCATTCTCGTCAAATCGCCTAAGTTCCTGAAAGTGATGCAACGCGATCTGAAATTGCTGCAACGCAGACTTTCTCGGAAAAAGAAGCGCTCTAAAAATTACGAGAAACAGCGTATTAAAGTTGCTAGACTTCACCACACGATTGACAATACTCGCAGGGACTTCCACTTCAAACAAGCTCACACTCTTTGTGACGCTGGCGATATGGTCTTCATGGAAGATTTGGATTACCGCACTCTGGCTAAAGGGATGCTTGGCAAGCAGATGCTTGATGCTGGATTCGGACAGTTCCGAACCATCACCAAGTATGTCTGTTGGAAGCGTGGCAAATTCTTCGGCGAAGTTAGCGCTAGGGGGACTTCTCAAGAGTGTCCTGAATGCGGTGTAGAAGTCAAAAAAGACTTGAGTGTCAGAGTGCATCATTGTTCTAGTTGTAATTACATAACTGATAGAGATGTTGCCAGTGGTCAAGTAATTAGAAACAGAGGAATAGCCCTAATTAGTACCGATGGGCAGTCGGGAATCCAAAACGCCTATGCAGACGGTTTACCGGGGATTGAGATGTCTCAATCTAGGTCAAAGTCGAAAACCCGTAAGGCTTGCGTTGAGCGTAGTCGAAAGGGAGTAACTAGGAATTCTTTGAAGTGATTCAAAGAAGCTCTGCGGCGTTGATTCCCAGAGTCATGTCACTCTTTAACTCTATGGGTAGGAAGTTTGGCATTAGCTATTGCTGGCATACCCAGTGGCATCGCTTATGCCTGTGCTGCTACATCTTTGGTAAGCTTAATCAGTTGGCGAGTTTGGAAACACGCTCGACAATCTTAAAAAGTTAGGAGTAGGAGTTAGGAGTTAGGCGTAAATTTCAACAATAATTATCAACTAACAACTAACAGCTAACAACTAACAACTAACAACTAACAACCAACTACTAACAATTCCGATGAGTGCAGAAATTATTTGTGTTGGTACCGAATTGTTGTTAGGAGATATTCTTAACAGCAATGCTCAATTTTTGGCGCAAGAATTAGCACAGCTAGGAATTCCTCACTATTATCAAACGGTGGTGGGAGATAATCCAGAACGGCTGAAACAAGTTATAGAAATAGCAATTTCTAGAGCGCAAATTCTGATTTTTACCGGTGGTCTTGGTCCGACACCCGATGACCTAACATGTGAAGCGATCGCTGATTTTTTTGGTGTACCTTTAGTAGAACGCGCTGACATCATCGAAGATATTACTCGTAAATATGCTTCGCGCGATCGCTTAATGACTCCCAGCAACCGCAAACAAGCTTTAATTCCTCAAGGTGCAGAAATTTTGCCTAACCCCACTGGCACAGCACCGGGTATAATTTGGCAACCCCGTCCCGAATTAACAATTTTCACTTTCCCCGGTGTGCCAAGTGAAATGCATAGAATGTGGCAAGAAACCACAGTACCTTATCTCAAAAACCAAGGTTGGGGCAAGGAAATTATTTACAGTCGGATGTTAAAGTTTTGGGGCATTGCTGAATCTGCTTTGGCAGAGAAGGTGTCACCTTATTTGAATTTGCCTAACCCAACGGTAGCCCCTTATGCAGGAAAGGGGGAAGTACGCTTGCGAGTTTCTGCAAAAGCTGCTTCACAATCCGTAGCGCAAGAATTGATTTCACCTGTTGAGAAACAACTTAAAGACATTGGTGGGTTAGATTATTACGGTGCTGATGATGATACTCTTGCCTCAGTGGTGGGTGAGTTGTTGCGATCGCTTGGGGAAACGCTTTCAGTCGCAGAATCCTGCACTGGTGGAGGACTGGGGCAGATGTTGACGGAAATTTCTGGTAGTTCTGAATACTTTTGGGGTGGGGTAATTTCTTACGACAACTCGGTGAAAGTGAAGCTGCTGGGGGTGAACCCGGAAGACTTAGCAAAATTTGGCGCAGTCAGCGCTACCATAGCAGAACAAATGGCAATTGGAGTGCGATCGCGTCTCGCAACCACTTGGGGACTAAGTATCACTGGTGTTGCAGGACCAAGTGGGGGAACTGATACAAAGCCAGTGGGGTTAGTTTATATCGGTTTAGCAGCCGCAAATGGCGAAGTGGAAAGTTTTGAATATCGATTTGGTGCAGTGCGAGGTCGGTCTTTAATTCGTCACGTCAGCGCATGTACCGCATTAGATAATTTGCGCCGGAAGTTGTTGAGTATAATTATTCCATAAAACAAAAAGCCTATTTTATTTGATTCACAGAGGCTTTTTGTCTATTTATAGAGCGATCTCTGGTTGGAAAAAGCAACTTTTGAGCTTTGATCGGGTTAATCCATTTCACGCTCTTTTCCCCTGGAAGAAGTGCCCCAAGCAAAGCTACGGTCTATATGTATCAACCTGAAAGTAAAACGGTATCAGGCGATCGCTCCCTAGCTTTTAGCCTCAGGGCGTTTTGTTAAGTCTTATCTTCCAAAGCTGAGGATCTTAGGCATGTGTCTTAGCAGCAGAATCGCTCCGAAATTAGACAACAAACAGCTGATTGCTAGCCACATGAGGATATAAGTAGGAGCCATGACGACGCCAATCATGAACCAAGTATAGACATGCAATATCATCACTACAGCGAAAAAGGTAGCAATTGTAAACGCTTGCCATACTTGATGTGTTGGGCGTCGTAGTGCTGCCAAAATGATTGTCGAGGATGTGGCAAGTAAGTTGGCTGGCACGAGAAATGCACAAATAGTCGCGCAGTTGGCACGGGATAACTCAGTTATGGTGTTGAAATCGAGCATTAATTTGTTGGGATAATGTCAACATCTTAAAGATTTATTTATTTTAATAAATTAATAGATAACTTACTTAATCTTAGCATATCGCTGAAGTGAATAAAGTAATAATTTAACATAAATTAAAATACGCTATTTACATCCTTGACTTATTTTATAAGTTGGGGATATGAGATATCAACAACAAGAAAATAGGGAGATAGGTAGATTTCCCCCATTCCCTATTTTCTGGATTTTTAACGCCAAAATTCAAGAATTACTGCTGCTGCTAACAAACATAAGAGAATAATTCCTAACTTTTGAAACCAAAAAATTTACGCGATCGCATCCAGGAAATATTCAACCAACTTACATCTGATCAGGTGATATCTATTTCCTCTTATAACTTTATTTTAGAAGCTCTTTTCTATGCAGCTTCATATTAAATTGATATCAGGTAAGTAGGAGAACTAAATTAAACTTCAGATCGTAGTAAGGACTTTAGTCCTTAAAATGCTTTTCCAGAGCGATAAATCGCTCACTACGAACTCATATTTTATTTTATATTTAATTATGTCCACCTAC
>NZ_JAOWRF010000299.1 GCF_025753815.1 Plectonema radiosum NIES-515 | reverse complement strand
GACAAGGGGGACAAGGGGGACAAGGGGGACAAGGGGGACAAGGGGGACAAGGGGGACAAGGGGGACAAGGGGGAAAAGGGGGAAAAGGGGGACAAGGAGGACTCCTTGGAGACACCTTGGAGACAAGGGGACAATTCTTTCTCCCCATCCCCCCCTCCTCCCCTCTCCCCTTCCTCTTCCTGACTGTGGTACTAATTGCCAACTTTGCAGCGTTGATTTTAACTAACTCGCGCAATGCTTGGGCGATCGCTATTGCTGCCTGTTTCGCTTATGCTGTTTACCTTGGTTGGCGAATTATTATCGCTTTTGTTTCTGGTGTCGTCGCTAGCGTCATGTTAGCTGCTTTTGCGCCCCAAGCGATCGCAGTTATATTTCGTCAAGTCGTTCCTGCTTTCTTTTGGGCACGGTTAAACGACCAAATGTATCCCGATAGACCAACAGCCTTAATGCGAAAAACCCAATGGCAATTTGCTTGGTCTTTGACTGAACAGCGTCCTTGGACTGGTTGGGGTTTACGCAATTTTACTGAACTCTACAAAACACATTCACAGATTCGCTTGGGTCATCCTCACAACTTGTTTGTGATGCTTTGTGCTGAAACAGGGCTTCCCATTACTTTGTTATTTTGTGGTTTACTCGGTTGGATTTTATTTGCCGGTGTCCAAGTTTTGCGAAGGTCAAAAGATATCGACCAAGAAGACAAATTGATACTTTTCAGTTACCTTCTTGTCTTGGTTGGGTGGGTGCTATTTAATACGGCAGACGTAACTTTATTTGATTTCCGATTGAATACTCTAGCTTGGTTACTGTTTTCTACTGTTTGTGGAATAGTCTATCGCTACAACCAGCTAGAAGTAAAGGAAAAGGAAAATGAACTATTTTAACCGGGAGCTACTCTATACTGTCATTCTACAAGCGATCGCGAAGACAAACCTGTAGAATGTTTAGTTAATAGGGCAGGCATCTTTCACCCAATCCCTATTGTGTAAGAGGTCACGATGATACAGACACCCACCAGTCCAGAAACCGAAACCCTATTGATTTCGTTGCCGTCTACAATCGGGTTGTACGTCACCCAGGAACAGTTTGCAGCCTTAGCAGCAGCCAACCCAGACTTGACACTGGAAAGAACCGCACAAGGAGAGTTAATTGTGAACCCACCAACAGGCTGGGAAACTGGAGAACGGAATTGGAGTATTTCTGGAGAATTGTATTTGTGGTGGCGTAATTCGGGCGAACCGGGTAAAGCTTTTGACTCTTCGACTGGCTTCATTTTACCTAATGGTGCGACTCGCTCTCCTGATGCCTCTTGGGTGAGCCGAGAACGTTGGGAAGCACTTACTCCAGAACAAAAAGGAACCTTTGCTAATATCTGTCCTGATTTTGTCGTTGAGTTACGCTCTAGCTCGGATAGCCTCAAGTCCCTGCAAGCTAAGATGAGAGAATATAAGGATAATGGTGCAAGACTTGGCTGGTTAATCGAACCGCAGCAGCGACGGGTAGAAATTTATCGACCAGAATTAGCAGTGGAAGTGTTGGAAAATCCGACTCAGTTGTCTGGTGAAGCGGTGATACCGGATTTTGTGCTGAATTTGCATCGGGTGTGGGATTTAAAATTGAGTGCGTAGTTATTTATGCCCTTTTGTAAAGAGCTAGATTATTCATAAGAAGTACGCCGAACGGCGTGGAAACCACGAGGCTTTAGACCGTGGAGGAAACGCCAACGGTGGCGAAAGTGACCGGGGGGAGTATCCCCCCGGCGCATTTCGCGTTTTAACCACCGTCAATATTCGCCGCATCGATAAGTCTATCAACAACTTCTCTTAAAGATTCTTGCCAACCATCAATTTTTCTTAACTCCTCTAGCTGACCTTCAAAGCCTTTAAAGCTAATTGGTTGTTTGGCTAATTTTCTTTTACGGGTACTAACAAATCCTAGCTGGTGGTTCTTTTTAAATGTCATGTTGACAACCGAATCGACTATTGGTAGACTAATACTAGCTGTGAAAATATGTCAAGTCAATAAATGTCTTATGGTTGTCAGCAGATTTTAATTAGTCCTAATAAGGATTTAAAAGCATTACTTGAGTTTGTTTGTAGAGAATCCAACAACCTTACTAACTGTGGGATTTACTATTCTCGACAATTCTATTTCAAAACAGGCAAATTTCCAAGTAGGCTAGACTTGATAACCGCAGTTGGGTTAAGTCAGAAAAACAAGCATTACCAAGCTTTATATTCTGACACCGCACAACAAATTTTAACAGGTGTCGCAGAGTCCTTTAAATCGTTTGTTGGACTGTTAAAGGGCATAAAAAAAGGTACTGTTACCCAAAAACCACGATTACCGGATTATCGCAAGTCAGGTGGAATGGCACTTGCTACTTTTACCGGACGTTCTATTAAATTAAAAGATGGAATGCTACGGTTTCCACTAGGCAGTTTAGTCAAAACTTGGTTTGGGGTTGATGCTTTTTACTTACCTATGCCTTCAAACCTTGACTTTAAAGCTATTCGAGAGATACGAATCTTACCAAGAAACCGTCAATTCTATGCTGAGTTTATTTACAAAACTGAGCATAGAATTGTTGAAGTTGATAAGTCCAAAGTGCTTGGAATCGACCACGGGATAGACAATTGGTTAACTTGTGTTTCTAACGCTGGCACTTCTTTTATAGTTGATGGATTGCATCTAAAAAGTTTAAACCAGTGGTACAACAAGTCAATTGCCTCTCTCAAAGAAGGGAAAGCTCAAGGCTTTTGGTCGAACCGACTTGCTTCCATTACAGAAAAGCGCAATAGGCAAATGCGGGATGCAGTAAATAAAGCCGCAAGAATCGTGATTAACCACTGCATAGAAAACAAGATTGGCTCAATTGTTTTTGGGTGGAATAGTGGACAGAAACATAGTTCATACATGGGCAAAAAAAATAACCAAAAGTTTGTTCAAATCCCGACAGCTAAACTCAAAGACCGTATTGCTCAACTGTGCGAACAACACGGAATTGATTTTATTGAAACTGAAGAATCCTATACCTCTAAAACCTCGTTTTTAGATAGTGATGTTCTACCTAAATTTGGTGCCAAACCCTTATGGTGGAAAAGTAGTGGTACTCGCATTACTAGAGGTCAATTTCAAACCTCAACTGGGATCAAAATAAATGCAGACTGCAATGGGGCTGCCAACATAATTAAAAAAGTAGCTGCGATATTTAAGTTTGACTTAAGTGGAGTAGGTAGAGGGATTTTAAGTGCCCCTAAGAAAGTTTTTCTATGGACTATAAAGAAATCCCCGCGTCTTCAGACCGGGGAAGCTTAAACTCTCTAATAATTATAAATCTATGCCTTATAGTAAATTCACTCTGAGTAAAGCTGTAGAGGATTTCCAACTCACAATCGTTGAAGGGAGTCGTTTCCTGCCAGAAATTCCCTCACTCACCCCTACCACTTTGCTAGTGGATATTCTTAAAGAAACGATTCCTTGGGCGATCGCAGTGAGTACCGAGAAAGCCCGTTCTGAGGGCATCATCAATCCCGTGTTACTAGAAGTGAAACGCCAACTCAAAGGACAGATTAGCGTTTTCTCTGGTGAGGAATTCAATGTCGAACCGGAGGCTGAACTCACTGGCTATGTTGACTTTCTCATTAGTCGTTCCCCAGAACAGCTATTTATCAAAGCCCCTGCGGTGATTCTGGTGGAAGCAAAAAAGGAAGACCTGAAACCAGCGCTAGGTCAATGCCTCGCCGAAATGGTTGCAGCTCAACGCTTTAACCAGCAAAAGCAACAGCCGATCTCGACGATTTACGGAACAGTAACCAGTGGTACGGTTTGGCGGTTTCTGAAGTTGGAAGGGCAATGCGCGTCCATTGACCTTACAGATTACCCTCTCCCTCCAGTTGAGCAAATTTTGGGTTTTCTCGTTTGGATGACGCAGCAGGGGTGATGTTGAAGATATAAGAGTAGGAAAACATCGTAGAAACATTCTTTTAGTATAAAAAGTAATTTTTAAAGTTGGAGTGACAATGGCTATAGGTAGAATGAGTTATCAGTAACAAAAAACAAGATACTTAAATAGCCAACTGTTATGTTCACAACCGCTGATTTTCTTCAGTACACTCAATGGTCAGGAATTGCTAGCTTGGTTTTTGCTGCGATCGCAATCCTGGGTTTTATTTTGAAATGGGGCATCCGCTTTCGGCTGGTGGGTGCGACTGGCTTTATGCTGGTGATGACGACTGGTTTATTTGCACTCTCCTTGGGACCTTTGAGTCGCACGGTGATTCCGGGTGCAGTGAAGTATTCTCTAGTTTATGATAATGGGTCTACACAAGCGGTGATTGCTATACCACCGAGCATCACTCCAGAGGAATTAGAAGCTACTCTACGTCAAGCAGCTAGCAATTTATATTCTTACGGACGCTCAAGTTCACGGGGAGATAACCAAATGATCATTCGATCGCGTACTATTATCCACCCAGAACCTGGGGTTTCTGTGCCACTATACTTGGGTGAGGTCAAGCGATCGCTTACTTCTCGTGAAAACTCAGAAATCGCGATTGAAATTTACCCAGAAAAATTCGCGCTACTGCCAAAACCAACCGCTTAATTGCCTAACTGGGTGATTGCAAAATTCCCGACTTCGCAGAAGTTGTCGGGAATCTGACTAAATATAAAGCTTTAGTATATCTTTAAATATTTTATCCTGTTTTATCCTTCTTTTTATAGATAAGCTGAATTATTAGCTCTGGAGTTTATCTAAAGTTACTAAATCTATCGCTGTGCTCAATTGTATGTAGTACATAATGCCAAGGCTTTCTCTTCTGGTTCGTAAACAGCCTGGGTGTATTGGACATATGGTGAAAATGAACTGTGCGTTACCCGAAACCTTTGTAGAGACGTAGCACTGCTACGTCTCTACATCTTTTCCAACAGATGTCTATTGCACTCAATTGATAACTACATTTCTCAACTTAACAAGTATCTTCGTTGTTTGTAGAGATACTTGCATCTTTTTGCATCGATTCAACTACCTCATTGCTCTTTATATATAGACGTCAAAAAAATGTAGAGACGTAGCACTGCTACGTCTCTAGAGGTTCTGGATAACGCATATTTAAATTCAGTCGATGTCTTTTGCTTTGCAGCATTTCATGCCAAAAAATTGTTTTTTCCATGAAAAATATTTGTAAAAATATTTTTGAATCTTTGCAACAAATAACTAGATAACAGTGGAAAAAATTAGGAATATTAAAAACCATGCTTATTGATAGTCGTAATTTACCGACAGATGAAGTCATTCAAACTGAAGTTTGTATTGTCGGTGCAGGTCCAGCCGGAATTACCTTGGCACGAGAATTTATTGGGCAAGATTTTCGAGTTTGTCTATTAGAAAGTGGTGACTTGGAATTTAATCAAGAAACACAGTCTCTTTGTGAAGGTGAAACTATTGCTGATAATTTTCCCGAACTACATGAAATGCGTCAGCGTCAATATGGTGGACTAGCTAATGCTTGGGGTATTGAAATATATAACAAGCAAATTGGTCTGAGACATATGCCTTTAGACGAAATAGACTTTGAAAAACGCGATTGGTTGCCCTATAGTGGATGGTGTTTTAATAAATCTCATCTTAATCCTTTCTACGAACGCGCTCAAGCTGTTTGCAAGCTGGGAAATTTTGCCTATGAGGCTGAAGCTTGGGAGGATAATAAATCTCCTCGGCTACCCTTTAATAATGAACGTGTAACTACTAGCATGTTTCAGTTTGGGACTCGCGATATTTTTCTCAATGAATATCGCGATAAAATCAATCTTTCGGCTAATATCACAACTTATCTCAATGCAAATGTAGTAGAAATTGAAACTGAGGAAACAGCTAAGACCGTAACTCGTTTAAAAGTGGCTTCTTTGGAAGGAAATAAATTTTGGGTTACAGCAAAAGTATTTATCTTAGCGACTGGTGGGATTGAAAATGCCCGGTTGTTATTACTATCAAACCAGACGCAAAAAAATGGCTTAGGTAATGAAAACGATTTAGTGGGCAGATTCTTTATGGATCATCCCTTAATTCGTTCGGGTACGATTGTCCCTAATAATCCCAAAATCTTCAATTCGACAGCTTTATACGATTTACGCTTGGTAAACAATGTCCCTGTAATGGGAAAAATTACCTTAGCTCAAGAAGTGATGCGTCAAGAAAAATTACTCAATATGAGTGCATTGCTTTTTCCCAGACATAACAAATTTACAACGTCGATTTTTCCGACACATAACGAATTTAGAACGGCAGGAAAAGCTTCTTTAAAAATCTTGCTTGCGGCAACTCGACGCGGAGAAATACCTCAAGATATTCCTAAACATTTAGCAAATGTAATTAAAGACTTTGATAGTCTTTTTCTTCAATGGTATAAGCGTCACTTTCTTCATCAACTGACGTTTTCTAATTTAAGTCAGGGTGGATGGTCGTACAAAAAAAATAAAGATAAGAAGTTTACAATGTTTGAAGTGGTGAGTCAAACTGAACAAGCTCCTCATCCTGATAACCGGGTAATGCTTAGTAGTAAACTCGATCGGCTTGGTTGTGCAAAAGCCCAGTTAAATTGGCGTTGGACTGAAACTGATATTAATAGTATAAAGACTTCCCAAGCAATTTTAGCAGATGAGTTTGCTCGCGCCGGATTAGGCGAATTCCAGATTGCATCGGATGGAGAACTTCCCCAAGTTCTATCTATCAGCACGCATCATCATATGGGGACAACACGGATGCATGACGATCGCAAACAGGGTGTTGTCGATGCAAATTGTCAAGTTCACGGTGTCTCGAATTTATTTTTAGCCGGGAGTTCGGTTTTCCCTACTGGCGGCTTTGCTAATCCTACCCTGACGATTGTCGCTTTGGCTGTGCGGCTGGCGGATTATGTGAAAAGTCGCTGTTTTTAGTTCCCGACGAATAGAATTCGCGGCTAGACAAACGAAGTCCACCTTCGTGGACTAAAGGAAAATTAAGGATTTGAAACCCACGTAGGTGGGTTTTGTTTTGTGAAAAGTCGCTGTTTTTAGTTCCCGACGAATAGAATTCGCGGCTAGACAAACGAAGTCCACCTGCGTGGACTAAAGGAAAATTAAGGATTTGAAACCCACGTAGGTGGGTTTTGTTTGTGTAGCTGCGACTTCAGTCGTCAGGTGCAAAATAAAGGAAAATTTAAGCTTTGAAACCTGCGTAGGGTTTTCTTCGTATAGCCTGATCCTTCGCGGGCGTGCAGGTGCAAAATATAAGTTAAATAATATCAAACTTTTTTTGGCAAACTAGAATATATGCCTAATCATTTTTTATCCTACTTTGTCTACTCAAACTTCTAATTCATTATTTACTCTGACGATCGCACCAGCAAAAGTCATCCGTGGTGCGGGTGCGTTGACGAATTGCGGTGAAGCGATCGCTCGAAAAGGAAATCGTCCACTCATTTTGGGAGGCGATCGCACTCTCGCGATTACCGAAACTCACCTGCAACCGATTTTACAGCAATTGCAGGTTGCTCAAGCATCTTACGGTGCAGATTGCTGTGAAGCTAGTCTGTCATTATTAAAGCAAAAGGCTACATTACATCAAGCTGATGTCATTATCGGTGTTGGTGGTGGTAAAGCACTGGATACAGCTAAATTAGTCGCTCATCAATTACAGTTGCCTGTGGTAACAATTCCTACCTCAGCCGCAACTTGTGCAGCTTGGACTGCCCTTTCAAATGTATACTCTGAAAGTGGTGCGTTTTTATATGATGTGACGCTTTCTCAGTGTCCCGATTTATTGATACTCGATTATGACTTAATTGAAACTGCCCCACAACGAACTTTGGTTGCGGGAATTGGGGATGCGATCGCTAAATGGTACGAAGCCTCTGTTAGCAGCGGACACTCAGAACAAACCTTAATTATATCCGCAGTCCAACAAGCACGAGTTTTGCGAGATATTTTGTTTCAAAAGTCAGCCGCTGCCCTCCAAACCCCAGGAAGCGACATTTGGCGAGAAGTTGTAGACGCTACCGTTTTACTCGCTGGGGTAATTGGTGGAATTGGTGGGGCACAATGTCGTACTGTTGCGGCACATGCAGTGCATAATGGTTTAACCCACATTTGCAAACACGACAGTATTCACGGCGAAAAGGTCGCTTACGGTATCTTGGTGCAACTACGCTTAGAAGAAATGGTACAGGGATCGCAGCTAGCAGCAGCGGCAAGGCAACAGTTGTTGAAGTTTTATACTGAGATTGGGTTGCCGCAAAAGTTGAGCGATTTAGGATTGGGTAACATCACCTTAAGTGAGTTGCAAACAGCGGCAGAAATTGCTACTTCGCCCAATTCTGACATCCATCGACTACCATTTAAAGTGGCGTTGGAACAGTTGATGGCAGCGATGGTTTCCACCACTGCACCAATAGATACTACAGCTTTGCGGGTATTAATAAGGGGAATTGACGAGGTTCAGGAATGAGTTTGGATTGGATTGTCCCGGCAGAACGTATACAAAAACTACCACCTTACGTATTTGCACGGTTAGATGAACTGAAAGCGAAAGCGCGGGAACAAGGATTAGATTTGATTGATTTGGGGATGGGAAACCCCGATGGAGCAACACCGCAGCCAGTTGTGGAAGCGGCGATCGCTGCTTTGCAAAATCCTGCCAATCACGGTTATCCACCGTTTGAAGGCACTGCGAGCTTTCGCACCAGCATCACTAATTGGTATCATCGTCGCTATGGTGTGACTCTTGACCCTGATAGCGAAGCTTTGCCGCTACTTGGTTCTAAAGAGGGATTGACACATTTAGCGATCGCCTATATAAATCCGGGTGATTTAGTTTTGGTTCCTTCTCCCGCTTATCCCGCACATTTTCGCGGACCTGCGATCGCTGGAGGCAAAATCCACAGCTTAATTCTCAAACCAGAAAACGACTGGTTAATTGATTTAGGAGCAATTCCCGATGACGTTGCCCAAAGCGCGAAAATGCTCTACTTCAATTATCCCAGCAATCCCACCGCTGCCACTGCCCCCCGCGAATTCTTTGAAGAAATCGTCGCCTTCGCCCGCAAACATGAAATCATCTTGGTACACGATTTATGTTATGCTGAGTTAGCTTTTGATGGCTATCAACCCACAAGTTTGTTAGAAATCCCCGGCGCTAAAGAAATCGGCGTAGAGTTTCACACTCTTTCTAAAACTTATAATATGGCAGGTTGGCGCGTCGGTTTTGTGGTAGGAAATCGCCATATAATTCAAGGTTTGCGGACTTTGAAAACCAATCTTGATTACGGCATTTTTGCCGCATTGCAAACTGCCGCCGAAACCGCTTTACAACTGCCTGATGTATACTTGCATGAAGTCCAGCAACGCTATCGTACCCGTCGCGACTTTTTGATTCAAGAGTTAGGAAAGTTGGGTTGGGATGTTCCCAAAACCAAAGCGACGATGTATTTGTGGGTTCCGTGTCCCCCAGGTATGGGTTCAACAGATTTTGCCATGAACGTCTTGCAGCAAACTGGTGTGGTAGTGACACCAGGTAACGCTTTTGGGATTGCTGGTGAAGGATACGTGCGGATCAGCTTGATTGCTGATTGCGATCGCTTGGGTGAAGCGATGCGACGCTTCACCCAAGCTGGTATTCGCTATCAACCAGAAGCCGTTGTCTCTGGTTCGCTCTAGTAGATTGCAGATGAAGGCTGATATGTGCTAACGCACCAATCGAACCGGACGATCGGCATTTTCAGCATCCAATTGAGTACCCAACGCTTCACCAATCTCACGATCAATCCGGCAGCGCTTAACTGATCGTTGTATTATAGCGTTTCCTAACCTGCTGAGGTAGAAATTTATCTGCGTCCATTTTTTGTTTATCTGTCTTCCGAAGCGGTTAATTCAATATTCCATACCTCATGAATGTGGGAATTGCTATATACAGCACCCACCGCTTTAATCGAATACACGTAGAGACGTAGCACATGCAACCTAATTTTTTTAATACACGTAAAGACGTAGCACATGCAACCTAATTCGTTTAATACACGTAGAGACGTAGCACATGCAACCTAATTCTTTTAATACACGTAGAGACGTAGCACTGCTACGTCTCTACAAGGTTTGGGGTTTTATATATGTACGAACTTAGGAGTGAAATCTGCTATATATTCCAATACGGTTCAGTTAAGGATTTTTGGTACTAATTTTTGACCTGTAGAGACGCGAAATTTCGCGTCTCTACACTCCTATTTTGGGCTTAACTGAACCGTATTGCTATATATTCTTTCTTTGCTCACCTTTAACTTCTCTTTCTTGGCTCTATAATATGTCGATTAACACTGTAATAGTTGGCAGCTTTAGACATATCAAAAATCAGTAATTTTTCGTTTCCTAAATCTTGTATAACTCCTAGTTTAATTGGTTTTATATCAATAACTTTAATAATTTCTGACGCCACTGCCTTAGCTAATAATGGTGGAACAGAATTTCCTATTTGTCGAAATCCATGCCATTTTGTTATATGAAATCTAAACCAGTCTGGATAAGAATGTAAACGTGCAGCTTCACGTACAGTTATACACCTTGGGGTAAATGGGTGAATCGGTCTAGGAGAAGTATAAGCTCCTCTATTACTAGGGGTTCCAGCTCTCAGCGTATTGCATATTCCTTCCGGATGGAGTTTATAGAAACGACTTATTGGTTCTGTTTTGCCGCATGGAGTAGACTCAAATCTATGACGTGATTCTAAATTATGCTTTGTTCTTAAACTTGAGGTAAGCATTCTCGGATCATATTTACGCTCATAGGAATAGTCTTTATCTGTAGAGGAAAGACCACGAAGTTGTCTACCATAATTACTTGGTTTACCAAAATCTGCTTCTTTCACCCAATCTTTTTCAGATAGCTCTATGTAATTTTCTACTTCAGGTAGGTCTTGAAGTGCATCCCAAACTGTAGGGGTTAACGAAAGAAGGCTATTTAAACTTGCTTTATTTGATTTTGGAGGTCTAGTAATAGCTTGTGGATAATTTGGTAATTCAAAATCATGACGACAACCTAGCAAAAATAATCGTTCACGATTCTGTGGCACCCCGTATTCAGCAGCATTTAAGATTTTGTAATCTTGACGAACTTTGTAACCGTTGTTTTCAAATTGATTAATGATGATTGAAATAAACTCTTTATGCTTTCCCAGAGTCATTCCTTTGACATTTTCTAAAACAAAAAAATTTGGCTGTAATTCTAAAACCAACCGGATATAATTATGTATTAAAGAGTTCCGAGGATCGTCAAAAACACGTTTACCTATCAATGAAAAACCTTGACATGGAGGTCCACCAAACACCACATCTATTTCTCTATCACCAATAGAGGATCTACTTCTAATTTCTGTTGCTGTAGTATCAACGACACTTGTACATAAAATACTCCAAAAAGGAAAATTAAATTCATGTGTAGCGCAATGAATTGGATCAATTTCAATAGATGCAAGTACGTCAAAGCCTGCTTGCTCAAAACCAAGAGACATCCCCCCAGCACCAGCAAATAAATCAACAGCGATAGGTCTTTTTTTTTATGACTGTGAATCATATTTGCAATTCTTAAGCTTGAAAGTATTACCTGAATCTGACAAAGCCATATTGGCAATCAATATAATATCATGTCCAACAAATCACATATACTGTAAAGACGTTCCACCGGAACGTCTCTACCAGGGTTGCCGGAACGTCTCTACCAGGGTTGCCGGAACGTCTCTACCAGGGTTGCCGGAACGTCTCTACTAGGGTTGCCGGAACGTCTCTACCAGGGTTGCCGGAACGTCTCTACCAGGGTTGCCGGAACGTCTCTACTAGGGTTGCCAGAACGTCTCTACTAGGGTTGCCGGAACGTCTCTACCAGGGTTGCTATGTTTTTATTAATGTTAACTAGGTCGGCGTTAATAAACCGAACTATGTAAACAAACGTAAACGTCTGTGATTCCTTCGTAGTCAGCGCTTTAGCGCTAAAGCGCTCACTACAAACCTTTAATTTTTCACGCCGACTTTGTTAATTAAACGGACATCATATAATTATCTCATATCTTTATTTTTTGGCTTGTGATTGAATTAAAAATGCAAAGAGACGCGATTTAAAGCGTCTCTACCTGAAATTATTGACTCGATCGCACTCTCAAATCACCAACATCGCACGATGAGGAACCAGTTGTAAAATTTCACAAGCTGCGCGATCGCATACTCCTACTTCTCCCAAATGTTGCCGCACTTCTCGATAATCAGCCAAAGTTTGCTCTTTTCGGCTGGGATTAAGCAGTAATTCCATTGCAGCTTGAGTCAGATTTTCTGACGTTGCTCGCTCTTGTAAAAACTCTGGTACAACTTCTCTCATCACCACTAAATTAGTTGGTGATGCGAAGGGTATAGAACCTTTAAGAATATTACGGGCAATCCAAGTCGTCAGTGGATGCAGTCGATAAGCAACAACCTGCGGCACATTTAGCAGGGAAAGTTCTAAATTGACTGTACCAGATTTAGTGATTGCCAAATCCGCAGCTGCCATAATTTCTTGTTGCTGACCAGATACTACAGTTGCCCGCAAATGATAACGCTGTATTGCTTTCTCTATAAAATCTCGGTATATTTCCAGAGATAAAGGAATCCAGAAATGAACTTCGGGTAACTTAGCTTGAATATTTTGAGCAGCTTGAAAAATTACTGGTAAGAGATATTTTAGTTCTTGGCGACGAGAAGCGGGTAAAAGAGCGATCGCTACCTGTTCTGCTGCAATCCCCAACTGACCACGAGCAACTTCACGACTGGGAGCGTTTTCCATTCGGTCAACTAAAGGATGTCCTACCCAGCTAACTTTAGCGCCATTTTCTTGGTAGTAACGAGCTTCCTCTGAGAAGATTGCCAAAAGTTTATCTGTAAAGCTGACAATTCGGGAAGTATTACTTAAACTCACCGACCAAACCCATTCTTGGGGTGCAATGTAATAGACCACAGGAATTTGTGGCATATGCTTTTGCAGATAAGTGCCAATGCCCAGATTGGGTGTCATGTAGTCAATTAATACTACCAAATCTGGTGGATTTTCTTTCAGGTGAGCGATCGCCTTTCGTTGCACCTGGATAGTTGGCAAAACATAAGGCAACGATTCAAAAAGACCCATTGAGCCAATACTACTAGTATTACCCAACAGATGGGCGCCAGCTGCCGCCATTTTTTCGCCACCCAGCGCCACAATCTCTAATTCTAACCCAGCCGCAACGACTTGACGTTGAAGTGCTGCAATCAGCAACGCTCCTTGCAAATCGCCAGACACTTCACCGGTGCTGATAAATATTCGCATTATATAAACTTAGGAGTAAAAAGTTAGGAGTGAGGAGTTAGGAGTTAGGAGTGAGGAGTTAGGAGTTAGGAGTTAGGAATGAGGAGTTAGGAGTTAGGAATGAGGAGTTAGGAGTGAGGAATTAAATGTTAAATTTAATACCATTTACTCAGATAATGCTTTCAAAAAGCCTGCGCCGACAGGCTTTGATAATTGATATAATTCCTAACTTCTAACTCCGCTCCTCCTAACTCCAGATTCAAGATTCATCACTGACCGCTGCTTTGCCCTTTCCAGGAATCAAGCCGCGTCTTCCTGGCATTTGAGATAATAGCAGAAAGCGGCGCAGATACTGCAACTGTTCTGTATCTCCCAGCAGTTCCAACTGTTCCAAAGCGTCTTTAAAAGTTAACTCAGAACGGTAGAGAAAGCGGAAGGCTTTTTTGAGGATTTGCAAGTCAGCAGAACTCATTCCAGAGCGTTTGAGTCCTACAAGGTTGAGGGTTCGTATCCGTGATGGATTCCCCTCCACCATCATATATGGTGGCACATCGCGGTCAATACGGGTCATCCCGCCGACCATTGCTAAAGCGCCGATATGGACAAATTGATGGACACCTAAAACGCCGCTCAGTCGAGCGCAGGAGTCAATATGGACGTGACCAGCCAAAGCCACAGAGTTAGCAATAATTGTCGAATCGGCAATGATGCAGTTATGACCTACATGGACGTAAGCCATTAACAAGTTACCATTGCCAATGATAGTTGCTTCACCAGCGCCTGTGGCTCGGTTAATGGTGACATATTCCCGAATTTGGTTATTGTCGCCAATTTTAACCCAACTAGGTTCGCCAGCGTATTTTAGATCCTGGGGTTCCATGCCAATGCAGGCGCCTGGAAAAATGTGATTTCTTGCCCCAATTTCCGTGAGTCCGTCGAGGACAACATGAGGGCTAATAATAGTTTCCGGACCTACTTTGACTTGCCCTCCAATAACCGCATACGCACCGATTTGCACGCTCGAGTGGATTTGCGCGTTAGGATGAATTACAGCAGTTGGATGAATAAGAGTTTTCAAGGGTGCATCTCCAGAATAGTCTTGAGTGCTGAATGTTTAGGTATTGTGTGAGTGAGAGAATCGGCGATCGCAAGTTATGTGTGAGGGCGTTTTAAATCTAGAAATTAAACAATGCGGTTGTGGCAAGTTTTATTTACTGCTATTCTTCTTCAAGAATCAGTAATGGGCACCTCACGGTGGTGCCAATACCACAAAAGCGGACTTTTTAATTAGCAAGTGAAAACATCAGTTCGCCTTCGGCAGCGAGCTGACCGTCTACCTCGGCACGAGCCTGCATCTTACCGAAACGACGTTGTTTTACCCACAACAGTTCCACGGTCATTACTAGTTGATCGCCTGGTACTACTTGGCGGCGAAACCGGACTTTATCTATACCTGCAAATAAGAAAAGTCCGCCCTCTAACTCTGGGAGTTGAGTTAAAACGATACCGCCGACTTGTGCCATAGCTTCAACAATTAGCACTCCCGGCATAATCGGATTACCGGGAAAATGTCCTTGAAACTGGGGTTCATTAAAGGTAACGTTTTTTATACCAACAGCGCGTTTTTCTGGTACGTAGTCGATAATTCGGTCTACAAGTGAAAAAGGATAGCGATGAGGTAACAGCTTCTGAATTTCTTCTATTGTAAAAATCGTTTTTGTCTCAGATGTACTTGTTTCATTTGTTTGAGATTTGGTAGATGCAGAATCGGGATTGGTAACTGTGTTAACTTCGGTGAGAATTGACATTGGCACGCTCGGTTAATTTCACTGTTTTGGCTTGATTCGTAGGTGCCGGTTTTAACTTTACCAGGATTTAGGTTTTTAGCTTTTGACTAACCGCCAACCGCTGACAATTCTAAAATCCTCTGGGCAAGTTGAATATGTAAATTGTGGCTGGCTTTGTACGCCAAGAAATGAGCACTAGGTAATAAATTTCCTAGTAAACTTAAATCTCCTACTAAATCCAAGATTTTATGACGTACTGGCTCATTTGCATATCTTAATGGTGGATTTAACCAACCTTCGGGTCCGCAAACGAGGGCATTATCCAAGCTTCCGCCTTTAATTAACCCTGATTTTTGCAGATATTCAATTTGATGTAATAAACCAAAAGTACGGGCAGGGGCAATTTCCGCAGCAAAGGCAACTGATGCATTTGCCTTCTTTGAGCCTTGTGACCAACTGTACCATTGATTACCGATCGCCGACAGGTCGAAGTCAATCCCGTAGGTAAAACGAATTTCTGACGCTGGGATAGCACAAACAAAAGCATCGTCAAGACGAACCCAAATTGGTTCGGTTATCACCAAAGGAATTTCCTCGTTAGTCAAAGTTTGTGAGACTAAACCAACTTGGGCGATCGCTTGTGTCCAAATTTGCGCTGAACCGTCCAAAAGAGGCACTTCCGCCCCATCAATCTCAATTCTGGCGTTATCTACCCCCATTGCACACAGAGCCGCCAATAAATGCTCTACAGTGCGAACGCACGCCACCCCTTTACCCAACTGAGTCGAAAGCAGAGTCTCATTCACTGCCGCAACTTGTGCCTTAATTATCGGTAACTCCGGCAAATCCACCCGCACAAAGTAGCGTCCACTACCCGCATTTTCTGGTAGTATCCGTACCTGAGTTTTCTCACCGCTATGCAGTCCGACTCCTGTTTGGGTGATTGTCGCAGCGATTGTGTGTTGTTGCATATAGTCCATTAGTCTACAATCCATTAGTCCACAGTCAATGGTCAAATCACTTTGACTACTATTGACTATTGACTCCTTAAAATCTTTCCCCAATACCAAAATTGATTCGGCTGTCACCATCGTCGTTGATACCGTAGTCAACGCGAATCGGTCCTAGTGGGGACTGCACGCGCACCCCAAGACCGTAGCCATAGCCTGTACCACCTTTGTTGAGTAACTCAGCTGCCCTAGTACCGCTTCCCAAGTCACTACCGACATCAAAAAATAGTGCACCACTGACTACGGAAAAAACAGGGAAGCGATATTCAAGTGATGCTTGCACATAACTGCGTCCACTACCTAATAGTCCTTCTTCATAACCCCGGACGGAGTTGCTACCACCAAGGGTAAAGGCTTCGTAAGGAGGTAAGTCACCGAAAACGGTTCCCCCTTGAATGTTGAAAGCGAGGGTTTGTGCTCCTTTGTTAAAGTTAGTCAACTTGACGGGGACATATTGGCTGTAGCTACCCCGTAATCTAGTGAGGAAAATGCTGCCTAATCCCACTGGCACTGATTGATCGATCCCCACGCGGAGAAAAGAACCTTTGGTAGGTTGCAAGGCGTTATTGCGGCGATCGCGTGCGGCTCCTAATTGCAATAGCAGCAAGTCGTCTCTACCTTCCCCTGATTGACTTAGTTGTAATCGATCGTTTGGGTTAGTACTATTCTCGATTCGTCCTAACCTTCTGATGTTGCCATCGGCATCAGTGAGGGAAACTCTTTGATATTGGAAACCAGCTGAAGCTGTCCATTCGGAATTTGTGAAGGGATTACCGGACAAGGGACGAGTAAAGGTGACACCACCACCGGTACGGACAACACGTGGGCGATCGCCATTGGGGAACGTGCCATCTTGTCTTTGCGTTCCCAGAGTCTGAATATTGTTATCTTTGCCATCAAAAATCAACGAAATCGACCGACGACGGAAAATATTCGCTGTGTAGGAAGTGCGGTTAGGATCGCCGGCAATCCACGGGTCTGTAAACCGCAAATCAAACAGTAATTCTCTCTGTCCTACTTGTACCTCCGCACCTAGTTTTTGGTTTCTTCCCCCTAAATTTTGCTGCTGATAGCTGATAGTACCAAACAGCCCACTGGCAGAACTAATCCCCGCACCGGCTCCGATGGAACCACTATTGCGTTCAGCCACATTCACTACTACATCCACCTTGCTAGGGTCAGTACCTGGGTCAAGGGAAACATTTATATCTTCAAATAGTCCTAGTCCAAATACCCTTTGCAGGTCTTTTTGTATTGTGTTCCGGTTAAAAATTTGTCCGGGTTTCAATTCCAATTCTCGCTTGATGATATAATCGCGCGTTCGACCCCGGATTGGTCGTCCTTTATCGTCTGTATCTTGACCGTCTTTATTGCGGAATCTAACACGAATATTTTCTACCACCCCTTCTGCTACTTGCAGGGTGACAACTCCGTTTTCTGCTACTTGCGGAGCACCCACTACGTTAGCTAATACATAACCTTGGTCTTGATAGCGCTTGGTTAAAGTCTTGATGCCTTCCTGCAAGGTACGCAAGTTGAGAATGCCACCATATTGCTCTTTGAAGATTTCATCAACAGCGTTTGTAGGCAATACGGACGGGACATTTGTGCCAGGATTTGCCTGAATTTGAACTTTAGTTAAGACCGGGTTGGGCTGCACTACGAAGCTGACACGCACGCCTAATGGCGTATCTTCTGGTACTGCTTGAACGTTGGAAAAGTAACCAGTACCAAAGATGGCATTGATATCTTGCTGTAGTTGCGATCGCGTTGTTGTCCTTCCTGGTTGTGTACGAATCGCTCGGTAAACTTGATTTTCTAGTTCCGGTAATAGTTGTTGCCCTGTCTGAGTTTTAACCGATACCTCTGATACTAAAACGCGGGCTTCTGTCGCTTCTGGGGGGGTCGCGTTTTCTTGATTTTGTTCGGGTGCTGGCTGATTTAATTGTTGATTTTGTCCTGGTGCTGGCTGATTTAATTGTTGATTTTGTCCTGGTGCTGGCTGATTTTGTTGTTGATTTTGTTCGGGTGCTGACTGATTTAATTGTTGATTTTGTTCGGGTGCTGGCTGATTTTGTTGTTGATTTTGTCCTGGTGCTGGCTGATTTTGTTCGGGTGCTGGCTGATTTAATTGTTGATTTAATTGTTGTTGATTTTGTCCTGGTGCTGGCTGATTGAATTGTTGATTTTGCTGTTGTTGGTTTTCTTCAGGTGTTGGCTGATTAGGATTCAGTGTTGGTGGAGTCTGGGAAGGAGCTTGTTGTTGATTCTCAGGTGAGGGAATATCCGGAACTGTATTTGAACCGGGAATATTTTGGTTTGACGGCGGATTTTGTGCCGTGATTGGTGCTGTGACGCTTGGTATTATGACTACTGACTTCTTTGCCGGAAAGACGGCAACAACACCTGGCTGCTTTTTGAGGTTTTCCAGATTCACATTCGAGATGGAACGAGGTTCTACTCTTAAGGCTGCTGCACCTTGAACGTTTGCACTTTGATTTAACAGTTGCGAGTCTTGATTTGTCGTTGGTTGCAAAACGACTGGTTTCTGTTTTGAGCTATTAGGGGTTTGTGCATTTGCACTCAAAGAGCTGCCCAAAGGGGCTGCAATTGTCAACGCTGCCACCAGCACGGGAGATAAACGCATTTTATTCACATTCCTCTTCACATCCACACAAATAACGAAAAGCAATCTTACTTTACTAAAGAGGGGGAAAGGGGAGGCAGTGCGTTGCACAGGTTAAGAGCGCTATCTGCAACTGCCGTGAAAGGGAAAGGGGGAAAATGTTATACATCTATTTAAATGATTCTTTATTTTCATTCCCTTTCCTCCTCTTATTATTCCCTTTCCCGTTTCCCCTTTTCCCTTTCTCCCTCATCTTTCAGCACTCGTTGCAAAACCTCCTGGTACGCATTTTCTACATTCCCTAAGTCTCGGCGGAAGCGGTCTTTGTCCATTACTCGGCGGTTGGGGTCGTTTTCGGCTTGATCCCACAAACGGCAGGTGTCGGGGCTAATTTCATCTGCTAGGAGCAATTGCTGTTGTGAGTCAACACCAAATTCTAGTTTGAAGTCTACTAGTGTAATTCCACACCGCTCCCAAAAGCCACGGAGAAACTCGTTGATTTGCAATGCTAGATGGGTTATTGTCTCAACTTGTTCCGGAGTTGCGAGTTCTAATAGACGCAGGCGATCGCTTGTCAACAAAGGATCTCCTAATTCATCACTCTTGTAATAAAACTCTACCAAAGGCTCTTTCAGAACCCTTCCTAGTGCCAATCCTGTTTGCTGACACAGACTGCCGGCAGCAATGTTTCTCACCACTACTTCTAAAGGCACAATTTTAACTGCCTTTACCCGCATTTGATTTGGCTTTGGGCTGTCAATAAAGTGAGTTTTGATGCCTTGCGTTTCCAACTCTTGAAATAATTTAGCGGAGATGCTACAATTAATGGCACCTTTACCCAAAATACTACCACGCTTTTGAGCGTTAAAGGCAGTGGCATCATCTTTGAAATCAGCTAACAAAACTTCCGGATCTTCCGTTGAATAGAGAATTTTTGCTTTGCCTTCGTATATCTTGGAATTAACACTCATGATGGCAGGTAAAGTTTTTTAGGCGATCGGCAGCTTTGATGCTTTCGAGCCTAACCATTTTATCTTTAGTTATTAGTCATTAACTGGAGACAAATGACAAACAGCGAAAGAAAATTTTCCCCAAGTCAATCGTCAGCCGAGTCTAGGGTATATTTTTTGACGTTTATAATAGTATTTTTACATCAAATTTAGTAGTGAAAAAATTCATTTACACAATACCACAGAGAAGTTGGTAGTTTAAAGTTAAGTTAATTACAATCAGCATTTAAATTAATGATTAAATAAATATAGTCGGTAAGTATTGATTGTAGTGACTCGTTCTTTGCTGCTATTAAGTTGCAGAGCTTGGAGTGCAAGGGGTGTAATCAATGGAGATAACAATATAACAATATGAATAAAGACGATTTTCTCTATCCTCGTGGTCGTTATTACGGTCAGGTAAAGCCAGAAAACTTAGTTTTTAATGCGAATTTACAGGAATTTGCTCAGAAAATCAGCTACATTTGCAACTTAGAAACAGGTGGAAAACTACCCCCAGAAGAAGCATATGAGCAAATCAAGGGTCTTTGGAAAGAGTTGAAACACACGAAAAAACAACTCAGAATTGGTGAACACCCGTTTCAGGATGATGAGGGGGAGTAGGACAAGAATATTGACTCTCACTTTGCAAGCATCGTCCAGACTCCATCCCAGGAATTTTGGGGAGGTATTTGTTGGTAATTACGAGCGCGTTTTAGATGGATATTAACAGCTTGGTCTGTGGGTCGGATGCGTTTTGCGGCTTCAAAACAGGCGATCGCTTCTTGAAAATGGCGCGATAAATAAGCGGCGCGTCCGGCATGGTAATGTGATAAAAATTCGTGGGTGGTGTTGTCTAGGGGAGTAGAGCGATCGCCGATTAACTCATAAATATTCACCGCTTGATGTTTACCCTTAACTCGAATTTTGTCTAACTCGCGTACCCAGATGCGATGGCTACACAATTCGTAAGTGAACTCACTCAAAATAATATCGCAGCCATATTCTTTAGTTACTCCTTCCAAGCGCGAACTTAAATTCACGCCGTCGCCAATTACTGTATAATCCATTCGTTTCTGGGAACCAATATTACCCGAAACCACTTCCCCAGAACTAATACCAATCCCAATATAAATTTCTGGTTGCGCTTGAATAATCCGCCGTTGGTTAAATTCCCCTAATCGTTCTCGCATATCCAACGCCGATTGTATCGCCTTCCAAGCGTGGTTTTCCACTAACGTTAGCGGCGCACCAAACACTGCCATTAAAGCATCCCCAATAAACTTATCTAAAGTCCCTTCATGGTTAAAAACTGCTTCCACCATCGTTTCAAAATACTGATTTAGCAGCGAAACTACCTCAGCTGCACCGAGATTTTCTGTTAATGTGGTGTAGCCTCGAATATCAGAAAACAAAATGGTGACTTCCTTGCGCTCACCTACCATTAAAGCATCTTCTCCCAGTGCCATAACTTGCTCTGCCACATGGGGTGTCAGGTAACGGTACATTGTAGTTTTCATCCGTTTTTCCTGACTGATGTCTTCTAGCACCACCAAACCACCCCGCACCCCCCCTTCTGGGTTTGTTAGAGGGTTAACAGTGAGATTAGTACTGCGCTCTATTTTTTTTACACCAGCAGAATTTAATAACTCAGATTGGGGAGTAAGCAATTGATTCCAGGGGATAAATATATCTGGGTTAGTGCGATCGCCTACTGCCAGAATATAAATGTCATCCGTATTAATTTCTTTACTCTCGTACAGACGTTCCTCAGGAACCTCTCTACCTAACTCCTCACTTTTGTACAGACGTTCCTCAGGAACCTCTCTGCCTAACTCCTCACTTTTGTACAGACGTTCCTCAGGAACCTCTCTACCTAACTCCTCACTTTTGTACAGACGTTCCACCGGAACGTCTCTACCTCTACCTAACTCCTCACTTTTGTACAGACGTTCCTCAGGAACCTCTCTACCTAACTCCTCACTTTGAACTTTATACAGTCCCACTATCAAACTTTGCTCTGGTACATAATGTTTTGCGCCAGTTTTTAAACTATCCTCCAACCGCATTTGTAAATTGTCAATCGGCACAACCTCCCAAACCAGCCGATTAATCAATTTTTGTTCCCATAAAACCTTGTTATTTTTGGTATTAACTTCTCCCAAAGGACAACCAAGTAACTCTAAAGCAGCATCATTAATTGTGACAATACGACCTTGCATATCTGTGGAAATTACCGCATCAGATAGACTTTGTAAAATGTCTTTTTGATATTGTTTTTCTAACAGCACACTTTCAAATAAACGAGCATTTTCCAGCGCAATTCCTGCTTGGATATTAAATGCTCTCATAAACTCTTCATCAGAGGAAGTAAAACTGCCTTGCTGCTTATTAATTAACTGCGTCACGCCAATTAATTCATTAGCAGAATTAAACACTGGTAAACAGAGAATATTTTGAGTTATATAACCAGTTTTTCTATCTGTAGTTGGGTCAAAGCGCGGGTCTTTGTAAGCATCCGAAATATTTAAAGCTTGACCAGTAGACGCCACATAACCGACAATGCCACGATTAGCAGGTATGCGGATTTCCACCATAGTTGAGCGATCGGCTACCTCTACCTTCGTCCAAAGTTCACCCATTTCTTTGCGATGCAAAAACAGCGTGCTGCGGTCTGCTTGCATTAAAATCCTGGCTTGCTCCATTACTATTTGTAAAGTCGCTTCTAAATCGAGACTCTGCCCTAATGTTTGAGTAGCCCGCAAAAGTGCTGTTGCACCTCTTTGATTGCGAGCTGCTACATAAAAAGATTGGCAACTTTCTAAGATAATACCAATAGAAGAAGCAAAATCTCGAAAACAGACTTCATCATCATAATTAAAAGGAATATTTCCCGCTTTATTTGCTAGTTGTACTACTGCTACAATCTGATTTTTGCTACTGACAACTGGCATACATAAAATATTGCGGATTTTGTAGCCCATTTGTTTTTCTAATTCTGGGCTAAATAAAGGGTGAGTAGAGGCTTGAGATATGTTTAAATATTCACCCGTACTGGCAACATGACCGGGAATGCCTACTGTGAGTGGAGTGCGAATTTCTAAAGGTTTTTGGCTGTTATCTTGGGCAATTTTTGACCACAATTGATTTTTATCATGGTCAACCAAAAAAATTGTAGTATGTTCAGCTTGGAGAATTTGACCAATTTTCAGCGTAATTGCCTCTAGTACCTTCTCCAGCATTGTTTCTAGGGCTTCATTATTAATTAGTTCAATTGCCCTAAGAAATTGCTGAAATTCTGCGGTAATAAAATCTAGTAAACAAACAAATTCGTTGACAGAAAGGTCTTTGACACGACGCAGTAGAGCGTGGGTGCGATTAACTTGAGTAAGTTCAGTTAATGTAGCCAGGACGCTACCAGGGCTAGGAAGTGTCATGATTGGGGAATTGTGAAGGGGAATGGGGAATCGGAGTTAGAGTTAGGAGTTTGGAGTTTGGAGTTTGGAGTTTGGAGTTTGGAGTTTGGAGTTAGGAGTTTGGAGTTAGGAGTTTGGAGTTTGGAGTTTGGAGTTTGGAGTTAGGAGTTTGGAGTTTGGAGTTTGGAGTTTGTAACTCCTCACTCCTCACTCCTCAGTTCTAACTTTTATTAATTACCAAATGTTATGCAGCTTTGGGATATTCAGAGTAGAGCACATGTATGATAGTAATCTTGTAGCTGGCGTGTGGCAGATGCCCAGCCCCAAAGTTCGGCTTCTCGTCGAGCATTTTGACGGATGATTTCTCGTTCTTGTTTCTGTTCTAGAAGGCGAACAGTAGCGGTTATGGCACTTTGGATATCAGCTTCTGGCTCAAAAAGATACCCGTTTACCCCATCTGTAACAATATCAGGAATTCCGCCCGAACGAGCTGCTACCACCGGACACCCGGCAGCCATTGCCTCTAATAATACTAATCCTAACGTTTCTGTCCGGGAAGGAAAAATAAAAGCATCGGCACTAGCAAAAGCAGAGCCTAAATCTCTGCCGGTCAGATAACCGACAAAATTAGTGTTTGTCCCAGCAAAGTGTTTTTCGAGTGCTTGACGGTGGGGACCATCTCCCACCAATGCCAAACGCGCTGCGGGAATTGCTTCTAATATTGGTTTGATGCGCTCAATTTCTTTTTCAGCACCAAGACGTCCGACGTATAGTAGCAGGTGGCTTTCTGGGTGATTTTGCGATAAACGCGATCGCATGTCCTTACTGGCTAAATCTGGATGAAATAATTCTGTATCTACTCCTCTTTGCCACAAATTCACCCTTTCTATACCGTGTGTCGTCAGTTCATCCATCATCACTGTAGAGGTACACAAATTCAACGCGGCTTGATTATGCCCCGCTTTCAGCAATTCCCATAAAAAACCTTCTAACATTCCCAAGCCGTAATGATGAAGATACTGCGGCAAGTGGGTATGATAAGACGCTACTAGGGGAATATTATGTAATTTGCTATGAAATATCCCCGCCAATCCTAAAACTGCCGGATTCACTACATGAATAACATGCGGCTGAAACTTTTCCAGTTCGTAGCCAATTGCTGGGCGAGGAAGTGCCATTTTTAACTCTGGATACAGAGGCAGCGGAAAGCCAGTCACGCCGTATACTTTTGCTCCTTTATATTCAGTAATTCCACCCTCAGGGGCAATCACTAGCACAGAGTCGCCGTTGCGCTGTAAATGGTCTATGGTGTGACTTAAGCGTGTCACAATCCCATCAACCTTGGGCAAAAAGGTTTCGGTGAATAAGGCAATTCTCATAAACTACTATTCAGTAAAGGCGGATAATCCCAGCTTTTGTTGTATTTCGGTATCACTCACAGAGTAAACTGTTTCGCGGGGCGCAATCAATTCCCCACAGTCACTTTTAATCTTTTGCCGTTGCTGGTGGACAAATTCGGAAATATCCTCAATCTTCACAATCCAATTTTTGGTGTAATTAGCTAAAATTTGACCCCGTAACCCTAGCTGAATAGCTCGTCTTTCTAATTTTGCCCCAGATGGGTGATGATCATTTTTCACATTAGACATAGCAATGGAAGTTAATACCCTTGTAGAGACGTAGCATTGCTACGTCTCTACATCTTTTGGGGAGATGTAAGATAGCAAACGAACTTGCGATCAAGTTGAAATTCTCCCCCAAAATAATTATGAGTGGCGGCAAAATGACCAATTTCCGGACGATAAGCTTGATAAACAACTATTGAATGGTCGTCATATTGTGCTATAATATGCCGACCAGTTTTAGGCAACCGATCTACTTGAGTTAAATAGGGTTCTGTTACCAGTTGCATGTCAGGTTTCCCCATTCAAATTAAGATGTTTTGTTAGGCAAGGTGCAAATGCCATGAATGCCAATAGCGACAATAACCCCACCTAACAAAACTCCGACACCTTCAGCAAAGCAATTTATTCTGTGTCTGTTTTCTGCAGCTTCAGCAATTAGTAAGTCATTCACCGTCGAAGATGAAGACTTAGCTATTTGCTGATAATGCTTGTAGCTAGCATCTAGCACTACCCATTCGGGAATTAGGTAGTAGACGCTGATAGCGCTAGCTGCCGTACCTGGTAGTATGACCAACAACCAGAGAATAAGCGATCGCATTGCTTCATCCTTTGCTGTTGCGATGCCAAGAGACTTTCGGCATAATTTGCTTGTTGTCAACTCGCTTTTGGTACTTGACGGCAAAGTTTAACAGAGAATCAAGTAGAGAATCTGAGAGATAGTGGGGTTGTAAACCCAAATCTAACAGTTTGGTGTTTTTAGCGTTGAAGTAATGTTCTTCTTTTTCGACTCTGGGATTATCGATGTGATTGATTTCCACATTTAATCCCATCGCGTTTCCAGCTTTTTTCACCATTGTTGCCAAGTCACCGACACTAAATAGTTCGGTAAATTGGTTGAATACACGGAATTCTCCTGGTTGTGCGGGGTTAGCGATCGCTAATTCCACGCATCGCACTGTATCGCGAATGTCTAAAAAGCCGCGAGTTTGTCCACCTTTGCCATAAACAGTCAAAGGATGTGCGATCGCTGCTTGAATACAAAAGCGATTTAATGCAGTACCAAACACTCCATCATAATCCAGGCGATTAATCAACATTTCGTCCATCCCGGTTTCTTCGGTTAAGACGCCGTAAACTACACCTTGATTTAAATCTGTTGCCCTTAAGCCCCAAATTCTACAAGCAAAATGTATGTTATGGCTATCATGGACTTTGCTTAAGTGGTACATTGAACCGGGCTGTTTGGGATAGGGCAAAGTATCTTTACGCCCGTTGTGTTCAATCGTAATGTACCCTTCCTCTATGTCGATGTTGGGTGTACCGTATTCACCCATCGTTCCCAACTTTACCAGATGACAGTCTGGGAAATCCTCCCGCATCGCGTACAGCAAATTCAAAGTGCCGACTACGTTATTCACCTGTGTGACAACTGCGTGTTCGCGGTCAATCATGGAAAACGGAGCCGATCGCTGTTCGCCAAAATGTACAATTGCCTCAGGCTGAAATTTGTGCAGCGCTTTGTTCAGAAATTCATAATTGGTGATATCCCCAACGAATAAGTCGATGGATTTACCAGTTAAATCATGCCAGCGCTGAATCCGATGTTGAATTGGTGCGATTGGTGTTAAAGTTTCCACACCCAATTCATTATCCCAGTGCCGCCGCACCAAACTATCTAAAATCCCAACTTCATAACCTCGATTGGAAAGGTAAAGTGCGGTTGCCCAACCACAATAGCCATCACCACCAATAACCAGGACTTTCATCTTCAACCAGTTTTTTACTCGCTGATAGCTAAATCTACCAGGTTTGTGTCCCCTCTCGCACAGAATCATCGGGGAAGTGGGGAGAGGGAGAGGGGGGGATGGGGGGATGGGGAGAAAGAAGACTTATTCTCCCTTGTCTCCCTTGTCTCCCTTGTCTCCCTTGTCTCCCTTATCC
>NZ_JAOWRF010000174.1 GCF_025753815.1 Plectonema radiosum NIES-515 | reverse complement strand
CCTCTCCCCCCCTCCTCACCCCTCACCCCCAACTTGCAAGAAGTGATGCTGGGGTATTCTGACAGCAATAAAGACTCTGGTTTTTTGAGCAGTAACTGGGAAATTCATAAAGCTCAAAAATTATTGCAAAAAATAGCCGAAGATTATGGCGTGAATGTGCGGATTTTCCACGGTCGCGGAGGTTCTGTGGGACGTGGTGGGGGACCGGCTTATGAGGCTATTTTGGCGCAACCTGGTAACAGTATTAATGGACGCATCAAGATTACAGAACAGGGTGAAGTTTTGGCTTCCAAATACTCTTTGCAGGATTTGGCTTTGTATCATATGGAAACCATCACTACAGCTGTAATCCAAGCGAGCTTGTTGCGGACAGGGTTTGATGATATTGAACCCTGGAATGAGATTATGGAAGAATTAGCAGCGCGATCGCGTACACATTATCGCTCTTTAATCTACGAGCAACCCGATTTTATCGACTTCTTCCACCAAGTAACCCCAATAGAAGAAATCAGCCAACTGCAAATTAGCTCCCGTCCAGCGCGTCGTCCATCTGGAAAGAAAGATTTAAGCAGTCTGCGAGCCATTCCTTGGGTATTTAGTTGGACGCAAACTCGATTTTTGCTGCCTTCTTGGTACGGTGTCGGCACAGCTTTACAAGAATTCTTGAATGAAGAACCTGAAGAACACCTAAAATTATTGCGTTACTTTTATGTTAAATGGCCCTTCTTCAAGATGGTAATTTCCAAGGCAGAAATGACCTTGGCAAAAGTAGACATCCAAATGGCGCAACATTACGTCCAAGAATTATCGCAACCAGAAGATAAACCCCGCTTTGAAAAGGTGTTTGAGCAAATCGCCAGCGAATTTTATCTGACACGAGATTTGGTGCTGAAAATCACCGACCACAAACGGCTTTTGGATGGCGATCCTGTTTTGCAACGTTCAGTGCAATTACGCAATGGGACGATTGTACCGCTAGGTTTTATACAGGTATCTATCATCAAACGGTTACGACAGTCAATGACTAATACCACCTCTGGAGTTATCCATTCTCGTTACAGTAAGGGTGAACTGCTACGAGGGGCATTGTTAACTATAAACGGTATTGCCGCCGGTATGAGAAATACAGGTTGAGGTGTTAGTCGATAGTCGATGAGCATTAAACAATGTAGTAAGGGCTGAAGCCCTTAAAACCTTAACTTTGAGCGGTAAACCGCTCACTACAATGATAAAGAACAAAGTTCTAATTTGTACCTTTTTAGCGCTAACTTCAGGATTGGTTGGTGGTTATATCAGTGGGCAAATTACTTCAATTCTTCATAGCCAAAAGTGTCAAAATCAAGGTTGGGTATTAAAGGAAGTTTGTAACACTTGGGTGACACCAGGAGCAATGTGGCAAGGTAGCACGACCGGACTGTGGACGGGGACAGTCTTGGGAGCGTTTGCTGGGGGTGTAGTGACGCGTCAATCTCGTAATTAGTCAGGAGTAATTGTTTTTGACTTTTGACTAATTACTTTTGACAACATTGCAGAAAGTAGTGAGTAAGCACCTTTCCTCTTTTCAAATCCCCAATACCTAAGGCTGGTAAAATATATGTACTTATAGCCTTTAAACGAATTAAATTGCCATGCCTGCTGAAATTAACCCAGGAAACCAAACTACCACAGGTGCCGATGCGATTGATGAAGCGATCGCCCAAGGAATTGATTTTGACGGTTCTCCGATTCCACCAGCCAAATTAGAATTGTACACCGAAGTTATGGCGCTAGAGGCAAATAGACAGCGCAGTGGCGTATCTAATACTATGCGATCGCGCATCGTGCGAATTGGCGCAAAACACATTCCTCAACCAGAACTCGATCAAAAGCTTATAGACGCTGGTTTTGCTGCTCTTAAAGATAAAGAAGTTGCCTTTTTCTACGGTGGCAAATAACCGCTATACCTCGTAAGTAAATCCTGAAAGTCTCGGTTTCTTGGGCACATGTTAATCGTTACGGCACTTTTCGACTGCATATGAGCGAACGGTTGCAAATTGATGATGAAAAGTGCAAATTTTTTCTCAAACCTAATGGGTGTATGATTTTCAGCCATCAAATGGCGGCAAATTATCTCTTCGCTACTTTTACCCCAAGGGGGACAAGGGGGACTCCTTCGAGACACCTTGGAGACAAGGAGAATAATTCCCCCCATCCCCCCATCCCACCATGCCCTAAGCAGGTTTACTAGCTGCGGCAAAGCGTTTATTAATCTCGTCCCAATTTAAGACATTCCACCAAGCATCTAAGTAGTCGGTGCGGCGGTTTTGGTACTTCAGGTAATATGCGTGTTCCCAGACATCATTACCCATAATTGGATATTTACCTTCACTGAGGGGACTGTCTTGGTTAGCTGTGGTGGTTATTTCTAGCTTGTCCGCAACGCGGACAAGCCAAACCCAACCGCTACCAAAACGACTAACACCAGCTTCGTTAAATTGCTTTTTGAAAGCAGCGAAACTACCGAAGCTTTGATTAATGGCTTTTGCGATCGCTCCTGTTGGTTCTCCACCACCTTGGGGTTTCATAATTTGCCAAAACATGGAATGGTTCACATGTCCACCACCATTGTTGCGTACAATTTTGCGAATATCTGTTGGCACGCTGTTGAGGTTGCGTAACATTTCTTCAACTGTTTTGCTTTTGAGTTCTGGGTGTTTATCTAATGCTGCATTCAGGTTTTTCACATAAGCTGCGTGGTGTTTATCGTGGTGAAACTGCATTGTTGCTTGATCGATGTGTGGTTCGAGTGCATCGTAAGCATAGGGTAAGGGAGGAAGCGAGATAGTATTGCCGGGTGGAGTAGTTTGACTAATTGGGGCTTTTTCTGCCGAAGCATGAGTATCTAAGGCAAAAGCACCTACACTAGCTCCAAGTAAAAACAAGAAATGGCGACGATCAATAGTCATAACAGTTTATGAGTGCGTAAACAAAATTTGTTGTTAATTTTTATTGTCTTAGATTTAGGTGACTAAATTTTCATGAAATCGTAGCGTTTTTTAATGCAGAGGGACGCTGTTGATGGGAGAGTGCGATCGCATTACATATAGGACTTACGCAAAAACTCTCTCGCTCCTCTTATTTCTCTGTGTTCTCTGTGCCTCTGCGGTTCGTTTTCTCATTTCCTAACATAGAAAAAACATGCGATCGCCTTCATTATGAGCAATGCTTAAGCCGTTGGTTTTCTTCCTGTTACGGTCATATCTCAAATATATACTGGCAACGCTATAGTATTTTTTAAGTCCTTCTAATGCCTGAGGAGCGGAAGTGGTTGACTGGAAGCCGTATCTAGAATCAAGAAGATTCGCGGGATTTATAATAATTTGGCGGTAAATAATAGCGATGTGGGAAATATCGTCAACGTGATTGGTGGAAATAATACCTTTGGTGATATTTCGTCAAGCAAAGGCAAATGATGTTGCTTTGTTTGTTTGGAAATTAGGCGATCGCAATATTGGCATTAATATCGGTACTGCGGGAGATATCACGTTGGGTAATTTGTCTTCCGGTAGAAACCCCGACGATTAAAATCGTCGGGGCTTCTAAGCTGCTTCTGGAAGCGCACCTTGCATTTTCCCGAAAGCGTCGATGAGATTCTGCAACTGTTGATCTGCTTTGAGAACAGCTAAACCCCGCACGGTGACTTTACCAGGTGAGAAAACAAAGCGCGATCGCATTGAATCTGATAAATTCGCTGCTAATAAATTCCAAGCAGGTTCTTCCATTGGGGTTTCTAAAACGATATGCTGTTTAGCTTCGGGTTTGATGCGGCTAAATCCGAGATTTTTCGCTAGCTGTTTCAATTCCATCACTCGCAAGAGTTGATTTGCTGGCTTTGGAATTGTGCCAAAGCGATCGCTCCACTCGGCAGCAATCATTGATAATTCTTTTTTACCTTTCGCTGCTGCTACCGCACGATAAGCGCTCATTTTTTGATCCAAATCGGGGATATAATCGGCAGGAATAAATGCTGTCAAATTCAGGTCAATTTGAGTATCATCAACTTTGGGAATTTCCTGTCCGCGAATTTCTCGAATCGCTTCTTCGAGCATTTCCATATACAAATCAAAGCCGATCGCTTCCATTTGACCGGATTGTTCTGCACCTAGCAAGTTACCCACACCCCTAATTTCCATATCCCGCATTGCCAATTGATAGCCAGAACCCAACTGAGTGAATTCCTGAATTGCTCGCAAACGCTGGCGGGCAGCATCAGATAATTCTCGCTGCTTGGGGTAAAATAACCACGCATGAGCTTGTATTCCCGCACGTCCTACCCGTCCCCGCAACTGGTATAATTGCGCTAAACCAAAGCGATGAGCATCTTCAATTAAGATGGTGTTGACTCGCGGAATATCCAAACCAGATTCAATAATTGTTGTGCAAAGCAGGATATCAGCTTCGCCATTGCCGAAAGTCAGCATGGTTGATTCTAACTCGCTTTCATCCATTTGACCGTGAGCGATCGCCAATCTTGCCCCTGGTATCATTTCTCGCAATTTCGTTGCCGTTTCTTCAATTCCCTCTACCCGTGGAACTACATAAAATATTTGTCCACCTCTGTCTAATTCTTGACGAATTGCAGTGCGGACACTTTCCGGATTTAGTGGTGAAAGATGAGTTTGAATCGGACGCCTTGATGGGGGTGGTGTAGTAATTAAACTCATTTCCCGAATTCCCGACAAAGACATATACAAAGTCCGGGGAATCGGAGTCGCAGAAAGAGTTAGCACATCAACTTGAGTTTTGAGGCTTTTAATTTTCTCCTTCTGATTCACCCCAAACCGTTGTTCTTCATCCACCACCAAAAGTCCTAAATCTCGGAATGTGACACCTTTACCTAAAAGCTGGTGTGTGCCAACAACTACATCTAATTCACCCGTCGCTAATCGCTTTTGAATTTCTCGACGTTCTTCAGCACTGCGAAAACGGTTGAGTAAGCCAACATTCACCGGATAGGGAGCAAAGCGCTCCTTCAAAGTGTGGTAGTGTTGCTGAGTCAAAATCGTTGTCGGTGCGAGGAGTGCAACTTGCTTCCCAGCGGTGACAGCTTTAAAAACAGCGCGAATTGCTACTTCAGTTTTCCCAAAACCGACATCACCACAAACTAAACGATCCATTGGACGATCGCTTTCCATATCCCGCTTTACATCTTGCACCGCTTTGAGTTGATCCGTTGTCGGTTGGTAAGGAAAAGAATCTTCTAATTCCTCTTGCCAAGGCATATCTGGTGGATAAGTAAAACCATGTTGTTGCGATCGCGCTGCATACAACTTCAACAAATCCACTGCCAATTTTCTGATGGCTTTGCGGACTCTATTCTTGGTATTTTCCCAAGCCTTCCCAGTCATCTTGTTGAGTTCTGGTACTTTATCCCCACTGCTGCGTAACCGAGATAAAGCACCAACTTGATCTGCTGCAACTCTTAACAACCCATCAGCATACTGCACCACCAGATAATCACGAGTTTCATCGTTAATCGTCAAACTTTCTAGCTTGACAAATTTACCCACACCATGATTTCTATGAACTACATAATCACCAGCACGCAGCTTTTGAGGGTCAACTTGCTTAGAAGCAGCTTTGCGACGCTTGCGGATATAACTGGGACTAGCTAGAGAGTGTTGTCCAAAAAATTCCCGGTCAGTGACAACAACCATCCGGAATGTCGGCAAAATAAAGCCTTCCAACTCTGCCAAACCAGAATATTTTAAAGCGATCGGTATGTGATTAATTTGTAGCTTGTCGATCGCTTGATAATCGCGGGGATTAGGAATAAACTGTGCCGGACAGTCGTGTTCTTGCAAAAGAGACACAGAACGACTTGGTTGAGCCGAAATCAACCACACAGAGAAATTGCGATCGCGTTCTTGTCGGAGAGTTTCTGCAAGTTTGGCAAATTGATGCGGTGTTACCGGAACACCTCTACTAGCAAGATTAATACCGCTATTTTCTTCTACCAGTTCCGATAAATATAATATTTTAAATTTTGCCGCATCTGCCAGAGAATCATCAAACGAACGATGAATTTTCGGTAATATTGGCGCCGTAGGATACAGACGTTCCACGGTCACGTCTGTACGAAACGCCGTAGAGACGTTCCACCGGAACGTCTGTACAGGAGTGGGGGTAGATTCTTCCTCATTCTCCATTACCCATTGCCCACTCCCCAATCCCCATTGTTCTTCAGCATTTTCTACCCAGCGATCGCTATGAGCATGACATTGTTCTGGCTCATCAATTGCAATCAAAGTATTTTCGGGCAAATAATCTAGCAAAGAAGCCGGTTTATCAAAAGCTAAACCCAAAAAGCGACGACTACCTTCTAATACTTCTGAATCAATTTCCAACTCAGCACTGTCTTTTAGTGCTGTCATCACAATCGGAGCAAAGCTAGTGGGAGTGAGAATTAACTGGTCAATTTTATCAAGTGCAGAACGTTGAGTTGAAGGGTCAAATTCGCGTATTTGCTCGATTTCGTCGCCAAACCATTCTAATCTGACTGGCAATTCCGAGGAAACTGGAAACACATCAACAATATCACCCCGCCGACTCCACTGACCTTCCATTTCTACCATCGGCACTCGTTCGTATCCCAAAGTAGCTAATTTTTCACCGAATCGCACTGAATCAAATTCCATCCCTAGCTTGAGAGTCAGACAGAAAGGTTTAAAAGCTGCTGGGGGTGGTAGGTGAGGTTGCAGTGCTCTCTCGGTTGCGACAATCGCTACGCTAGAGGAGGGGGGGATGGGGGAAGTGGGGGATGGGGAAAAATTCTCCCTCTCTCCCTCTTTTTCTCTCTCCCCCTCTTTCCCTCTCCTTAATTTCACCAAATCCGCCAAAACCTGCATTTGTCCCCAAGTCATTTCGGTTTCCGGGTCAAAGGGTTCGTAGGGGGATGCTTCAGAGGTAGGGTAAAAATGTACAGTTTCCCATCCCATAGCCTCTAACTGAGCATAAGCGCGTCCAGCTTCTTCCAGAGTGGCACACACCACTAACAAATTTTGTTTATCAGTTTGGGCTAACGCTGAAGTGATAAAGCCTTTAGGTAAGCGGGAAATACCACTTAAGCGTAAATTATGTTGTCGATTTAACTTAGAAACGAGTTCAGTGGTGAGAGGCGATCGCCCTAACGCACGCACAATGGAAGAAAATGCCATAAGTTCTACTATAGATGGAAGTCGTTGCACTTGATGCAGGCGGACAGCGCCTTACTCAACTATTTTAAAAGTGTCAAGAGGGATAGTACTCTTGCTTGAGAATCATTAGTCCCCAGTACAATAACCATTGACTAATCGCTAAGATACGAACAGTGTTCTACCCGTAATCACTAATACAGCAGTTTTTCTGCCCGATTGATTCTTTTATTATTGGAACACCTTCGATACTAGATACTAATAAAGTAAGAGCGCAGTTAGCCAATAAATCGGCAATTCAAGGAATGTCTCCAACTATAGAAATTCTAATTATTTTCTTACTAATTTTCGCCAACGGTCTATTTGTCATGTCGGAGTTGGCAGTTGTTTCATCACGCAAGGTGCGCTTGCAGCAGCTTGCGGAACGAGGTGATCTTAAAGCCCGTGCTGCTTTGGAACTAGCGTCTTCCCCAAATCAGTTTTTAGCGAGCGTCCAGGTAGTGATCACACTCCTGAGTATTTTATCCGGTGCTTACGGTGAAGGAACGATCGCTAAGAGAATAATACCTATCTTAGATTTTATCGCTTTGCCCGAACAGTATAAGGAACACTTTGCTAAGGGCGTAGCAATTTTAATTATTACTTATCTAACACTGATTATTGGCGAATTAGTACCTAAGCGGCTGGCATTAAACCACCCAGAACCAATTGCCAGTGTAGTTGCTCTACCTATGCAATTATTAGCCAGAATCGGCTCGCCCATAGTTTATTTATTAGGTGCTTCTACGGATGCAGTTTTGCGGTTATTGGGTGTCAGACCGTCAACAGAACCACAAGTTACAGAAGAAGAAATAAGAGTTTTAATCGAGCAAGGCACTGAAGAAGGAACCTTTGAGGAAGCCGAACAAGATATGGTGGAGCGAATATTTCGTTTAGGCGATCGTCCCGTCAGTTCTTTTATGACACCTCGTCCGGATATTGTCTGGCTGGACTTAGAAGACTCAGCAGAAGAAAACCGTCACAAGATTGTAGATAGTGGCTATTCCCGATATCCAGTTTGCCAGGGGGGACTTGACAATGTGCTCGGTGTCATTCCCGTCACAGACTTGTTGACTCGAAGTTTCTCTAATCAAGAACTAGATTTAACTGTAGGATTGCGACAGCCAGTATTTGTGCCAGAAAGCACCCGTGGTTTAAAAGTTTTAGAGTTATTCAAAGAAACCATAACTCACATAGCCTTAGTAGTTGATGAATACGGTGTAATTCAGGGATTAGTAACACTCAACGATATTATGAGCGAAATAGTTGGCGATGTTGCTTCATCTGACGATCAGGAAAATCCCCAAGCCGTACAACGTGAGGATGGTTCCTGGTTATTGGATGGAATGTTGCCTGTAGATGAATTTTTAGAACTTTTCGAGATGGAAGAGTTAAAGTTTGACGAACGTGGTAGCTATCAAACATTAGGTGGTTTTGTAATTACCCATTTAGGACGTATCCCCGCTGCTGCGGATAATTTTCAATGGCAGGGTATGCGTTTTGAGGTCATGGATATGGATGGCAACCGTGTTGATAAAGTTTTAGTCGTGCCAACACCGGATAAATTAACCGATTCGACAGATAAAAATTAGGAACTGGGGACTAGGGGACTAGGGGACTAGGAGACAAAGGCAATACGGTTGGCGTTAAGGATTTTTGGTACTGATTTTAGACCTGTAGAGACGCGAAATTTCGCGTCTCTACCCTCGTATTTTGGGTTTAACTGAACGGTATTGGAGACAAAAAGACAAAAAGAATATTTCTTCTTTCTTCCCCTTTCCCCCTTCCCCCTCTCAAGAACTCTCCCTAATCTTGAGACAAACGCTTAACCGCTTCCCCTCCCAGCATTTGATGTGCTTGTGCAAGGAAGTGGGGAATTTTGTCAGCGTGGGGACTGGGGATAAGACATTGCTGCAAGTTCAGTTTGTCTACTTGGTCTGCTTTGTTACCGGGAAACCAGTCACCACCATTACCAAGGAGGTTGTAGCGCATTTTGGCATATTCCGTCATATCGTAGGCTAAAGCTAAATTTCTCAACCACAAAATCACCGGAATATTTACGTTTCCTGGTGTTTTTTCATGGGTAGGTAAATTCACATTCCAGGTTTTCACCCAGTCTTCTCCCAAACAAGCGATCGCTTCTTCTTCCAAAGCAGCCAAAATCGGTGGTAAAATTTCTGATGCATTATCCAGCAATTCCAAAGTCTTCAAGTGTTCATCAAAATCTTCCGGTTTTGACGCTCCCAAACTCAGAGTATGCACCTGGGGATGACTCAGACAAAACAAATCATTAAACACCATCGGACTCAAAGGAGCGCAAAGATTTACTAACTTTTCTGACGGTTCGTATAACTTTCCCCCTTTATCTGATGGACTAATAATAAATACCCCCATATCATGGTTAGTTGCTGCTTCAATTGCCCCCCAATTATTTTGATTAATATAATACCAGTGCAAATTAACATAATCAAATTCATTAGTATTAATTGCCTCGATAATTATATCGGTTGCTCCATGCGTTGAAAAGCCAATAAATTTAACTTTTCCTTGCCCTTGCAGCTTTTTAGCTACATCCAAACACCCACCAGGACGAATACAATAATCTAACGTTTCCGGATTATTGATACCGTGTATCCCCAGCAAATCTATATAATCTAGCTGGAGGTTTTCCAGGGACTTTTCCAGATTGCGTTCAAATTCTTTTGCATCGGCTTCAGGATTAACTTTAGTTTGAACAATCAACTTTTCGCGGATAAATTTCGGCAATATTTCTCCCAACTGCATTTCAGAAGTACCATAACCACGAGCAGTTTCAATGTGATTAATGCCTACTTCTAAAGAACGTCGAATAGTCGCTTCGAGATTTTCTTGATTCTTACGTGGAATTTCCGACTGCGGAACATCCTGCCATTTATATTGATATCTCATACCACCGCAGGAAAAAACCGGCATTTCTAATTCTGTACGTCCAAATCGTCTATATAGCATCTGTGAATTTGGAATTTTGGAATTTTGGCTACTACCTTCATTCCTATGATGACAAAAATCCGGTTAATAAGTATTTATAACCACAGATGCACCCAGATGATTAATCTTAAATTTCAACTTACTCAAACTACATACTTACTACAATACCTTTCCTAAGCCCTATAAATAAGACAAACTATGTAGCACGGCAAGGCAATTTTTGCGAAATATAAAAAATATCTCAAAAATCAGAAACATAAACGGTTAGATGTGAAGTCTTTAAAAGCGACACACTTGAGCAACAAGTGGTTGTGTGAATTAACGGCACTCAGCCTTATATCTTATACGCAATACAGTTGGTGTTAAGGAATTGGTGGTAAAAAATCCTATGCATGTAGAGACGTAGCATTGCTACGTCTCTACCAAGGCATTGCTACGTCTCTACCAAAGGTCTTGGACTGAACTTAACGGTATTGTCTTATACCCTCACCTTAATGCTTACACATCATGTTCAGTCTGTGAAAAAGTTAACTTTTTTTCCAATTTGTATCCCAAAAGTGCATAAATTGATTTTGTTTTTACCATTAAAAACATAGAAGGAGAAGCAAAACTATGCAAGCTTGACTGACTTTGAGTAAATTAAGTTATGACTCAACTCACACAAGAAAACTTTTGTCAATGTGTAAGCCTAAATCTTATTAGTAAAACTAGAAAATGATTATACGGAGGAACTAATGCAGCAAAATTCAACTACTCAAACAACAACTAACAGCGTTGATTTACGCTCCTCTGACGCATATATTTTTGTGAACAATGTTATGGGAGCTTTGATTATTATGTTTCCCGTTATGCTGTTTTTAGGCGTTAAAGTTTACAAAAAATATCATGTTGCTGTTCTACACAAAAAAATAGCAACTTTAGAAAAATTATGGCATTTAGATGTTAAAAACAAGAAGTATTAAATTAGTTAGGAGTTAGGAGTTAGGAGTTTGGAGTTGGGAGTTGGGAGTTAGGAGTTGGGAGTTAGGAGTTAGGAGTTGGGAGTTTGGAGTTAGTGGGTAGGAGTTTGGGGGTAGGAGTTAGTGGGTAGGAGTTTGGAGTTTGGAGTTTGGAGTTTGGAGTTTGGAGTTTGGAGTTTGGAGTTTGGAGTTTGGAGTTTGGAGTTTGGAGTTTGGAGTTTGGAGTTAGTGGGTAGTGGATAATGGGTAGGAGTACTTTTTTATAACTAACAACTAACAACTAACAACCAACAACCAACAACTATCAACCAACAACTATCAACCAACAACTATCAACTAACCAATTACTAAATTTGTCTGACTAAGGGCTGACCATCTTTGACTTCGCCAATTAAAACCAAATCTGCACAGTTGACAAAGATGCCATTTTCTAATACGCCAGGAATGTTATTCAGTATTTTTTCCAGGTTAACGGGATCGTCGATATTGTCAAATGTAACATCAAGTACCATATTGCCTTGATCGGTGATTACGGGTCCAGCTTTTCTTACACCCATGCGAAGTTCTGGTTTACCACCGAGTTTTTTAATTGCATTAATAACCGGAGTAATTGCCATTGGTATGACTTCAACAGGCACGGGGAAAGTAGAACCCAATCGTTCAACTAACTTACCACTATCGACAACGACGATAAACTGATTTGCTAAGTAGTCTACTACTTTTTCGCGGGTATGTGCGGCGCCGCCACCTTTAATCAAATTCTTTTGGGGATCAACTTCATCAGCGCCGTCAATGGCGATATCGATGTGGTCGATCGCATCTAAAGTGGTGAGAGGGACACCGTACTGCTTTGCCAACACTTCTGATTGAAACGATGTAGGGACACCAACAATATCTTTAAGTTCACCAGATTTTAGGCGATCGCCTAAAAATTGTATTGTATACGCTGTGGTTGACCCCGTACCCAACCCCACAATCGAACCTGATTTTACTAAATTGGCGGCGGCTTTGCCAACTTCTTGCTTCATCAACTTCACTGGGTCTGCTGCTGCGGTCATAACCAAACTCCTCAAACTTAGGCTATAGTCCATCTTAGTGGTCAGTTGCCACTTGCGGTACTTTGGGCATGGGGCATTTGGCATAAGGGAGTCATCTATCTGCTTAAACGCATCACTCAATTGGGTGACGCAGTTTTTTATCGTTTCGCACGTCGAAGAATAGGACAACTGCCAGCAGAATAAAGGCGATCGCCGAAGCATAGCCCCTTGGCAGTGATAGACCGCCATTTTGGACTGGTTTGGTCAGAAAATCTCCGAAGGTGGCTCCGAAGGGTCGCGTGAAGATGAATGCGAGCCAGAATAGGAGAATATCGCTCAACTTTGTTACGTAGTGAAGGGCGATGACAATACCAATGACGCTGCCTGTGACGAATGCCCCCTGGACATAGCTCAGTCCCAAGTTGCTTGTCAGAAAGTCACCAAAGGCAGTTCCCAAACTGTTGGAGAACACGACAGCCAGCCAATAGGTGGTCTCTGCGTCTTTCCTCACGATGGGATAAACGCTCAGATCCCGATCCCGGTAGTACCAGATGGCAAGAACGCTCAAAAGACAGGCTACCAGGATCAGCGATCCCAATGCGTAGCCCAGCCCAAGAGATCGATCCATCAGGTCTGAAACTTCGGTTCCGGCTGTAGTTGTCGCGATGATCGCCAACCAATAAAGGACTGGACGATATCTGTCGGATTGAATTTGAAAAAACAGGAGAATAGCCAGAATGGCGAACGTTACGGCAAATGCTATGTAATACCCCAGCCCAAGAGACATTGAGATATAGTCACCTGCCGTCTCACCCAGCGTCGTGGCGATGATCTTCATGATCCAGAAGAAAATTGTGACTTTTGCAACCTTATTCATTTCTTTTTCACAATAAAAAATAGCAACTCATCGTTCTGAACACTGATGATATTAAATTAACTAGAAAACTGAATGATTGTACTTTACACAGCAAAAATCAAGAAATAGTCAAGATTTTAGGACTTACGCACTCTCTACTAATTATTGGCGTTTTTGGCGTTCTTGGCGGTTCGATAAATTAAGCTTAGAAGCGATTGAGTGCGTCAGCCCTAGGTTTGATTGAAAACGGAATTTTCTCAGGATCAAGGCACTATGTCTAATTAAAAGTTAATTTAACTATTTGATCTTAAATTTATTGAACTCAAACCAATCTTGACTATTTCTGGACTTTTATTACCTACTCTGAAAATACAAACCCAGAATTGCAGGGATTTTACAAGTATGAAAACTTCAACAAAAATCATTTTGGCAGTAGCTTTTGTTGGTGCTTTAGGACTTGCTGGATTGTCGAGAGTTGTGTTTGCAAAACAACCACAATCTTTCGTAGCAATTGTGCGTCAGCATCATAGCGCTACCCAAGTTGCTGAAGTCAGTGATGGGGACGGTGAAACCAACGACGATGGACAAGAACAGAAAGAAGCCGCAAAACTGCAACCGTTAGCTAAAATTACAGCACAACAAGCAAAGCAAGTAGCTGAAGCATCTGTGGGAGGTAAAGCCAAAAGCGTCAAACTCGAAAATGAAGATGGCAACTTAGTTTATGCTGTAAAAATTGGTCAGCAAGATGTTAAGGTCGATGCTGGTAATGGCAAAGTTCTCTACGCTGAGAATGCCAATGAACAAGATGAGAAGAATGAAGCCAATCGTCCCAACAGTAGTATTCAAGTTCAAGAAAAAAGTGATGGCGATCGCAAAACCAATAATGATGGTAAGTGAGTAGGGAACTTGAAATCACATTACCTCAACAGAAGTTAAGGAAAAAACTCTTTTAGCGCACACTAACTAAACATATACTACATGGGGATTGATGAACATAACCTTCATCAATCCCTAATTTATAGCAGATTGCGTTTTTATTGAATACACGTAGACACTACCAAGTGCTACGTCTCGGAGCGGGTGAGCGGGTTTTACGTATGTACCTCAACCAGGAGTGAAATCTGCTGTATAGATACTGGATAATCATAATTAAGGAAGCATAAAAGGTAATATTTATCAAGTTTTGATAGTCAAGAAACTGGTAAACGCACAGTAAAACAACTACCAACTTCTAATTGACTTGTAACACTAATTAATCCACCGTGATTTTGGGCAATAGCTTGAGCGATCGCAAGCCCTAAACCAGAACCACCTGACCAATAAGAACGAGACCGATCTGCTCGCCAAAAACGCTCAAAAACCTTGTTGATCTGCTCTGGTGCAATTCCCACACCTGTATCTTGCACGTTCACATAAACCTGGGAACCGACACGACTAGTTTTAATTTCAACTACGCCTCCTGATGGTGTATAGTAAAGTGCATTTTCAATTAAATTAGTAAACAGTCGCGTTAATTCAACCGAATCACCTATTAGGTGAATATTAGCAATTAATTGAAATTTTAAGTTAATTTGTTTGGCTTCAGCTTGAGGTTTATATAGTTGTATTAGATTCTCTAATATTGAGGTTAAATTGAGATTATCCAAATGTTGATTTGGAACTTTATCGGTGCGTGCTAAAAACAATAAGTCTTCTGTCAGACGAGTCATCTGGTTAGTAGCGCTAGCGATCGCCTGAAATCTTTCTGCATCTTTTGGGCTTATTTCATCTGGATATTCTAACGGCAACTCAGCATTAATTTTGATAGCCATTAACGGACTGCGTAGTTCGTGGGAAGCATCAGCAGTAAACTGTTTAAGCCTTTGAAAACTTTCCTCAATGGGTTGCATTGCTTGACGAGTTAGTAAAATTCCGGCAACACTACTAAGAACCAAAGTTATAATAATTCCACCGCATAATCCCCAGTCCAGTTTTTGGAGGGTTTCGTCAAATTCGTCTAAAGATTGACTCACCCTCACATACCCAACTAGCTCACCATTATCGCTACCAATAATTGGTACAGTCACTGCTTGGATAGGAATTTTGCCAGTCTGAACTTGTACTATATTGTTTGATAATAAAGGTAAGGTTAAGACAGTTTTTCCTTGTTGGGTAATTAAATTTCCCTGAGTATCAAACCACTGCAATGCTTGATGAGAAGCAATTAAATCTTGGGGATGAAAGTCACTTTCAATTGTTAGGCGACCTTTTTCAAATTCTACATTTGCTGCCGCACCTTTCCCTATGGCTGCGAGTTTATCTGTTATTTGTTCAGTCAGACTGCGAGTGAAAGCAACTCGGACTGCGATCGCAAATATTCCCAGTAGTGATGCGAACACCACCAAGTAAGATAACAATAAACGATATCGAATTCTTTGAAACACATTTTTATGACTATCAAATTATTAGTTTTTTCTAACAGCTTTGCTGCTGCAAATGCAAAAAAAACGGTAACGTGGATGCTTGTAGCATTTCCTAGTCTGCTGAGGTACAAATTTATCTGCGTTCATCGGCGTTTATCTATCTTCATCTGCGGTTAATTCAATACTCTGTACCTCATGAATGTGAGAATCGCTATAGAGAAAATTCTTTTACTTTTGAACTAGACGATAACCAATGCCATAGATATTTTCAATCAAGTCTTCTGAACTTCCAGCTGCTCTGAGTTTATGCCGCAAATTTGTAATATGAGTTTTAATACTTCCTTCTCCCGAAGATTTATCAAAGTCCCACAGTTTTTCAAGAATCGCCGAACGAGTCACAACTTGATTTGGGTTTTTCAAAAAATATTCTAATATCATATATTCTTTAGGGGTTAATGATATGATATTTCCGGCATAAGTAACCTGTTGGGTTGCCGGATCTAGTTCCATTTCCCCGTGGATTAAAATCTGGGGACGAATCTCTGGAGTTCTCCTAGCTAAAGCCCTAATGCGTGCTGCTAACTCTTTTAAGTCAAATGGCTTAACTAAGTAATCATCAGCACCAGCATCCAGTCCTATAATTTTATCGTCTGTTGTATCTCGTGCTGTCAGCATTAATATTAGGGCATTAGATGAAGCAGCGCGTAAACGCTTACATAGAGTGATTCCATCTAATTTAGGAAGCATTAAATCTAGTAAAATTAGCTCATATAATCCTGACTGAGACCATTCCCACCCCTCAAGCCCATCGGTTGTTATATCGACAATATGGTGTTGTCGTCTTAAATACTCGGCTAATGGTTTAGCAATGCGATCGTCATCTTCAATTATCAAAATTCTCATAACTTAACCTCTAACTTAGAGAATAAGCAATAATGCTTATTGACAAATAGTTAATAACCTTAATAGAATCTGAATCCTAATTACAATTCATGACAAAATTTATCACAGAAATTAACAAACACACTTTAGGTGTTGTGTTAATCATTGTTAGTGCTTTAATTTTGGGGACTATTCCTGCGGCAATCAAGGAGGCAATCACTAGCCTTTCGCCAGCCACGCAATTTGCAATTCGCTTCACAATTGGGGCAATGATTCTTACCCCGTTTGTTCGTAACCTGAATGTAAGGTTAGTACGTGACGGGGTAATTCTCGGAGTGTTACTTTTCCCGATCTTTGCTGCTGCAACGATTGGATTGGAAACTGTCTGTGCAAACCAAGCTTCATTTATCTTCGGTCTCAACATGGTCTTTGTAACCCTGTTTGAGCTTCTGTTTCGCAAGCGCCTATCCATTAGGGCGGTACTAGCAGTGATACTTGCTTTTACCGGAATTGGGGTGATGTCTTGGAAGAGTGGGGAGCCTGTGATCGGCGACCTTTGGTTGTTGGGTTCTGCCGTCAGTGATGCCGCTTATATCATTGTACTTGAGGTGTTTTCGCCACACCACCAACCTGTGCCATTGGTTACAATCCAGCTTTGGGTTGTAGCAGTGCTAGGCATATTGTGGGCTGCCCCCGAACTGACTGAACACATTGAGGCAATTCAAATAAGTTTAGGTGTACTAATCTACCTTGGTGTAGTTGCCACTGTCATAGTCATTTTGTTGCAAACAGTGGCACAGCAATGGATATCAGCCCACGAAGTTGCGCTATTCTTTGCTCTAGAACCTGTGTTTGGGGCAATTTTTGCATTTTTGCTACTTGGCGAAACCTTTGAGACTCGCGGTTTCATTGGTGCAGCAATAGTGCTAGTTGGAATAATTCTGACTCTGACCCGTCCTAAAATTGACGAAAGTGATTCAGAACCCCCACAATTACAGGAAAGCACGGTTTTAGATGGTACGGCAAAAAGAGGCGAGGTTTTGGTAAGTGTGCTAAGTGCTAATAAGGAAATTGAGAATCTATTTTAATTTTTTCTGATAGCGTATTATCAGTGCAGTTGTAAAGATGACAGATAAAACACCCATCAATATCCAAAAAGTTTAAAGCGACTGCGACTTTGTAGCTTAATGCTTGCTTTAATACTATTTAGGTTAGAAATCAGTCAGTTCATGATCCAAAACAACCTCGGAGATAAGCCTGTAGTAACTAATACTAAGCGTAAAGAAATTTGTCAAATTTTTGGCGAGACTTACAACCCTGAAAGTTGGAACGACTGGCGTTGGCAGATGCGGCATCGATTGACTAAGCTGGAACACTTTCAGCAGGTACTGCGGCTCACTCCTACAGAAGAACGGGGACTTGCGATCGCACCAGAGAAGTTTGCCGTAGCCGTCACACCATACTTTGCATCACTCCTTGACTCAGAAGATCCGCTTTGCCCACTGCGGTTACAAGTGATACCACGGGAGGAAGAACTGGTGGTCGATGCTGCGGATATGGTAGATCCATGCGGTGAAGACCACGACAGCCCAGTGCCTGGATTGGTACACCGTTACCCCGACCGCGTGTTGCTGCTTGCTTTAGACTCTTGCGCTGTCTATTGTCGTTACTGCACGCGATCGCGTTTGGTCAGCCAAGGTGAGATGTACCCAGTAACACGGCGGTTGGATGCCATCATCGCCTACCTGGAAGAACACACTGAGGTACGCGATGTACTTATTTCCGGTGGCGATCCGCTGCTGATGGCTGATGAACCTTTGGACAAATTGCTTGGGCGATTACGTGCCATTCCCCACATTGAGTTTGTGCGGATTGGCTCCCGCGTACCATGTTTCTTGCCTTCTCGAATTACGCCAGAACTTGTTGCCGTACTTCGTAAGCATCGTGTGTGGCTGTCGTTGCACTTTTGTCATGTACGCGAACTCACCCAGGAGGTGGCGCAAGCTTGTGATTTATTAGCCGATGGTGGCATCCCTCTGGGAAGCCAAACTGTGCTGCTGAAGAATGTGAATGATTCCGAACAAACGCTAAAGCAGCTGTTTCATGGTCTGCTCAAGCTGCGCGTGCGACCTTACTACCTATACCAGTGCGACCCGGTTGTCGGCACTTCACATCTCCGCACGAGCGTGCAAACAGGTATAGATTTGATATCTAAACTGCGCGGTCATACCACTGGTTACGCCGTACCAACCTACGTTATTGATGCCCCTAGCGGTGGTGGTAAAGTGCCAATTCAAGCCGAGACTCTGCTGGCTTACTCAAACGGTACAGCCAAATTGCGTAACTGGAAAGGCGAAATGTACACTTATGTAGATCCTGTTATTTGAGGCTCATGCTTACGTTATAAGTCTTTTTTATTTTCCTGTTGGGATGACGCTGCGAATGCGATCGCGCTTCACTCCGCTAACACTACTTGCTTACTGAATAGCGTAGTAGGAGGGGGAGGATATCAATTTCTGGTGAAATCTATCCACCATCCACTCACGAGTGCGATAATTCCCAAGAGGGACGCGCACGGGCAGTGGTTAATTAAGGGGGAAAAATGACAATTAAGCGATTAATTTTAACGGTGTTGACGCTGGTTGCGATCGCAATAGCTGGTTTCTCTTTATTTAACAGCTGGCAAGAACCTCAATTCCAAAGTAGTCTGGAACTATATCAAACAAATATTGCATTGCAAGCGGCACAATGGCAACCGCCAAAGGATGACAGCGGCAATTTCAAGCCAGTTAGTGAAGCAATACTCGGTGAGAAACCTCTAGAAGCGGCAACAAAGCAGTATCAAGATGTGCGTGAAGCGGCTGAAACTAATTTGGAAAAAACCAAAAACCAATTAGCAAAGCTGGAATCTCAACCGATTATTACTCCCACCATCCCTAAACCCGATCCGGAATTTCCCCCCGCAACTAATGCCTCCCGCAAAGCACAGCAAAAACAGTTGCAGCAGTCACGCAATCAACAGCAAAAATTCATTGCCGAATTAGACTTGCGACTGGGAATTTTAGAAGCACAGCAACAACAGTCACAGACAGCCATCAAAACTTGGGCACAATTGCCTCAATTAAACATTGATTTGAAATTGAAGGAAACTGCTGCTGTGTTGACTGGGTTATGGAGCGATCCCCCGCATTTGTTGCCAAATGCTCAACAACTCATTCAAGAAAATTTAGAAGGTTGGTTTAGTTCTACAGCTCTCACTCAGCTTTATCAACTCCAGCAACGTCAAGAAGCACTTTCAACCCTAGAAACTGCAAAACAAGCAGCGGCTTCTCAAGCTTTGGTGAAATTAGCAATCATCGGCACCATCCCCACTTTAACAGCTTTGATCGGTATGGGAGTGCTGATTTTTTTAATTGGTCAGCGTTTGATCAAGGGAAAAGCCGCTTTATTCGCTCAAAATGGCGATCGCTCTTGGACAACACCTTGGGATGTGGAAACGATTTTGCAAGTCTTGGTTGTCGGCTTTTTCTTGTTCGGACAACTTGTAGTGCCTATTTTGTTATCGCTGCTCCCGATTTCGCGTGCTGTAGGTAATGTTAAAATTCAGGCTGTTTATATTTTAGTTAGTTATTTGCTGCTATCATCGGGTGCGTTATCAGTGCTCTATTTTTCGCTTAAGCCCTTCTTGCCCCTAGAGTCGGACTGGTTTCGCTTTCGTTTACAAGACAAGTGGTTTTTATGGGGATTAGGCGGTTATTGTGCAGCTTTGCCCATAGTGGTGGTAGTGTCTTTGATTAATCAACAACTATGGCAAGGACAGGGTGGTAGTAATGCCTTGTTGCAACTGGTGCTAGAAAGCCAAGATACTGTGGCACTAAGTATATTTTTCTTTACAGCAGCGATCGCCGCACCTTTATTTGAAGAAGTTTTGTTTCGCGGCTTTTTGTTGCCCTCCCTCACTCGTTACTTTTCGGTGTGGGGAGCAATTTTTGTCAGTGCTTTGTTGTTTGCGATCGCTCACCTCAGCTTATCGGAAATTCTCCCCCTGTCTGCTTTAGGAGTCGTTTTAGGAGTTGTTTACACGCGATCGCGCAACCTCCTCGCTCCCATGCTCGTCCACAGTCTCTGGAATAGTGGTACATTACTCAGCTTATTTTTACTTGGTAGTAATAAATAGTGATTATGTTGTACGGTTGACAAAATCTATTTTTTGGGATTAATGAATCGCGGGATGAATCTAGATGTAGAGACGCTTGGGTATCGCGTCTCTACAGGGGTTTTGATATTACACAAAATCATTTTCATACATGAAATCCGTAACGCACCATTATCAAGGGGAGGAGTGCGTTACCAAGAGCGCTAACGCACCCTACGTATCTTTTCAAAAATCAAACCGGATTTCTATAGTTAAATAACTATTGTTAAAAATATTGATTAATTAGAATTACCCCTGGTATCTTAAGTATATTTGCGTAGTACACAGTAACTTCGACAAATTAGAGTTGTTGCCCTTGAACTATGAATAGCTATCCATATCCAGATTTCAGTGAACATGGCTATCAACTTGTACGAGAATTGGGACGCAATCGAGAAGGAGGAAGGATTACTTGGCTAGCATCAAATATTGAGACAGGGAAACAGGTAGTATTAAAGCAGTTTTGTTTTGCCCAAGCTGGTTCCAGTTGGTCTGGATTTGAAGCTCATCAACGGGAAATTAGAATCCTACAAGGACTAGCTCATCCTGGTATCCCGCGCTACATAAATTCGTTCGCTACGTCTGATGGCTTTTGTTTGGTACAAGAATATATTAACGCCCAATCTTTGGCAGAACGCCTCGATGATTTTGACATAGAGGAAATTAAGCAAATTGCTTTCAAAGCCTTAAACATTCTCGAATATCTGCAACTTTTCAATCCTCCCGTAATTCATCGGGATATCAAACCAGAAAACATCTTGGTAGATAAAGAACTCAACGTCTATCTAATTGACTTTGGTTTTGCTCGCATTGGGAGTCAGGAAGTTGCGGGCAGTAGTGTATTCAAGGGTACTCCGGGTTTTATGCCACCAGAGCAGATGTTTGAGCCGACAAAGGCAACAGACTTGTATGCTTTAGGTACAACCTTGATTTGCCTATTAACAAAAATCAGGTCAACAGAAATACGGCAATTGTGCGATCGCAAGAACCCATATCAGATTAACTTCCAAAATCACCTACCTCGTCTGAGTCTGAGCTTTTTAGGCTGGTTGGAGAAGATGGTACAACCCCTACAGGATGACCGTTTTCCCAATGCAAAAGCCGCTTTGGCAGCACTGCAACCAATTGATGTCATTCGTGAAGCAGCAGTGGAGTTAAGTGCAGCAGTCCTAGAATTTAAAGCGACTCATTTAGGGGAAAAGCTGACACAAACCATCACCGTCGCAAACCCAATACCTGACACAGTTTTAGAAGGCAAATGGCAAGTTTCACCCCATCCTCACGATCCACCCCATACACCAGATTCCCATGCTTGGATTTCTGTAGAAAAACCCATCAGATGTACCGAAGAACCAATTAACTGTCGAATCTGCGTAGATACCAGCAAGTTAATGGCAGACGCACAGTATAAACGTCAACTCATACTGCACAGTAATGCTTATCCCTCAACTCACACTTTAACTGTAAAAGTGCAGACGGCTGCTATACCTATTGAGAAGCGAAAACTACCCTATGCAGGTTTAATTTGGCTGTTCTTAATAGCTGAAATGATAGCTATGGCTACAGTTTGGTTTACGTCTTATGCTGCGACTGAGGTTGCTAGTTGGTTGTTAGCGAACTTGGGATATAACTCTGTGCTGTTTAATTTTCGCATCTGGGTTCTTACAGTGGCTGTGATTATAGTTTTGAATCTTATTGATATAAAAAGAATGTACCCAATATTCAAATCCCGTGAGTTTTCGGACTTACCTGTGAGGACGTTTCTAGAATATTTTGCTTTCAATCAATCAACTATGGGTTCAACTGTGGCTTCGTCTGTAAGCATGATTCTGAATATGGCTGTAGGTGCGGCTGTAGGTTCCAGTATCCCACTACGTTGGGCTTTGGATATGGCTGTACATTTGGCTGTGGGTTTCGCTGTGGCTTTCGCTGTGGGTTGCACTACATATAAAGTACTGCTTTGGGCAATAAATTTAGCCGAGGATTTATTTACATCTGTACTTTTACTACTAATAGCAGGACTTGGAGCTAGTGTAGGTATTAGCTTAATAGTAGGTTTCCTCAATCCATTGATTTTCTTAAGCCTATCAGCAACAGGATTACCCGTTTTATACATGATATTTTATCCACAAATTAAGCGGCGCAAATTAATGGCAAAATATCGTCATTCTGAAGACTTGTTAATCAGACCCTAAAGGTAAAATTAGTAAATTATGCCTCAATATAGCAGTTTTCAGGTGCATGAAGTACATATTAAAACCTGACCCCCAACCCCTCTCCTTACTAAGGATACAGCTATTGCGATTCAGGGGTATCACCCCTTATCTCACGATTTTTCGACATTCCACACAATTGTAGAGACGTTCCGGCGGAACGTCTCTACGAGGGTTTCGGGCAACGCATAATTAATTTATGGAAATGTCTATTTAATATTTTGTCTCGTTTACAAACACAAAGAATAAAACCAAAAAATATTCTCTAATCATAATTCAAGAGTTTAAACCTATGCTATTGGAAGAAAATAAATCACGATTCAACGCATTATTAGTTGGTTTAGGTCTAGGAACCGGGCTATTATTTGCAGTAATTTATATCGTTATCAGTGTTTACTTTGCCATCAATGCTATCTTTGCAATTCTACCAAAATTTGATGACGCGCTGCCCTTCAAAGAAGGACTAGCAAATGTAAAAATTGATAAGTATTGGGGATATATTGACAAAACGGGTCAAATAGTAATTCCTGCCCAATTTGAGGAAGCTAAACCCTTTAAAGAAGGGCTAGCAATCGTTAAATTTGGTAATGAATGGGGTTATATTGACAAAAATGGACAAAAAATAGCTAATCCCAAAGCAGAGGTTCCTATTTATGAACAAATTGCTGTTTATACAGGATTCTTCGTCTCAAATGAATCTTATTCATTTAAAGAAGGGCTTGTAAGGAGAGATACTAGAAATAGGTGCGGCTATGTTAATGAAACTGGTTCTGAGGTGATTAAACCTCAATTTTATGTTTGTCAACCATCTTCGGAAGGTTTAATAGGAGTAATGACAGACGCCAACAAGTGGGGATATATTCGTAATCCTTTAAAGTGATGTATATTACCTTATAAACTTGTGCGATCGCGCATCAAGTGAAATTATTATCACGAAATTTCCAGGTTTCCAGCAATTTGTCGCTCATCAAGCAATACGCTTGATGTTAAGGGTAATATCAAGTCCGGTAGATTACATATGATGTAGAGACTATTCTGTGCTACGTCTCTTGGGGTTCGGATTTTTTTATTAATGTCAATTAAACGGACATGATATAATTGGCTGTTTTATTCAAAAGCGTGAAAATCGACTGCAAAGCAGATTCATTCCTACGCTCTCAATACGGTTCGGTTAACGTAGTAGAGACGTTTTGCCGTAACGTCTCTACAAGGGTTTTGGGTTCACAAATATTCTTAACCGAACCGTATTGCCTACGCTCTAGTTTGACATACCTATAAGGAAGATTATTCTCCCCACAAAAGGACACTGTTATAAAGGCTTTAACTAAGCGTTCATAACAGCGTTCTACTTCTTGCAACAATTTCAGAAAAGAATCCGGACATAAACGACTTTAGCTGTAGAAAGTCATATAGCAGAGCAGTTGTTGACGATTATTGCGATTAATTCTTTGCAAATAGAATTATCTCGCGTCACATGAGCGGAAAGCTGCTGTGCGGGGATTTTATCTCACCTGAAAGTTACGAATACTCATTCAGAACAGGAATGGTTTTAAACGATACCTGAAAAACCTCTCCTAGTTATGGTTCCAGCATTGCTTATGTAATAGTCGCACGGTGCGGATCGCAATTTTTAATTACACTAAAATCCCGAATTTTTATACATCCATAAAGGAGCAACATTAATATGGCAAATCTCAATCCCAGTCATGCTAACAAGCAACTTTTAGCTGGTTACTGTGGCATTATTTTCGGTGGTTTTGGCGTTCATAAATTTATTCTGGGGTACACTCAAGAAGGCTTAATTATGCTGGTTATTGCCGCAGTAGGCGGTTATTTCACCTACGGATTTAGCTTATTAATTATGCAACTTGTAGGTTTAATCGAAGGCATGATTTATTTGAACAAAAACCATGAAGAATTTATTAATACTTACTTTCGCAATAAACAGGGCTGGTTCTAGAAATTATTGGTTTTAAATTAGATAGTGCTACTGGGTAGATAATGCCAGTCCAATTTACAAAGGAAAAATGCATATTTATCTTAGGCAAAATTTTTCAAAATTCTAATTCTAGGAAATATACGTATACGAGGTAATAATCCCAACGTTAATATCGATGCATTATCTTTAATGTAGGAATTGCTCTAAACGTTTTGTCCTGCCTCAGACTTAAGTCTGAGGCTAATAGCACAAGTCCGTTGAAACGGACTATTAAATTATTTGAGTCGGATTTATCCGACTTTCGCTTTGAGACTGGGACTTCAGTCCCAGTCTGTTGCAGCTGATAAACTTTGGTTATGCTTAAAAATAAAAAGCTGATCTTGCTAATTTTCTTGCTGTTTGGCTTCGGTTATTTCAGCGCTATGTCTAATTTAGAAATCAACGATTTTTTGAAAAGCCAGGTTGCCTTGATGCCATTACAAGCGATCGCTCTAATCTACATTACTTATCTGCGCTTGAATCGTACCCAAGACAAAGCTAATTCTTACAAAAGTTAATCATTTTGCTTTCAGTGTTCTAGATTTCGCCTACCCTCGAAATAGACGCGCTTTTATTTTGCGTTGAACTTTCGTGAGCTTATCCCACACTTTCCATGCAACTTGTCCCAAAAACTCAACTCCCAGCAGAACCAACCCTGACAACAGAGAAAATCACCTTAGATGTTGCGGGGATGAAGTGTGCCGGGTGTGTGAAAGCGGTAGAACGGCAGTTAATTGAACATCCAGGAGTCAAAAGTGCCTGTGTGAACTTGGCAACAGAAGTAGCAGTTGTAGAGTCTGAAGTTGGTGCGGTAGATGCACTCTTCCTAGCTAAACGATTGACTGATGCAGGATTTCCAACTAAACCCAGGCAAGCTTGCGATAGACAAAATGACGAAGATCCGGCTAAACGACAACGCCGAGAAATGCGTTCTTCGCTTAGGCAATTAGCGATCGCGACAACATTGCTGATATTATCAGGAATTGGGCATTTTGGTCATATGACTGGCTCAATGCAGCCACTCGATAACATCTGGCTTCACTGTGGACTAGCAACAGTGTCATTACTAATTCCCGGACGCCCAATTTTAGTAGATGGTTGGCGGGGTTGGCAACGAAATGCACCCAATATGAACACTTTAGTGGGATTGGGAACTCTCACGGCTTACACTGCGAGTTTGGTAGCGCTGCTGTTCCCCCAAATGGGTTGGGATTGCTTCTTTGACGAGCCGGTGATGATGATTGGCTTTATTCTCTTGGGGCGGACATTAGAAAGATATGCTAGGGGTCGTGCTGCGGCTGCATTTAGGCAATTGCTGGCACTCCAGCCCCAAATAGCGCGATTAATTGCCAATCCCGAAAAAGCCGGCACCAGCTCGCCTCCTGTGGAAATTCCCGCAGAGCAAGTGCGTGTGGGAGAATGGTTGCAAGTATTGCCAGGAGATAAAATCCCCGTTGATGGCAAAGTCGTGGTAGGGCAAACAACGGTAGATGAGTCGATGCTGACTGGGGAAGCTGTACCCGTGATTAAACAACCCGGAGATGTGGTGACAGCAGGAACGTTAAATCAGTCAGGAGCGATCGCTATTCAAGCCACACGTACTGGAAATGATACAACTTTAGCTCAAATTGTCGCTTTGGTAGAAGACGCCCAAACTCGTAAAGCCCCAGTACAAAAATTAGCAGATACAGTTGCTGGTTATTTTACTTATGGTGTGTTGACAGCGGCTTTGTTGACATTTGTCTTTTGGTACTTTTTCGGCACACATATTTGGCAAAATGTCAATATGTCTGGTGTAATGGATATGTCTCACCACGGGGAAAGTTATCCTGCCCCAGCGATGTCCGGGCTATTGTTGAGTTTAAAGTTAGCGATCGCTGTCATGGTAGTCGCTTGTCCTTGTGCTTTGGGACTTGCCACACCTACAGCTATTCTCGTAGGCACTGGCATCGGTGCGGAACGAGGTTTGTTAATCAAAGGTGGCGACGTTTTAGAACGAGTACATAAGTTAGACACGATAGTTTTTGATAAAACAGGCACTCTCACTACTGGTAATCCTACTGTTACCGACTGCCTTGTAATTAAAGCGGAGCAAGATAAAAAAGTAATTTCTTCCCCCA
>NZ_JAOWRF010000234.1 GCF_025753815.1 Plectonema radiosum NIES-515 | reverse complement strand
CTCCCTCATCGGGGTTGGAGAAAAATACCGATTCCGTTGTGGACGCGGGCAGCTGTGTTGGGGGAGCGATCGAGTAATTGTCCTCCTAAGTACAGGCTGGTGGAACTACCCCCGTCTAAATTGAGGGCATTCACACACCCCATACGCTGCATCAATTGGGCATGTTCTGTCAAGGTGGGACCGGCACCACCTGGGCGATTATGCACGGCAGCAATCATTACTGTGCCTGTTGCTGTTGTGCAGATGGCGCTGCGAATAGCTTTTTCAGCAATAAAGGCATCGCTGAATTTTTCGGCTTTGGCATCGAGGACAATTTGATTATTTTGTACTAGTAGTGGTCCTGCGCCGACAATGTTGGGGTAACGGCTAAAATCAACGGGAGTGGTGGCGCTGGAGATGCGTAAGGTGGTGCCAATAGGCAATAGATTGGCATTACTCGCGGCGTTACCGCGCAAGACTAGCAGGTAGCCATTTTGGGGAATATTGACGGGGATAGTAGTGTCACCAGCTTTGCCGCCTAAGAACTGATTGGTAACTTGGTTATTTTGGACGACGAGAATGATTTCGTTGTCGGTAAGGAAGGTGTAGGTTCCCCAAACGGGGGTGTAGCGGGCGATACCACTTTGAACGTAGCCACTGTTGACAAATTGAATTGGTAGCTGTTGGTTATTGGAGGTGGTTAAGGTTTCTGCCAAGGTGAGACGACCAAAGTAAAATTGTCCGGAGTCATTCCAAGCGATCGCTCCTCGGTTGAGAATTGGACTAGATAACCATTGATTATCCCGACGAATCGCACCTAAGGGTAATCGATTATTGCGGTTAAAATAACCACCATTAATTCCAGCTACGGCTAAGTATTGTTGCGCTGTTTGAATTAAAGGGGCACTCCCTGTAAGAGTATTGAGGTTGGTTATTATTGGTTTCAGCTTTAGTCCCACGGTGCGGGGATTAACTTCTAACCAAACAACCGGAAATCTTTCTGTGCCTAAATTGACAATCTGCTGTCGCCAGCGCAACCCCTGTGCCCAAGTAATATCTTTTTCTACCAATGCATCGGGGCGAATATCGATTATCAGGCGATCGGGGTTTGGTATAGTACTTATCCGGGGCGCTAGACCAAAGGGGACGCTCAAATGAATTATCGTTTGGTTGTTGACCACTTCCACTTGTTGAATAAGTGGCTCTGGGGTTGTTTCCGGGGTAGGGGCTGGTATTATGACTGGTAGTAATTGTTTGAGAAAATTTGGCAGCTGTAGTGGTGCTGGTGCTGGTTCTGGGGGAGTATAGCGTTGCAACAAAATCGGATCGGCTATGCCATCTAAGGTAAGTATCCACTGTCTGTTTGGCGGTGCAGAGCTTTTGGGTGTGACTGTATCGGGGTCGGGTGGCAGCGCTTTTTTAATTGGTAACTCTTGTCTAATTTGCCAAGCAGTAGGGTGATCTAAATTTACAACGATGGGAGCCTGTTGAAGAGGGGCAACGCCGACAGTTGAATATTGCGGACTTTGACTAATATCTGTGACTTTCGTGGCTGGGGTGGAAATCACCAATGTGTTGCCATTAACTTGCATCTGCCATTGAGATGTTTTCGCAAAATTAGTGATATCTAAATACCGATATCCTCCTGCTAAGACGCTGCTTAAAACTACTGGCTTGGTGAGTGACGAAAACCACTGTACTGGCTGTCTGCTGGGATTGCTACTGTTTAAAAAATCTACTCCAACTAATTGCCTGAGTGCTCCATCACTTAAATAAGTGCTAAATGAGCCTGATTTAGAACGTTTTTGTAACCAAATACCTGGTAAGGTACGACCATTGAGGAAAATTTGATTACCATAAGAGACCACCCCTGTTAAAGGAGGTGGGGGTAACTGTTGAGTCAAAACTGGTGCTAATTTGGTTTCTATTGGAGACTGCTGGGCAAGAGTGGGAAAGGTAGCATATAAGCACAGTATTGTGGAAATTATTGGCATGACGAAAGTTGAATTTTTTTTTCTATTGCCCTTATTAGCAATAGCTTTACGGTCTTCTTCTCGGCAAAAATTGAGCATTTTCACCATAACTTACTAGGTAATTTGAAAAACTATTACGGACAATAGAAATTAACTAATGTTTCTTAATATCAAAAAATCCTGACATCCAGTTGGAACTACAACGTGATACTCTATATGTTAGAGTGTTGTATTTTATAAAATTAAACGAGTAGTTTCCCTACCAAAACCACTGTATTTAAGTGTGTTGACTAAGACTTTAAGCTAACCAGACGACAAGTGTAGTCTTGGTGATTAAAGTTGGATTAAGTGTTGCATCCGTAAGGATGGTTGCAACTTAAGGGAGGTAGTAGTGGCAGTAACACAGGTGGCAATGGGTAGAAACGCCAAAATTTCAATAGCAACAGAGATTTAGGAATTGTCAAATGGGCATATATTATAATACGCTGCTAAATGTTGTTAAATATAAAGAATTTCAGCTTTAAAAACAGTGAACCTTTAAAAACTAGTTTTGTTCCAGGTCAGTCGAGAAAGACTATACCGAAAAAGTAGCTTTGATTTAAAAACAGCTAATTGAGAAAATACATAGCTTCACGATATAAATAAAAGACTGTTGATTCTGGATAAAAAAAATAAGCACAAAAAAATAAAGCAATTAGTTTAACACGGGGGAACCAAAAAAGAAACCTGAAGTTAGATTTTTTTTTCCTAATTTTAGCTAAATCTCTATTTTTGCATTTTTAAATGTTAGAAATTTTTTCTCCCAGTAGTGGCAAAATTCATAACTCAAGTTATCAGCAATAAAATATGAATAATCAACCCATGAATCAAGACCAAAAAATGACATTTTCGGATACGTCTTCAAGGTGTAACAACCTTGGTCCTCGATGGTTAGTAGAAGAACGAGATGCTTGTGGTGTGGGCTTTATCGCTCATCGACTAAATCACGCTAGCCATGAAATTGTGACTAAAGCCTTAGCTGCTTTAACTTGCTTAGAGCACCGGGGTGGTTGTAGTGCAGACCAAGATTCCGGTGATGGTGCGGGAATATTGACAGCGATTCCTTGGGAGTTGTTCCAAGCTGACTTTGCTGCAAAAGGTGTAGAACTCGCTTCTAGCAAAAATATTGCTGTCGGGATGATATTTCTCCCACAAGATCCAGAAACAGCCCTTTCATGTAAGGCAATAATTGAGGAAATAGCTAAGTCAGAAAAATTGACTGTACTGGGCTGGCGAGTAGTGCCGGTGCAATCTAATATATTGGGGATACAAGCAAGAGAAAATCAACCCCAAATTGAACAAGTTTTGCTAGCTTCCGATCAAAGCGGCGATGAATTAGAACGACAATTGTATGTTACCCGTCGTCGGATTTTCAAAGCTGTAAAACATATTTGGGAAGATTTATACATCTGTTCGTTGTCTAGTCGGACAATTGTCTACAAAGGCATGGTGCGTTCTGCTGTATTGGGAGAGTTTTATCTGGATTTAAAAAATCCGGCTTTTAAGAGCGCATGGGCAGTATATCACCGCCGCTTTAGTACCAACACTATGCCCAAATGGCCCCTAGCGCAACCAATGCGGCTTTTGGGTCACAACGGTGAAATTAACACGCTATTTGGTAACATCAATTGGATGATGGCGCGAGATGCCAGCTTGAATCATCCAGTATGGGAAAATCGCCTAGAAGAACTCAAGCCTTTTGTTCACATCGATAACAGTGACTCTGCAACTTTAGATAACGTAGTTGAGTTATTGGTGCAGTCTGGACGCAGCCCACTGGAAGCCTTGATGATTATGGTTCCAGAGGCTTATCAGAATCAACCTGATTTAAGTAATTTCCCGGAAATTGTCGATTTTTACGAATACTATAGCGGTCTGCAAGAAGCCTGGGATGGTCCAGCACTTTTGGTATTTGGGGATGGTCGGAAAGTCGGTGCAACACTCGATCGCAATGGCTTAAGACCAGCTCGTTATTGCATCACCAAAGATGATTATATCGTTGTCGCTTCCGAAGCTGGGGTAGTGGACTTTCCAGAAGCCGATATTATCGAGAAAGGCAGACTCGGACCTGGGCAAATGATTGCCGTGGATTTAGAAAGTCATGAAGTGCTGAAAAATTGGGAAATTAAACAGCGCATCGCTAAACAGCAGCCATATGGAGAATGGCTGCAAAAGTATCGTCAAGATATTAAGTCGTTGGTCGGTGAATCGTCTGTTAATGGCAACGGACATCATCCAAACGCCAACGGGAACGGACATTCTACAATCAATAATATTGACAGTACGGGTGGGGGAACCTCATCCCGATTGCAACATCAAATTGCTTTTGGTTACACCACAGAAGATGTAGAAATGGTAATTCAGCCAATGGCAATGGATGGGAAGGAAGCGACGTTCTGTATGGGGGATGATATACCTCTAGCGGTGCTGTCAGAAAAACCCCATTTGCTGTACGACTATTTCAAACAGCGCTTTGCTCAAGTGACAAACCCGGCAATTGACCCTTTGCGGGAAAGTTTGGTGATGTCTTTGAAAGTAGAATTGGGTGAACGGGGTAATTTATTAGATGCGAAGCCAGAATATGCTAGAAGGTTGAAGTTAGAATCTCCCGTGTTGAATACAGCAGAGTTGTCAGCAATTAAGCTGTCGGGATTTGCTACGGCTGAGTTGTCAACGCTGTTTGAAATTGCCGCAGGTCCAGATGGGCTGAAAGAAGCAGTGAAGGCTTTACAAGCACAAGCTGTGGAATCGGTGCGAGCTGGTGCGAAGATTTTAATTTTGAGTGATAAGGTAAGTCACGGCATTGGTACAGAATACACCTACATTCCCCCTTTGTTGGCGGTGGGTGCGGTACACCATCACCTAATTCGCGAAGGGTTGCGAATGAAAGCATCCTTGGTGGTGAATACGGCTCAGTGTTGGAGTACGCATCATTTTGCGTGTCTGATTGGCTACGGTGCTGGTGCGGTTTGTCCTTATCTGGCTTTGGATACTGTGCGCGATTGGTGGTCAGAACCGAAGACGCAAAAGTCTATGGAGCGTGGTACAATTACAACCCTCACTTTAGAGGAAGCTTTTGGGAACTATCGCAAAGCAGTAGAAGCAGGTTTGTTGAAAATTCTCTCAAAAATGGGAATTTCTCTGCTATCGAGTTATCAAGCAGCGCAAATTTTTGAGGCGATCGGCATTGGTCAAGATTTATTAGAGTTGGGATTTTATGGTACAACTTCTCGCGTGGGTGGTTTAAGTATCAGCGAACTCGCGACAGAGGTGCTTTCGTTCCACTGTAAGGCTTTCCCGGAACTGACAACTAAAAAACTAGAAAATTTAGGCTTTGTACAGTACCGTCCGGGTGGTGAGTATCACATGAACAGTCCGGAATTGGCAAAAGCGCTGCATAATGCTGTAGGCGTGGCTAAAGTCAAAGAAAACGGGGCATCGGGCAAAACTGCTTATGACCATTACGAGGTATATAAGAAATATTTGCAAGAAAGACCGATTACGGCGTTGCGTGACTTGCTAGACTTGGAAAGCGATCGCCAATCAATTCCCATTGAAGAAGTCGAATCGATAACTGAGATTGTCAAGCGCTTCTGCACCGGCGGTATGTCTTTAGGTGCTTTGTCACGGGAAGCTCATGAAACTTTAGCGATCGCCATGAACCGAATTGGCGGAAAATCTAATTCTGGGGAAGGTGGCGAAGACCCGGTACGCTTTAAAGTTCTAGATGATGTAGAAGATGGTAACTCACCAACTTTACCGCACCTGAAAGGTTTGCGGAATGGGGATACTGCTTGCAGTTCCATTAAGCAAGTCGCATCCGGACGCTTTGGGGTGACACCTGGGTATTTGATGAGCGCTAAACAAATTGAAATCAAAATCGCTCAAGGTGCAAAACCGGGTGAAGGGGGACAACTTCCAGGGACAAAGGTTAGTCCTTACATTGCCATGTTACGCCGTTCTAAGCCTGGAGTAACGCTGATTTCACCCCCACCACATCACGATATCTATTCGATTGAGGATTTGGCTCAGTTGATTTTTGATTTGCACCAAATTAACCCGAAAGCACAGGTATCGGTGAAGCTGGTTGCGGAAATTGGTATCGGTACAATTGCGGCTGGTGTGGCAAAGGCAAACGCCGATATCATTCAGATTTCCGGTCACGATGGCGGCACGGGCGCATCTCCTTTAAGTTCGATTAAACACGCTGGTTCTCCGTGGGAACTCGGATTAAGTGAAGTGCATCGGGTGTTGATGGAAAATAGTTTGCGCGATCGCGTAATTTTGCGCGTTGATGGGGGCTTTAAGAGCGGTTGGGATGTGGTAATCGGTGCCTTGATGGGTGGTGAAGAATTCGGTTTCGGCTCCATTGCGATGATTGCCGAAGGCTGTATTATGGCGCGGATTTGCCATACCAACAAATGCCCTGTGGGTGTCGCTTCCCAAAAAGAAGAACTGCGGAAACGGTTTACTGGGATGCCAGAACACGTTGTCAACTTCTTCTATTTTGTAGCCGAAGAAGTGCGGAGTCTGTTAGCACGACTTGGTTATCGAACGCTTTCAGAAATCGTTGGACGTGCCGATTTATTGAAAGAGCGGGAAAACGTTAAGCTAACCAAGACGCGATCGCTAAATCTCGACTGCTTGCTGAAGTTACCCGACACGAAAGAAAACCGTAGCTGGTTGCAGCATGAAGAAGTTCACAGCAACGGTGCGGTTTTGGATGACGAATTGTTAGCGGATGCAGATATTCAAGCTGCCATTGACACGCAATCGACTGTGACAAAGAGTTGGAAAATAGTCAATACAGATAGAACAGTCGGTGCCAGATTAGCGGGAGCGATCGCATCGAAATACGGCGACAATAACTTTGCAGGGCAAATTAACCTGAACTTCAAAGGTAGTGTCGGACAAAGCTTTGGTGCATTTAATCTCCCAGGCATGAATTTAACCTTAGAAGGAGAGGCAAACGACTACGTAGGTAAGGGGATGCACGGTGGTGAAATCATTATCAAACCCCCCGCTGCTGCCACTTATGACCCAGCACAAAATGTGATAATTGGCAATACCTGTCTTTATGGTGCTACTGGTGGAATGTTGTTTGCCAATGGTCTAGCTGGAGAACGCTTTGCGGTGCGTAATTCTAAAGGTACAGCAGTCATTGAAGGTGCAGGAGATCACTGCTGCGAGTACATGACTGGTGGTGTAATTGTCGTCTTGGGTAAAGTTGGACGCAACGTCGCTGCCGGGATGACTGGTGGACTTGGGTATTTCTTAGATGAAGAGGGTGGATTCCCGGAATTAGTTAACCGGGAAATCGTCAAACTTCAGCGGGTGATTACCGAAGCTGCCCAAAAGCAACTGCAAGAATTAATCAAAGCACATGGCGATCGCACTAATTCACCAAAAGCGAAGATGATTTTGCAAAACTGGCAAGAATTCTTACCCAAGTTTTGGCAGTTGGTTCCTCCTTCTGAAGCTGATAGTCCAGAAGCAAATCCCCAGTTTGTTGCCGAAAAACAACTCAGTTCAGTTTAATTTTTCCTAGAGACGTTCCACTGGAACGTCTCTATTCTGACTACCTACATCCTAAAGACTCGCGAGTTTCCACACCAGTGTGAGAATTTACACCACTTGCTTTAGCGCAAAGTTTTTTCACTTGAATACCATCAAGAACAGCATTAGTGAAGTCAGCACCGGTGATGTCAACATCACTAAAACTAGAACGCAACATCATTGCATCTGTCAAAATCGCATCACTTAAATCAGCACCTTTAAAGTCTACTAGGGTTGAGTCGATGGGGAGTATTATCTTCCCGCACCTCTCAGTTAGAACCGGACGTGCCCATTTCTGTGCATCCGGCTCCCGATAATCTTAGCTTCTGCTTTTGCTCATGTGGTGATATTGGTGACACGACTGATGGATTGCGACAAAATTCTTGGCGTTCCCATCACTGTGTATACCATTTATATGATGAAGGTGAATCCTTTCATCCCCTACGAACTTAAGTCCGCAGTTACCACAAGTATGGTTTTGCTTTTTCAAAGCTTTTGCTGTTGTACCGTCGTCGTATTTGGATTCCCTTTGACTCCAGTAAACAATGTCACCATTAAACGGTGAGTAGTCCCCTTTAACGTTGATATGCTTATTCTCGGAATATGGCACTGCGGGGAAGGCATTCTTTACTAACGTTTGGGCTTCGTATCGATTAATCTTTGATTCTTTATTAAAGACTTTAAAAGTCCTGTTACTCAGATACCAAAGGGAGAATCTAGAACCATCCATTTTGCAATACCTGTGATAGTTTCTCCACCCTCTGACGATTGGTGATAACTTCTCAGCTTTTACTCGTGCCCCATAATTAGAGTTGTTGACAATGAATTTTACTTGAGCTCGGAATGCTTTATAGTTATCCATTGAAGGGTAAGTATAAAGCTTTCCGTTTTTCTGAACGACGAATCGCCAACCCAGAAAGTCAAATCCATCTGTTGCGGATACGAGACGTGTCTTTGACGCTTTTACGTTTAATCCGCGAATTACTAAGAACTTGGTTATTTTGTCTAGTATCAGTTGTGCGTTATCATTGGGTTTGAGGAAAAATACCATAGAAGCTGCATAACGCAAACTTGGGTGAATTTCTTCAATTCCATCTAACGCAATGTTGGCAAGTAATGGGCTGACAACTCCAGCTTGAGGTGTGCCTTGGTCTGGGTAATTAGGATTAATGCCAGATTTTAGGCATTTCCATATTCCCGTTTTAATGCTTTGTGGAGCAATAATGCGGGACATAAGGAAAGGTTGGTCTATCGTGTCGAAGCATTTTTCAATATCTAGTTTTAGGATTCTTTTTGTGATGCCATTGGCGCTAGAACTTAAGTTCAAATATGCGAATTTTTGGCAATCATGGGCAGAGCGTCCCGGTCTGAATCCGTAACTACGAGGGTTGAAAGTTGCTTCGTGTGCAGGCTCTAGAGCATATTTGACTAAGCACTGCCACGCTTGGTCACAGATATTAGGGACTTTTAAAATCCGAGTTGTGCCGTCTTTCTTAGGGATTGGGATTTCCCGAAGTTTGCTATGTTTCCACTCTTGAACGTTTAAACGTAGCGTTTCTTCTAGTTCCAATCTTTCAGAGAAGCTGAGTCCGGCTTTGCCGTCGATACCAGCGGTTTTCTTGCCAGCATTTAACTGAGTGACTTGACGAATAGCTAGTAATCTGCAAGAGCGGGATTTCAGTATTAGCTTTTGAAGACTCAAAGCCCGTTTCCGGTCATTGGCTCTAATAGCTTTCCACAAGCGACATTGTAGGCGAAAAATATTCTTTCTCAGCTTTCGCCAAGGTATATTTTTCCAAAGTTCACTAGCATCGTTGCTGTGTCTAACCATTCTCTACTCCGTGTTTTGTGTTCTGATTACCTCGAAGCAATTACGCTTCGTCCTACCCGATGTGAAGAATTCCGTATCTCGTCATACCTACTTTGGGTTTCAACGCTTTCCCTAGACTTCATCATCGTTTTTACTCGTTCCGATTCATGGATTGTTTGATGGGTTAGGACAGACCACTTCGCCTACATTCCCCTCAAGGATTACGACTTGTGCCTACATGCAGTCGTGAGAGTTGAATGTGAAACCAGTATGCTCTTCAGATTACTGGGGTAGAATTAAGACGCTTTTCTAGGTCTAGTTTATCCATACCATCTCCCCATTAACGCCAGTGCGACCTATCTGCTTAAGTCTCTGATTGCGTCCTATTACCAGCTTCACCCTCTGAAAACCGAGTTCAGTCAGTGTGGTCAGGTCGGGAGTCACTTATCCTTTAAAGGGTAGGACTTGCACCTACATCCGGTGAATCAGTTATGGAATATCGGAGTTTTCTCCGACGTTCTCACCTAGCGCTATGGATTCACGCTAGAACGAGTCGCACGTAAGCTATTCCTTCACTAAAATCTGCTCCATGTAAATTCGCTTGTTTCAATACCGAACCATTAAAAACCCCACCACGTAAATCAGCGTTACTAAAATTTGCTTTTTCTAGATTGACATTGGTATACTCAACCCCGACTAAACTTTGACCAGAAAAATCCTTGCCCTTGAATTCTGGATCACCAACGGAACGGGTGATACTAGAAGAACTTGCTGCTTGTGCAGACAAAGGAAACACAAACAAAACCATAGCTAAAACAAAGCTAACTAGCAGTCGTGAAAATTTCATCATGCGCTCTTAAATAAATCTCAACACTTCTACAATTAACTATTAAACCTTACTGGGGAATGGAAAGTGGTGAGGCGATCGCTTGTCACAACACAAAACAACTTTGTCAAAAATTGATCGAGATTCTGGCTGTATACGTATTTATATTTAGCTTATTAGTAGCATAAGTGCAAAATAAAGTGTGCTTTATTTAATTATTAACTAATTTCTCGTTGCCAAAGAATATCTGCAATTCTGATCATCCCGGCTTTGAGATGGCGGCGATAGGTACTGAAGGGCAAATCGAGTAACTCTGCTGCTTGTTCTTGGGTAGGGGCGGGATTTAAATAAGTGCGATAAACAGCGCGGTATAATTTTTCATCACGGGGAAAATCTTGTAAAGATTCCGCAGCTTGTTTGAGGAGAGTTTGCAAAGTGGTGATGCGATCGCGGAGCGTGTACAAAGTACTCTCACCTGGTGTGTCAAGTACAACTTGTTCGTCTAAAATTAGCGATCGCATTAAGGGATTATTCTGCAAAGTGTCGGGACGAGTAAAATTACGTAATGCATTTTGCACCGCTTCGACAAAATCCTCTCGACTGAGAACTAACATCGGCTGACTAACTGAAGTGCTAGCTTCAATTTCTGCATCAGCTGCAACTTCTCTTTTTGCCAAAAGTTCGCGCCAAGCTGTCGGTGAAACTACTCGCCAATCATGTCCATAAACACCATAACGCCGTCCCCCGACTTCAAAATCAACTTCTGGAAGTCGCATTAAGTCGAAATAGCTTAACATTGGTGTCCAAGCATCTGCTTCCGCACAAGGTAAAAATGTATATGCAAGTCTGGGAGTACTCTGAAAATACTGGACAAAATTGATAAAAATCAGACTTTGGGTAGGAGAAACAGCTTGATAAGTATCCGACGCCATCCAAAAACGGAATATCGTTGCACCTTCTTGAGGACGTAATGGTGCATGAGTTTGTAGGTAACACAAACAAGCCAAAGCAGCAGAATCAACTTTCAAATCGTCGCTACTAGCTTCGTGCAACGCTATCATCATCGCAAATCCGGCTATTTGCTGCTGCGAGCGAAATATTACCACATTCTGCGGTTGACGCCCCAACCAATGTGCGGCTATTTTCGCTGATTCTTCCCCTTCATATTGCTTTACCATCCCCAGCAACGTACTTTTGTCACTTTCTTGCAGCGAGTCTCTCAATAAACTGCTATGTTCACCCCAAGTGAAACAGGGACGAATTGCTGGGTTATCTCGATGTAAGAAAATGTAATCAAATAACACTCGATGCTTTTCTTTTTCTTGAATTTGCCCCAAACGGGTGCTGTAGTAGCTTCGCGCTTGATGGTGCAATTGAGCGTAAAAGTCTGGATTCCGCCAGCGCAAATCTGCAATCAAGACTTCTCGCGCCAAATCGTGAGGAAATAAACCTAATTGCCCTGATTCGATAAACGACAATTCCCGCAACCACTCAAACAAATCGTGAACTTCAGGCAAACCTAGCATCTGTCTAAGTAATGCTTCGGTAGTTATGCGTACCACAGCACAAGCTTGTAGTGCCATGCGGTGTGTCGGTGTCGGTACTTCTTTAATAAATCTTTCCAAAAGTACTTTGACAATATCCGGTGCCGATTCTGGTTGAAAAGAAATTTCCTGTGTTTGGGCAAACACATCAGCAACCAACGATAATGCTAGAGGATGTCCGTGGGTGAAATCGAGAATTGCCCGATGCTGCGCCAGAGGAATATCTCGTTTGCTAAGGTAAGTTTGACTTTCCTCTGGATTCAGGTTGCGTATAGACAAAGTATTAATTAAAGCTTGCCATCCCGGATCGCTGTGCCAAGGGGAAGAGGGCGGATTGCGTCCGGCGAGAACAATCAAGGTATTCTCAGATAATTGGGGTAAGAATTCTTCCCGCAACCATTCATCAAGGGTAGCAATGTTTTCATAAGTATCAATAAGTACAACATTGCGTTGTTGAGTCGCTAAAAACTGGAGAGGAGAATCTAATTCATTCAGTCTTGTTAATGAACGTAAGGCGCTTAGGAAAGATTCTGGGACTGGTTCCAAATTACGTGCTTCTACGTAATAATGTGGTACATTAATTTGCTGACATCTTTGAGCAAATTGATTGAGAATGCTCGTTTTGCCCACACCACCGGGACCGAAAACGTGCAAAATATGAAAAGGTAATTGTGGAGATGCGATCGCCTGTTGAAATAATTGAAGCTCAAAATGACGTCCTACAAATCGGCGTTGTCGTTCTGCACTAAGTCGCTCTAACAGAGATGTCATAGCCATCCCCAAATTTTCAGTAGGATTACTGATAGCCTATTCTAGCGTATAATGGTTTATTGAAGAAATTACCATTTCTTCACTTGCTGTTTAAGTTCCTCCATATCTAGATAATCGCTGGCAAAAGCTTTCCGCAAAATTGAGTGAGGAATAAAGCGATCGTACTTTTGAATTTCTGGTGCTTCCCCATCAGCTAATAAATCCTCAGCGGTAATTCTTGTACATAACGACACAATTTCATCGTAAAGATACTGAAATTTATCTTTACCTAACTTAATAGTCAAAAAATAGGGATTAACACCACCAATACTTTTAATTTCTAAAGATTCCCGACAGCAAGAATTAAGCAATCTTTCTAAAGTGCGATAAGCAACCGTACCCATCCAAGGAAAAATACAACATTTATTATTTTCTAAAAGCAGAATATTTTGTTTATCTAAGCCAGAATTTAGCGCTAATTCCCGAACTTTCTGCAACCGCTTCAGCGCATTTTTTTGCAAATAACTATATTCAATATCTTCCTGCAAAACCTGCCGCATTCGTTGTAAAATTCTTGTATGGATATTTGCGCTACCACCGCGCCAGAAAATACTCGCTTTACCCTCTACTTGCTTAACCAAAACAATCTTTTTTCTGAAATCAACTTCTAAAACTTCCCAAGCGTTCCCAGCCAAAGCGAATTGATTACCGATTGGGGGAGGCATAACAATACTACCAATTTCCATAGTTGCGTGCTTAACAACATATTCCTCATTGTCAGGAAAAACAGCATAAAATTGAAATTTACGTACCACCTTTTCCCCAGCCAAACCGAGAATTAACTTATTTTCTTCAGTTAGCTGAACGTGATTAATATCAATTAAATAACGAAGCAATAGCCGAAAATCTTCCAGTGCGATCGGCGGCGAGGCGCCGCATTTCGCGATCGCACCAAAACTTGGTAAACTTAAAACCTGTTTAGCAAGCCCAGCAGGCGAAACTTCACCCCTTGCTGCTAAAATACTCAGAGTCTGATGATATAACAAACTCAAAGGATATTTAATCGGCTTTATCGGCTCAATCCAACGCTCCTCCAAATAAAGTTGAATAATCGCAATACATTGCAAAAGTTGCCAAGGAATTTGCTCCTCCAAAGAAGCTTCCACCGATACTTTCTCCTCAGTACAAACAAACCGCATATCAGCAGCAGCACCTCTTCTACCACTGCGTCCCAAACGCTGTAAAAAACTAGCAACAGAAGGAGGCGATTCTAACTGAATAACCCTCTCCAAATGACCAATATCAACCCCCACCTCCAACGTCAAAGTTGCAGCAGTCACAGCAGGCTTATCCACCTCACGCATCGCATTTTCAGCCGCTTGCCGCAAACTAGCAGAAATACTACCATGATGCACATGATAAATATCAGCTAATCCCTCACTCCCAGCAAATTCTCGCAAAGAAGCAATAATAGATTCAGTTTGCCTTTTATTATTAGCAAAAATCAAACACTTACGACACTTACTAAGATTAAAAACATATTCCTCATACCCACCTCCATCTCTCTCCCCTCTTCCCTCCGCTTCCTTGGCGCCTCTGCGGTTCGTTTCTCTTAACTCCCCATCACCAACATAAAAATGTTCCAAAGCCAACTTAATTTGCCTTTTTCCCCCCTCAATCTCCGGAGTAATCACCAACTTATCACTTCCCGAACCCAACCATTCTTCAGCCATCGAATAATCACCAAGAGTTGCCGACAAACCAACTCTTCGGGGTTGCGTTTGCGTCAAACTTTGCAAACGTGACAACTGACAAAGAATCTGACAACCGCGTTCAGAACCCATAAAAGCGTGAACTTCATCAATAATGACAAACCGTAAATCACCAAATAAACGCATCAACTCATTATTTTTATTAATTAATAAGCTTTCTAAAGATTCCGGCGTAATTTGCAAAATACCCTTAGGATTCTTGAAAAGCTGTTTTTTTCGACTTTGCGAAACATCCCCATGCCAGTGACAAACGGGAATATCCGCTTCTTTTAGCAAATCATTAAGGCGTGCAAATTGGTCATTAATTAAAGCCTTAATCGGACCAATATATAATGCGCCAATAGTTTGCGGTGGATTTTCATATAATAAAGTTAAAATCGGCAGAAACGCAGCTTCCGTTTTCCCCGAAGCTGTGCCAGCAGCAACTAGCAAATGAGCATCAGTGTCAAAAATCACTTTGCAAGCAGCAATTTGAACTGGTCGTAATTCACTCCAGTTGTGATGATAAATATATTCTTGGATAAAAGGCGCAAGTCTGGAAAAAGTATCTAAAACTTCGCTCATAATTTGACAAAATTTAATCTATCTAGCATAGGCGATTGTATCAAAAATCAGACTTACAGCAGATTGTGTTTTTATTGAATACACGTAAAGACGTTCCATCGGAACGTCTCAGAGCGGGTTTTGGGTTTTATGCATGTACCTCCGAAACCTGAAATATGCTGTATTTGAGTTTATTTAATTTTCTCCAGCTTACAAACTAAATTCTGCTACATCCTCATCATCAACATCTGTATTCTTACCCACAGCAGTTAACTTAAAATCCGAACCATGAATCAATTTACTAAAAGAAATTTGTGGATTTTGGTACAGGATATTCAACACACTAATAAAATCCCGGACAATTTCGCCAGGAGTCAACAATGCTTCTGCACCCAAACGATTGACAATTTCGTGAATAAAGTCCTTAAATTCACGATTTGTTAAAGCCTTCTCATAACCAAAATTAAGAGCATGAATTTCCGCCAACCCTTGTAAAAGCGTGAGTATTTCATCTTCAGTCAACGGATTTAGCCGTATCACCGGTCCCGAATATTCTTGAATACCAGCTTGAACAAAACGGCTTTCTTTAGTGCGTCTTCGCCAAGCCGGGTCAGCAAAAAGTCCGCGATTTGGGTCTTCTAAAAATTTTGTAGTTCCACCGATAACAATACCAAGATGTTCTGCTTTGCATTGCATGGTGTCGTTAAACATTGCTAAAAGTCTGTTATAGTTTTTTTCGCGAGTAACTGTAGTGGATATTTGATATATATGCACAACTTCATCAAGCAAAACTAAAAGTCCTTTATAGCCAATTTCCGCCACAAATTTAGCGATTAACTTGATGTAGTCATACCAACTATCATCATCAATAATTACGCGCACTCCCAAAGCAGCTTTTGCCTCAGTTTTAGTGTTAAATTCGCCTCGCAACCACCGCAATGCAGCATTTTTTAATTCATCATCATCTTGCCTGTAACCGCGCCAATAAGCAACAATGACGGTACCAAAATCAAAGCCGTGAACTAAATCTTCAATATACTGAACTACTTCTCTAATTTTCGTTTCAACTTTATCATCAAAACCTTCATCATTAGGACGCATTCCGCTATCTTTAGCTACTTCTTGTTGAATTTTATTAATCCAACCTTCTAAAATTGAGACTAAAGCACCACCATCAGGACGAGTTTTTGTCGCTAGACGACTCATTAATTCTCGATAAGTTGCCAAACCTTCGTTGTTTGTTCCTGCAAGTCGGCGTTGGGAAGATAAATCAGCATCAGCTACGACAAAATTTTGCTCCATAGCACGGTTGCGAATCATTTGCAGGATGAAACTTTTACCTGAACCGTAATTACCAATTATAAAGCGAAATGCGGCTACACCTTCTCCAATATCGTCAAGATTTTGTAATAGGCTTTTTAATTCTTTTTCTCGACCTACTGCTATATGTTCTAGTCCAAATCTTGGTACTACTCCAGCACTCAAAGAGTTGATTAAAGCAGTAGATATTTTTTTCGAGATTTTAACTTTTGCCATGCACTTCACCTCACTTTATTTTCTAGCGGTTCTCAGCCGATTCGAGTACATACAGCAGATTGCGTTATTATTAAATACACGTAGTAAAGACGTTCCTTTCGTAACGTCTTTACAGGGTTTTGGGTTTTAGTCATGTACCTCAATAGGAGTGAAATCTGCTGTATATTTGTTTATCTGTAGTTCATGATTTTTTTGATGTATTGCACCCAATTAAAAACCGCTATAAACGTCAAAGATATAATTGTGATGATGGCAAGAGTAACTTAGTTTGATGGAGGTTGTCTAGTCGTTAATTCATATATGGCAATGATTTTTTTCACGTTTGTTATATGCTCTTGATAAATTTCGGGAGTTTCCAAGTTTGGATCAATTATTAATTCTTCAATTGTATCATTAGCACGTTCATTTATAGAATCAATTAACAAATTTGGCATAGTAATATTTTTTTCGGCAATGTTTTTAATAGCAGGTTTGGGATTTTCTTGTTCTACTATCGCTTTTAACACTTGTATTTCATAAGCTGGTAGCTGTTCTAATAATTTAGTCCATTCTTGGGGTAAATCGGATGTATTTTTAGATATTGGTTCTAAATCTATTAAGTCAGAAAAAGGAAATAAATCTACATCTTCTTCTCCTTCGTTTTCGGTGAACTGTTGCTGATTGTATGTTTCGGTTTGTTGGAGTAATTCCCAAACTTGATTTTGTAACAAATCGCGTTCTTGCTGCAATAATAAAAATTGCTCTTGTAAGTGATTTAATTCAATTCTTTTTTCTTTTATTTGGGTTTGTAATAAATTTAAACTAGCTTCTGTATTTTCTTTTTCGGATTTTTTATTTAAAATTAATTCATTGTGCTGAGTTACCTGATTTTCTAAATCTTGCAGTTCAACTCGCAATTCGTAAAGTCTTTCTTCTAGCTGAGGTTTGAGCCTGTCTAACAAAGTTAAATTGCTTTCAGTGTCTTGCTTTTCTTCTTGGAGTTCGCTAATTTGAGTTTGCAGTTTAGTTATTTCGGCTCGGGATACGTTGGAATTTAATTCTAGACGACGCTTTTCTGCTGTGAGAGCCGAAAATGAATTATTTAGCTCGGCTTTACTTTTGTCGAGCTGATTAAGCTCTGTTTTAATTAAGCTTATTTCGGCTTCTAACTGTTTTTTTTGCCCAACAAAACCGCCTAATTCTCGATTTAAACTGTCTCTTTGGTTGCGACGTTCTGATACTTGATTTTGCAGTTGATTGGACTCTGTATACAATAAGGCACGATGCTCTTCAATTTGGTTGATTTCTCTGACAAGACGAGACTTTAAGCCCTCAAGCTCTTTTATTCGCTTGTGGAGAGAACCCAAAACGAGCATTTCATGATTTCTGCGGATATTATCGACAAATAATGCTGCTGCATAACTAGCTATGACAGTAATTGTAGCTGTGAGAAAGGCTTTACTAAAATCCCAAGTTGGGACGAGGCTAAGACCAAAACTCACACTAAAGGCAACTATACCTAAAAGCAAAAATCGATTACTTACCATTGCTGATTGCATATTGCTTGTTTTTAGTTTAGTCAATTTTTCAGAATAGGTATTTCTGGGGAAGGGGAAAGGGGGAAGGGTAAATTTTCAGGCATTCAACTATAGGCAGTTCATGTAAACTACTTATGTCTGGTTGTTTGAGGCAACAAGTGCCAAATCTGCTTTCAAAAAATCAATAAACTGTCGTGCTGTTCTTCCAGACCGACCGTTGTGACGAGTTGCCCATTGTAAAGCTTGATATTCTAAATCTTCTGAGTCAATGTTAATTGCGGCTTGTGTGGCTAAATGTCGGACAATGTTTAAATAAGTTTTCTGATCGGCAGGCTCAAAGGTTAAAGTTAGACCAAAGCGATCGCTAAACGAAAGCTTCTCCTGCATCGTATCCCAAGCATGGATTTCATCATTATCCGATTGAGTGGGTCTATCGGCGAAAAACTCGCGAATTAAGTGCCGACGATTAGAAGTAGCGTACACCACTACGTTTTGCGATCGCGCAGTTAAATTTCCCTCTAATACTACTTTCAGCGCTTTAAAAGCGTCGTCATCTTCCTCAAAAGAAAGGTCATCGACAAAAATAATAAATTTCTGTGGCACAGAGCGCAACTTTTCCACAATTTGTGGTAAGTCTTTCAAATCTGATTTTGCCACTTCTAGCAAGCGCAAATGACGCTTGCCGTACTCATTCAACAAAGCTTTCACCAAAGAAGATTTCCCCGAACCGCGACTACCATAAAGTAATACGTGCAGCGCTACCTCTCCTGCTAACAAAAATTCTGTATTTTTTAATAAAGCGTCTCGCTGAGACTCATAACCAACTAATTCGCTTAACTTTACCGGATCGGCATGTGCAATGCCAATAAATTGTCCGTCGCAATAGCGCAAAGCACTATATTCGGCAAATAAACCCGTACCAAATTCGCGATAATAAGCAGCTACATCTTCTATTGCATCAGCCCAATCTTCCAAGTGGTGCAGTTTCGCTATTAGCAGCGATTCGTTCGTTTCTTCTATAAGAGTAAGTTGCTCCTCATACCACACTACTGGTGAAACAGCTAGATGAGCCACAGCTTGTACCCATTCGCTCAAAAATGCGCTACTACATTCATAAAGACTTTGCAACGCTTGTAAATCATGCTGAGTCGCTGCAATTAAAGCTGGAGGCAAATTCTCAAATTCTTGCTGTTGAGCAAGGTGAGAAAATGGATTCTCATCTCTGAGAATTTGCATAATTAAATATTCCTCCCAGTTTTGATTTCTCGCAGCCAAGCACTTAAAGTAGTTGCCGTAAGCTTGGAGACAACTGCGTGCATCCGCTTCTGGATATCGTATAGTTTGCAATAATTCCAAAAAAGCTATACTCACTTCCCCTTGGAGGACGGATTGGTAGATTAATAGAGACGCTGCTTGACGCTGGAGGAACTGAACCTTTGTCTGGAACGAATTACTTGCTGTGGACATTGCTTAATTATCCATCAATTAACTATCCTGATGTAGCTAAAGAGCTATGGTAAATTGTCTGCCGAGGTTTGCAGCACGCATCAAAATCTACATAGGTTTTCACAATGAATTTAGGTATTATTGCTTCTCTTGGCTACGGTATTTTAGCGATGGTAGGTGGCTTCATTGGTTACATCCGTTCTACTAGTAAAGTTTCTCTGCGTTTTGGCTGCATTAGTGGTGTATTACTACTTTTTGCCGCTTACCTCCAATTTCAAGGTACAATATGGGGTTTGATTTTAGCAGCTTTAGTCACTGCTGTTTTAGTAGTTGTTTTTGCATTGCGACTGGCTAAAACACGCAAGTTTATGCCGGCGGGATTGATGCTGTTTTTCGGTGTACTGACCTTGGCAGTGATGGTGAATCAATTTATGACATTAAGAATAAAGTAGCAGAGGCAGATGCAAAGATATTTTTTTCACCTGCATAATTCTTTTTAGTTAGTATACCTTTATTAGTACATTTATATTACCGAAGAAGGGAAAGGGGAAAGGGAATGAAAATAAAGAATTATTTAAATATGCGTATTAGACATCTCCAAAAATTAATTATGCGTAGCCTGAACCCAACAGACCTAGCACATGCAACGTCTCTACGTATTTTCTGGAGATGTCTATGACATTTTCTTACCCTTTGCCCCTTTCCCTTTCCCCCGATATGCGGTAAGTGGTGGGTAGTCAGTTGTGTAACCGCTGCACTCTAGCTAGATACGTAAGTATTTCCAGATTGCCGACTGTCAATTGAAATTTCTTAACATTTATATCGGTTTTGCTCTATATAAGAGAATTAAAACTTATCACTTGATTTATGTCACGGATATATCTTATTGTAAATGAATATAAATGGCAGCATAATATCAATCAACATTTCGTACCGATCAGTTTTTGCTTGTGATTCAGTTCATGAGCAAATATTTGTTTTTTTGGGGATATTAGTTAAAAACCGTAGCTTAATCGTTATTTTGGGATGATGGTAAAAATGTGGCTTAAAAAAATAATTTTCAAAAGTAGAGGAAAACGAAGCGATCGCGTTGGTCATAGGGCAAACTCCGTGAGTGACTTGCCCTATCTAGGTTATAGCGATTTGCGGGGATGAATTGCGCGGTGAGCAGTTGAAAATACTAAAAACAAGTGCGAAATCATCTCAAAAACGGTTGACTTCGCACTTGCTTTTATTGCAAAGTGAAAAATTAAGCCGTGAATTTTTCTTGATTCCCCAGAAAGCCGGAAAGTGAACAACAGCAAAAGCTTAACGACAAAACTAAATATCAATTACAGTAAAAATGCTTAATCAGGTAAATAAGTTAGTATTTTTGTCAGCAAAATTTAAAGGAATAATAAAGACAGAATTGCCATTTTGGCAGGTTTTTCTTTTAGGAATCGGATATTAGTAGATTGTAATCATCGTTATTAATATTTCCAGTGTTATTGCTGTCTACCACGAGCTATAAAAGTTAAGCCAATCTGGATCTAAGTGATTTACGGTCTTCAATTTTAGGAATTAGGAAATAATACATGGTAGTTTCACTGTCTTCTCATAACGTTATCCAGTATCTGCGTTCCTCAGGTCTGTGTAGCTCAGAAGATGGGGCATCTGACAATTCTGAGTTACCTGAGAGTAGCAAAAACTTAAATTTGCTGGTTACTCTAGCAGATAATCGCAAACTGCTGGTTAAGCAGGAACTGGGCACTAACAATGATGGAAAAGAGCAATTTTTCAATGAGTGGCTGTTTCACTGTCTTCTTGAGCAGTTTCCAGTCATTGGTAACATCGGAGCGATCGCATCATCAGTGCTGCACTTTGATGAGGAAAACTCAATCCTGATTCGTAACTACTTAAGTGAGTATCAGGAACTAGGGAATTATTATCAACAAAACGATGTTTTCCCCCAAGCGATCGCTACTACCATTGGTGACACCTTAGGAGCGCTGCATCGTGCTACATTCAACCGTCGTGAGTATCGCAATTTTTTGGCAACTGCTCCCGAAGGACAGTTTCGCTATCACTTCAACAATCCGGCACAAGGAATCGAGTCAATCGCACCTGAGATTTTTGGCATGGTTCCCACTCCTGCGCTGAAATTTTATGCACTCTATCAGCGCCACGACAATTTAGAATCAGCAATTGGAGACTTAGCAAGCGATTGGCAACCTTGCTGCTTGACTCATAACGACCTGAAATTAGACAACATTTTGATCCATTCCAGGTGGGAACATCTAGATAATGCCATCGTCCGGTTCATTGACTGGGAAGCATGTGCCTGGGGAGATCCAGCCTTTGATTTAGGAACTTTACTGGCAAGCTATTTAAAAATTTGGCTAGACAGCCTGGTGGTAGATCCTACCATTGAGTTAGAAGAATCTTTGCAATTGGCGGTGACACCGCTCTTAGCTCTTCAACCTTCAATGCTTGCCCTAATTCAAGCTTATCTCAAAGCCTTCCCCAATATTTTAGAGTACCGTAATGATTTTTTGTTGCGTGTTATTCAGTTTGCGGGTTTAGCACTAATGCATCAAATTGAGGCAACGATTAAGTACCATAAATACTTTGATAATATCAGCATCTCAATGCTTCAGATTGCCAAAAATCTACTCACCATGCCACAGCAAGCTCTGTTAACTGTTTTCGGTATTTCTGAATCGGAAATACTCAAACCTGTTGCCAAATTAGAAAAGTTGCCTCAAGAAGAAAGCAAGCAGAATTTGGTTCGTCTTTATTACCCAAAAACTCGTCTGCGTGGATGTTAAGTTCGTAGCGAGCGGTTCACCGCTCATCTTTATTACCCAAAAATTCGTCTGCGTGGATGTTAAGTTCGTAGCGAGCGGTTTACCGCTCATCTTTGAAAGCGCAAAGAGCGCTTACTACATTTTAAAATGCTATATACTCCTACCAATCAACTGCTAGATTCTCTGTTTGACATTGCCAGCAATATTAAAATTGAGTCCAACTTTTGCATTATTCATCCCAATTATCAACCGTTTGCCTTGCCAAAAAAAGTAGCAGACAGATTTCAAAAAAATCTGCCCGCATTGCAGCGTAAATATCTGACTCTGCTACTGCGAAATTTTATTTACGGAATTTATTACAATGGCTCTTTGCAAAACATTTTGGCACTAAATGCTAAACCAGCTAATTTATTACCACACCAAACTTTAGAAAACAATTATAATTTCGGTAATGATTCGGAATTTTACGAACGATTAGATGCTAGTAATCACGGTGTAGGTTATTTTGATTTCGGTTGGCAAGTTTTGCGGCAAGAACCTGATGGTACCCTGGTAGTGATTAAAGACGGTTTGACATTGCATGTTGAGTATAACTCGCCGATGCAACCAAGTATAGAATCTGCCAAAATTGGTAAGTTTGTAGAAATTTGGATGCCAAAAAATAGACTGCAAAACAATTATTATTTAGCAGTTAGCAATAATCCAGACGTTGATTTGGATCTGCTAAGAATTTATTTTAATTTAAATCCAGAAGGAGCGATCGCTCTTATGGATAGTCTCACCTTACAATTAAACGCGGCTGAGATTTTCTTTAACTTTCAAGTTCTCTACAACCCTTGTGTATACGAACGTTATGACTGTGGGGTGCTATATTTTCAACGCAATGACTATCCAGCGGTTCGGAAAGTACTTCAAGCTGTTTATTGGGAGCATAAATCTTATTTTCAGCCAGAAATACCTTTATTTACCAAGTTTTTAGCCCCTGGTTTGAGTTTAGCTGAAGAACCAAGCCAAAAATTTGCCGCACAAGATAATTTTGGCATGAATCGTTGTCAAATTGTCGCTTCTTCTTTGTTGTCAGCTTGGCAAAAAGGTGATGATAGTGTTGAGGAAAAAATGAAAGCGATCGCTCAACACTTTACAGAGCTAAATGTAGATTTACAGCGTCCTTACCTCAATCCCTACTCTGAAGATATTTATTACCCATTAAATTGATACAGCAAATTTCAGGTTGCAGGAGGTACATGGCTAAAACCCAAAATCCTGTAGAGACTACCAAGTGCTACGTCTCTACGTGTATTTAATAACAACGCAATCTGCTGTAACTGTTGTTATTGGCGTAAAATCATTTTTGGTAGCAGATTATAAGCCTGCTATATTTTTCGCTAATTATCAAATATGCCGTTTACTTATAACCGCACTGTTCGATTTTCAGATACTGATGCTGCTGGGGTAGTTTACTTTGCCAATGTTTTGTCTATTTGTCATGAAGCTTATGAAGCATCTTTAGAAGCATCAAGTATTAATCTGAAAGATTTTTTTAGCAATACATCTGTGGCTTTTCCCATTGTTCACGCTGATGTAGATTTTTTTCGTCCGATGTATTGTGGAGATAAGTTAACTATTAGCTTGATTCCGCAAAAAGTCGGTGTTGATAAGTTTGAAGTTGCTTATGAAGTTGTAGTTGATGATGTAATGGTTGCTAAGGCAGTTACTCGGCACGTTTGTATTGAGGTCAGTAGTAGAAGTAAAAAGGAGTTATCGGGTGAGATAGTAAAATGGTTGGAAACGAACCGCAGATAATGCGTAAATCCTAAAGTTGCTCTTTAGACAAAAATGACTCAAATGAATGGTAAGCTTCATAATTGCGAAAATGTCGAGCATATAAATCTATAGCATCCTCAGCAGAATCAAAGTCATCATACAAAACTGAATTCACATCTACTACTTGCTGCAAAGACCAAGTAATAGTTTCTCCATTCTCATTTGTATAGCTGACACTTTCATTCTTGCCATGATTCAAAGCTTTTGCTTTTGCTCGCTTTAGAGAATTGGCTTTGATTAAAACAAAGCTTTCTTGGTACAAAGGTTGATAATCAGGTTTATCTGAAGTTGATTTATACAGAATTATCGCAATGTAAAAAGATTCTGCTTTATCTGCATTTTCAGCTTTCATACCAAATTCTCCACATCTATTTTTTGAATCTACCATCATTTAATAATTTCCAAGCTTTTTTACCAACAGCAGATTTGTTTTTCTTGATGTCTTCTAAATAAGAATAAGGAAAGCAGCCTCTATTCTTACTCGAATCTTATTTATAGCGTTTCTCGGTTGAGTGAAATACAAACCTAACCCCCTACCCCCTTCCCTACAAGGGAAGGGGAAAAAGCCCCTCTCCTTGTAGGAGAGGGGTTGGGGAGAGGTCAGAGTGTATTGGATTCAATTGCAAACCGCTATAGCGTTTCTTCATAAGAATGGGCTTAATTAGCCCAGGTAGGTGGGCTTGGTTTGTGAGACAGCAGCTAAAGCGTAACATTATGGAGAATTGGTATTATTATTTGGAGGAGATTTGAAGTACATTTGAAGTACATTTGTTGCTATTTCTTGTAACTGTTGCTGGTTGATTTTGCCTTGAGTGTTACGAGGTAATGTCGAAACGGGAATCCAGTGTTTGGGAATTTTGAATTTACAAAGTTTATCTTTGAGTATTTTTTGGATTTCTAAGCTAGATATCTCTGCTTTTTTGGGTATATAAATGGCTGTTATCGCTTGTCCCCATTGTTTATCTGGGATGCCTATTACACAAACATCGTTTACCATTTGTGTTGCTCTGATGGCTGATTCAATTTCGATTGGGTAGACGTTTTCACCACCAGTAATGATTTTATTACTGCTACGTCCAACAATATTTAAATGACCGTCGTTATCTAAAAAGCCTAAATCATCAACTTGTAAATAATCCTGATTTTTCCAAATTTCTGGATAGTAACCAAGGGCTAATGATTGAGATTTTATAATTATATTTCCTTTTTGATTTGACTTTAAAATATCACCTTTTTCATTACAAATTGTTATTTGGACATGAGGGAGGATTTGACCGCTGCTAATTTTACCATTGAGGAAATCGTCGGGTTTGACTGTGGCAATTTGGGAAGCGGTTTCTGTCATACCATAAGTTGGTGCTAATCGAATGCGGGAAAATCTCGCTTTTTCTAAAAGTTCATTCCAAGCTGGGGCACCTCCTAAAAGTACTGTTTTAAATTGGGATAGCCACGCTGTTAAATCTGGGTTTTGTAGAAGACGTTGTAATTGTGTTGGAACTAAAGATATAAAAAATTCCGATGGTTCAAGATGATATATTGGACTTGATTCTACTTGTTTAAAGGGGAAAATAGCGAGTTTGCCACCAGTGGTAAAGGAACGCATAAATTGCATTAAACCGCTGACGTGATATAGCGGTAAGACACAAAAAGAATTTACTTGATTTAATTGAAAATATTCGGTAAATCCTTTCACAGATGCCATGAGGGTGTCCCAAGTATGGATGGCAAATTTAATCTTTCCCGATGAACCACCTGTGGGAATCATAATTGTATTGGGAATCGGTAATTGAGAAGAAGGCATAGGTAATGGTAAGCCAGCGCGGTCTTGGGGGTCTCCCCCATGAGCGACTTCAGAACCCCGAAGGGGAACATAAACAATTTTGCTCCATCCTCCCGAATCTCCATCTCCTAAAATGAGGTTTGGTTGGACTAAATTAAATACTTCTTGCCATTCTTGTTTTCCCCAGTCGGGGTTACAAAGAAAAACACGACAATTAGCTGCACAAGCGGCAATAAAGCCTGCTAAAAACCGCACAGGTTCGCGTTCAGCTAAGAGGATTTTTTGTGGTGTTTTGTATGTTAATAATTCTAAATACAACTTTTCAAATAATTGTTGAAAATGAAAGCGATCGCTACCAATGAGCCAATAATCATTTTGACCTTTGATATAATCTAAAATTTCCATAGATTTTGAAGCCAATTATCCTTCTCTTGCTCAAAAAAATGGTTAACACCAAACCCAACTGCGCGATGATGTTGAGATAATTCCGCTGCTAACTTAAGTGCAGCTTGTCTGCCAATTTCAGTTTCAAATACCGATGAAAATACAGCATCAATTTTATGAGAAAGGCAAAACTGACGCAGACGAAATGGTGAACCGACTATCCCAGGTTTAATGACAAAAATGCCTCGCCAACCTTGTTTTAAACAGCATTCAAGTTGTTTTAGTGTGGCAACAGATTCATCTAAAGCTATCTTCGTTTCATAGCAATCAGACAATTCCAACATTAAGAGAAATTGATCTATAGGTAGCGGTTGTTCGATAAATTCAATTTGTACTTGATTTCGATTATTTGCCGGAATATTATCGCAAGTCCACAACCATAAATTTGCATCTTCATAGCTGAGTCCCCCGTTTGCATCTAATCGCAGTTTTGCATCTGGTGGTAAAGCTTGAGTGAGTAACTCAAAAATTTTCAGTTCACAAGCGATCGCATACACTCCAATTTTCCACTTAAACGTGCGATATCCCTGTTCCCATAACTTCTGCCATTGTTCCAAAGCAACCTCTCCTGCTGGTAATAAAGCACTGTAGGTGAGGGAGGGGGGGAGTGGAGGAGGGGGGGAGTGGGGGAGTGGAGGACAAGGAAGACAAGGAGGACAAGGAGGACAAGGAGGCAAGGAGAATAATTCTTCTTTCCCCCCCTCTCCCACTCCCCCACTCTCCCCCTCTC
>NZ_JAOWRF010000389.1 GCF_025753815.1 Plectonema radiosum NIES-515 | reverse complement strand
CCCCCCTGTCCCCCCTTCGCAGCACAAGCAAGTTCTGCTAACACAGTTGTTTCACTCGCAGTGCGTCGATAACCCATCCATTCTTCGGTGCGAATTCCCCACTGCCGCGACATATATAAATCTTCTGGGCGATAAAATACTTCTGGTAAACTATCTAAAATCGGGTGAAGATTTTGTCCGTAGTGCAAAACGACTCTGCCGATATTGAGAAGATAGCAGTAAGCAATTTCGTGGTGATTCGGGGCAATTTGGGAACCGTCGGTAGCAATAACGGTATGTACCTTCGGTGGAGTTGGGATATCGATACAGGTGTCTAATGGCTCAACTGGTGTAGCATTAGCAAATATAATGCGATCGCGCCATTTCTCCTGTCGTTGTACTAAATCATCTTGGCACTCATAAGCATTTTTCAGATGTTGTTGCGCTAATTCTAAACGCTGCCGACTTGCAGCAACTTCTAAAGTCAGATGCTGACTTAAACCTTGCATTTGTCGCGCTAATTGTGTTAGGTCAAGCATAGTTAAGAGTTAAGAGTTAGGGGTTAGGAGTTAGGAGTTAGGAGTTAGGAGTTAGGAGTTAGGAGTTAGGAGTTAGGAGTTGGGAGTTTGGGGTTAGGAGTTGGGAGTTTGGGGTTAGGAGTTGGGAGTTGGGAGTTGGGAGTTGGGAGTTGGGAGTTAGGAGTTTGGAGTTTGGAGTTTGGGGTTAGGAGTTTGGGGTTAGGAGTTTGGGGTTTGGGGTTAGGAGTTGGGAGTTAGGAGTTTGGGGTTAGGAGTTTGGGGTTTGGAGTTTGGGGTTTGGAGTTAGGAGTTTGGGGTTAGGAGTTTGGGGTTTGGGGTTAGGAGTTAAGAATAATTGTTTCTGTTTAAAGTCTGAACGGTTTAACTTAAAATAATCTATAGTTTGAAGCCTGGGTCGGCAGGCTTTGTTAGTGTAGCCCAACCCTTCTAGGGTTAGGGTATTCGAGAGATTATTGCAACAGTTAAATATATTAACACCAAGCAGAAAAATCTTCCGCAAACTGAGAAAGCGATATTAGCTGAATTCGCGAATCGTTTTCAGCTGCGTTTCTTTCTGGTTGAGTATTATAACCCCAGTCTGCCAGAAAGAGTTTCACATTTTCCAGGTCTGTTTGCTGTTTAACTAACTGTAACGTTTTGATTCTGTCTTCTACAAACCATAAACTGACTGGTTTTTCTTGTGCAGCCTGAATTAATTCTCTCAAAATTTCGTATTTAGGACGCTTGACTTCTTTGCCAAAAATTGCTTCTTTGGGTAAAGTAACTCCTTGTTGTTGCAACAACTGCTGTACAAAACGTCCTTCTTTGGTAGTGACGATATACAGCTTGATTTTACTAGCAAGAGTTGCTTTAATTTTTTCTACCACACCTGGATAAAATCGATGCAGACTCAGCCAACCATCTAAATCTGTAACAATCCATTCATCCCGGAGATTATCTAATTTAGTGGCAATTTCTTTTGCCTGTAGCTTGTCTTCTAACAAAATTTGTTGAGCGATACTTGCCCATTCTTGAAGAATCTTTTCATCATCAATTCCCGCTACCAAAGCTTTGATTAAAACGGGCATTTCCCAACCTGTTTCAATTACAGGTCTCAGCCGATAAAATCTAGAAGCTAAATCATCTGATGGCGTTTGGTTAGCTGGAGACCATACTTGACAATAGGTACGCCATGCTACTTGAAAATATTCAATTAGTCCGTCGCAAATTACACCATCAAAATCTAAAGCGAGAATTGTAGGACTATTATTCGTCATTGTTTTGGGAATTAAAACTGCTGTTGTCAGTTTAACTGAATCCCCAGAGCCTTTAGTAGCTTCAGGCAACATTTGACCCAAATACCCACCGACGCTAACCTTCAAAAAAAAGTATCACGAAAAATCTGATCCGCGCAATCAGGTGACAAAATCGGCTTGATTGTCGTGGTTTTGATATTTCCGGCTTTAAATTTATTTAACTCAGCATTACTAGGTGATTTACCATGCATTAGTTTAAAGTCGAGTAATGAGCCTGAGGAGTCAAAGCGTGAGGAATCAAGAAAAACGAATAAGGAAGAACGATTTAAGCAAAAAGAGAAAATTGGTCATAGCTTTTACCTTTTACTTTTTACCTTTTACCTTCTTTAACATCAAGCCTGCGATCGCCGCGACTCAAAGCCCTACATTAACCATAGTGCAGAGCCAAGAAAATACTAATCAGTGGACAGGTATCACAAACCGCTTGCAACAAGCCGGGGTAAACTATTGTGTGATTTCTTTGACAAATGTCAGGAGTGCCGCAGATTGGGGCGATCGCCAAGTGTTATTTTTACCGAATGTAGATACATTAACACCGGCACAAGCGATCGCTCTAGAAGAATGGATGAGCAAAGGTGGGCGATTAATTGCCTCAGGACCTGTAGGTACTTTATCAGTACCGGGAGTGCGGCAGTTATTGCAAACACTCTTAGGAGGTTACTGGGGATTTAGCCTCAACGATGCCCAACAATTGCAACCTGCAAAAAATAACTTACAAAATTGGGCAAACCAAAACGAACTTTTTGGGAAAGTGCGCGGCGGTGTTGTCGTTGCTGATGATGTAAACAGTAAAGCTGCTGCTGTTTGGAATTCTAAAGATAATCCCGCTGCCGTCGTCGCAACTGAACGATCCACCTTTTTTGGCTGGCGTTGGGGAGTAGATACAGCTTCATCTCCAGAGTTAGATACTGCTTGGTTAAAAGCCGCTGTCAACCGTCATGTGAAACAAGCAGCAAATACCTCAAATAAAGTAGAAGGCGGTTCGCCAAACTGTTCTACATCTGTCGCCCTGGCTACCCCAACTCCCGTAGAGACGTTCCGCCGGAACGTCTCTACCGGTGGGAACGTCTCTACCGGTGGGAACGTCTCTACCGGTGGGAACGTCTCTACCGGTGGGAACGTCTCTACCGGTGGGAACGTCTCTACCCCCCCACCCCCCACGTCTTTTCCCGCCCCTCTCATCGCCACTGCACCCCAACCTAGACCGATTCCTAATGTCAACCCCCCAAAGTCAGATGAAGCAATTAATCAACTAGAACAAGCGGTGCGTCTGGATGTTGTCCCCAACTCAAATGCACCGATTAGTAGTAGTGATGCGATCGCCTTACAACAAGAATTAGAAAATCTCATCGGTCGAGTTGACAGCGCCAATTTAACCGCCAACGCCATTTCTAACAATCCCCCAATTGTCAAGCAGGCGCAACCAACCCAAGTAGCATCCACAAGACCTGGAGTGCCAATTTCTACCACCGAACAAGCCAGAAATATTGCCAAAAACTTACCTCAATTAATTGCCCAACAAAAGTACGCCGAAGCGCGTCAGCAATGGATTCAAGCAAAAGGCAATTTGTGGCAGCAGTTTCCCGTCGATCGCCAATTAGCTCAACCAGAAATTCGCGCCGTCTGGTTAGACAGAGGTACAATCGTCCGTGCTAGAAACGAGCAGGGACTCAGTGAGATATTTGATCGGCTGTCGAAAGCCGGTATTAACACCGTTTTTTTTGAAACTGTCAACGCCGGTTATACAATTTACCCAAGTCTTGTTGCGCCCCAGCAGAACCCCTTAATCCGGGGTTGGGACCCTTTAGCCGCAGCAGTGAAATTAGCCCATGAGCGCCACATGGAATTACACGCTTGGGTTTGGACATTTGCTGCTGGCAACCAACGCCACAACGAAGTTATCAACGCTCCTGCTAATTACCCAGGACCAGTGCTAGCGGCTCATCCTGACTGGGCAAACTACGATAACCGGGGTAACATGATTCCCCCAGGACAAACTAAGCCATTTTTCGACCCGGCTAATCCAGAATTGCGGCAGTATTTACTTAGGCTTTATGAAGAAATTGTTACTCGCTATGATGTAGATGGGCTGCAACTAGACTACATTCGCTATCCTTTTCAAGACCCATCCGCAGGCAGAATTTACGGTTATGGTAAAGCTGCCAGAGCGCAGTTTCAACAACTTAATGGTGTAGATCCAATTAGTATTTCTCCCTCTCAACGGGATTTGTGGCAAAAGTGGACAACGTTTCGCACAACTCAAGTTGATAGTTTTGTTGCTCAAGCTTCACAGCAGTTGCGACAAAAGCGACCTAATTTGATTGTCTCAGTTGCCGTATTTCCCCTGCCAGAATTAGAACGCATTCAAAAAATTCAACAGCATTGGGAAGTTTGGGCAAGACAGGGAGATATAGATTTAATTGTCCCCATGACTTATGCCTTAGATACTCCTCGCTTCCAGCGACTAGCACAACCTTGGATTGCTTCCACAAAATTAGGTGCTACGTTGTTAGTGCCGGGAATTCGCTTGCTTTCTTTGCCAGTAATTGGCGCCTTCGATCAAATTCAGGTCATCAGGGACTTGCCAGTTAGCGGTTACGCATTGTTTGCTGCCGAAAATCTGACTAACGAATTACAGAAAGTCTTTGGTAATACTCAAGGTAGCATTGGGCAAGGTGAAATTATTCCTCACCGTCAGCCTTTTAAAACTGCTGCCGTGCGTTACACAGCGCTGCAACGCGAATGGAAGTTTGTCTTGCAAAACGACCAGTTGCGCTTACCTCAAACGACACTTTCAACTTTTAACAGCCAAGCGGAAGTTTTGCAAAGTGCTTTAGATCAGCTTTCTGCCGCACCTTCTCCGAGTAAGTTAATTGCTGCAAAAGCAACGCTTACTCGCTTTGTGTTTCAATTCCGCACTTGGATGCGCCAAGAAAATATTGATAATCCTTATCAAGTAAGAGCCTGGGAAAATCGCCTCGCTACTATCGAACGGTTGTTGCAATACGGTGAGCGGGTGCAGTTGAGACGTTAGAAATGGGGGAGGGGGGGAGGGGGAGAGGGGGGGATTATTCTCCTTGTCTGCTTTTCTAGCTCAAATTAGCCCACGTCCAAAGGACGTGGGCTTTGTTTTGTCTAGCGGCGACTTTAGTCGTTGGGTAAGATTATGGAGAATGGGAACAAGGCGATCGCCGGCGTTGCAATCAATTAAGATTAAAATTAAAATGCGCTATCAGTGCTGCAAGTTCTCACAACAGCATTAATCACTTTTCTATCTTTTTATGTCCAATGCAAACATCGTCACCGTCAAGTTGTTCGCTGTTTATCAAGAAGCTTATAAGGTTCCAGAACTGATGCTGGAATTACCTGATGGTACAACTATAGCGGCGTTGTGCGATCGCCTAATTGCCGAACACCCCGAACTTGCTCAATGGCGAAAAATTACCCGCTTTGGCGTAAATCTGCAATTCGTCGAAGCAGATACAATTTTGCAAAATGGCGATGAAATCGTGTTGATTCCCCCGGTTAGTGGTGGCTGAAGTGGATACGTGGATTTTAGTGTGAGTAGACACAAAGGAAGAAGCCCTGACGATTAAAATCGTCGGGGTTTCATGAGTTTATTCTCTGCCCAGAGTCATAAGAGAGCGTTAAGCCCTATTTTCATCGGCAAATCAATCCCGATAAAATTTGTCGGGTATGTTTGACTAGTATTTTGGCTCGTGGTAGCATCAAACGACAGTTGACCCAGACACAGGGAAGTTGTTTTATGACGAGAGCGATCGCACACTTAAACCAAACCACCACTGCTTACTTGAAAGCCCTCAAGTGTAAGGAATGTGGCGCAGAATATGAACTTAAAGCCAGCCATGTTTGTGAGTTGTGCTTTGGTCCATTGGAAGTCAAGTATGATTACAACGCCTTGCGTCAGACTGTCACCCGTGAAACTATTCAAGCTGGACCAAATTCGATTTGGCGCTACCGTCCGTTTCTGCCGGTCGCTACAGATAATGTTATAGATGTGGGAACTGGTATGACTCCCTTGGTGCGTTCCCACCGCTTGGCGCGTCGCCTCGGTTTAAATAAACTATATATAAAAAATGATGCCGTCAACATGCCCACCCTCAGCTTCAAAGATCGGGTGGTGTCAGTTGCTCTTTCTCGTGCCCGTGAATTAGGTTTCACTACAGTATCTTGTGCTAGCACCGGCAACTTAGCAAATTCTACCGCTGCGATCGCCGCTCACGCCGGTTTAGATTGTTGCGTATTCATCCCCGCCGATTTAGAAGCTGGTAAAATCCTCGGTAGTTTGATCTACAGTCCTACCCTCATGGCTGTTAAAGGCAACTACGATCAAGTTAATCGCCTTTGTTGTGAAGTAGCCAATACACAAGGGTGGGGTTTTGTCAATATTAATTTGCGTCCCTATTACTCAGAAGGTTCCAAGACCCTAGCTTATGAAGTTGCTGAACAACTAGGTTGGGAATTACCAGATCACATCGTTGCTCCTTTGGCTTCTGGTTCGTTGTTCACAAAAATTTATAAAGGTTTTAAAGAATTTACAGAAGTCGGTTTAGTCGAAGGTAAAAACGTCCGGTTTAGTGGTGCCCAAGCCGAAGGTTGTTCACCAATTGCCGAAGCATTCCGTGAAGGACGCGACTTTATCAAGCCAGTGAAACCGAATACAATAGCTAAATCCATTGCGATCGGCAACCCAGCAGATGGCATTTACGCTGTGGAGATAGCGAAGAAAACAAATGGTAATATTGAGTCAGTCAATGATGCAGAAATCATTGAAGGCATGAAGCTCTTGGCGGAAACCGAAGGCATCTTCACCGAAACCGCTGGTGGTACAACCGTTGCCGTACTGAAAAAATTGGTAGAAGCTGGCAAGATAGATCCAGATGAAACTACCGTGGTGTACATTACTGGCAATGGTTTGAAAACCCAAGAAGCAATACAAGGTTACGTTGGTGAACCTTTGACAATTGATGCCAAACTCGATAGCTTTGAACGCGCACTAGAGCGATCGCGTACACTCGACCGCTTAGAATGGCAAGAAGTCATCGTATAGTTAGGAGTTAGGGGTTGGGAGTTAGGGGTTAGGGGTTGGGAGTTAGGAGTTGGGAGTTAGGAGTTAGGAGTTAGGAGTTAGGAGTTGGGAGTTAGGAGTTATTATTTTATTTTTAATTCCTCCCTCCTAACTCAGAACTTTTCACTTTCTTGCTAATTCCTCACTCCTAACTCAGAACTTTTCACTTTCTTCCTAATTCCTCACTCCTAACTCAGAACTTTTCACTTTCTTGCTAATTCCTCACTCCTAACTCAGAACTTTTCACTTTCTTGCTAATTCCTCACTCCTAACTCAGAACTTTTCACTTTCTTGCTAATTCCTCACTCCTAACTCAGAACTTTTCACTTTCTTCCTAATTCCTCCCTCCTAACTCAGAACTTTTCACTTTCTTCCTAATTCCTCACTCCTAACTCAGAACTTTTCACTTTCTTGCTAATTCCTCACTCCTAACTCAGAACTTTTCACTTTCTTCCTAATTCCTCACTCCTAACTACTAACTCCTATGCCAGTAAAAGTTTTAGTTCCTACTCCTCTTCAGAAATTCACCAATAACCAAGCTACTCTAGAATGTAGCGGCAGCAACATTGCTCAACTGTTCGACTCATTAGAGCAAAGCTGTCCTGGTATCAAGTCGCGGTTGTGCGATGAAGACGGAAAACCACGGCGATTTTTGAATTTGTATGTTAATAGCGAAGACATCCGCTTTTTGGAAGGGACAGATACACCCCTCAAAGATGGTGATGAAGTAAGTATCGTCCCCGCTGTAGCTGGTGGTTGAAATAAAAAGTCAAAGCCGTTTCCTGATTTATCCGAGCGGTTGCTGAATCAATAGACATCTGTTGGAAAACAATGTAGAGACGTAGCAGTGCTACGTCTCTACAAGGTTAGAAGTCACTCATTCACTCATTCAGGAGAGATATCTCGTTCCCAGGTTCCACCTGGGAATGCCTGAGAATAGGCTTTGCCTTTAGGAGCGTCGAAGATTCGTTTCCGACTTAAAATGAACTCAGAATCAATCCATAATCAAGATAAGCAAAATCACTCTAAAAGCACACAAGAGTTGATTCAACTTGCAATAGGTATTAAAAAACTTCAAGAAATAAATGATTATGTAGGACAGGTATTTTGCCTTTCAATGGCAAATGAAACACCTGTCCTACAAAAAATGTTATTAGATTTTTTTCTTTGGAAGTCTCTTAAAGATGAAGATGCTTATTGGGATATTGTATGGGTTTTGCGATATCGTGGCAGTTATGAAGTATTTGAAGCTGCGTCAAAATTGTGTGAAAGCAAAAATCACAACTTTAGAGAGTTGGGAGTTCAGATACTTGCACAGCTAGGAACACCGAAAAAGGACTTTTCTGATGAGTCTGGAGTAATTCTTCTTAAACTGCTGGAAAACGAAGAAAATATAGATGTTGTGATTGCAATTGCATTTGCTTTAGGACATCTAAAAGATTCTAGAGGAGTTGCACCATTAGTTAAATATAAAAATCACTTCCGTGCTGATGTACGTGAGAGTATTGTTTTTGGTTTGTTAGGACAAGAAGATGAACTAGCAATCAACGCACTAATCGAATTGTCTGCCGATGAGAATCAAGACGTGAGAAATTGGGCAACTTTTGGATTGGGCGATATGATAGAAACTGATACTCAAGCAATTCGAGATGCTTTATTTCAGCGGATGGTAGATGAAAAAGGTGATACAGATTTAGAAGCAGAAATTCGTGGAGAAGCATTACTGGGTTTAGCAAAAAGAAAAGATAAAAGAGTCATAAATTTATTAATAAAAGAACTATCCGGTGATGACGTTGGCACATTACCTGTTGAAGCTGCAAGAGAAATAAGAGATAGTTCTTTATATCCGGTTTTAATTGAGTTGAAAGAATGGTGGGATGTGAACAGCGAGTTGCTACAAGAGGCAATTAAGAACTGTAGCCAAGAGCAAATGTAATCGGAAAAGCTTGTTTATTATTTATCAGTTCTCCGACTTATGTCAAAATGAAAATACCTGATACCTTAAGGTGAGCTATCCGATCGCTCTATTAGCTAGATAAAGGATTGACCTGAGCAATGGCAGAAGAAACCAATCACAATCAAGCGGGAGAGGTGGCTCCCAGCACTGTTGACAAACAGGCTCCCGATGTTGCCCAAGAACATGCTCCCAGCACCGACTCCCCAGAAGCAACAGATATCCCCACAGCTAATGCACTAGATCCCGAAGCCGCAAATCCAGAAGTAAACCCAAATGCGGCTAAAGCTAAAAAGCCTGCTGCTGCTAAGGGAGAAAAGCCGGCAGCAAAAGAAGGAGATGAAGACAAACCCGCAGCAGGTAAAGCAGCTAAAAAAGAGAAACCCCCAGCTCTTGAAGATAAGCCGTTTGTAGAGTTCGTGGAGCAATACTATTTGCCAGCTTTGCAAAAAGCGATCGCTCAACAAGGTGTACAAGATGTACAATTGAGTTTTGCCAAACAAAAGCTCTCTATTGTTGGCTTTGATACATCTGAAGAATGCTGGCAAGTCATGGGCAAATTGCAAAACGGTCTGCGCCAGTTTAACCTATATTTCCTAGATGAAGATATTCAAGGGAAAAAAGGCTTTTCTTGCAACGAAGGCAAAAAACCCAGCACTCTTGAGTCATTCTTAATCGATGAGCGCAAAATGACACTTGACTTAATGGTATATGGTATGGTACAGCGTTTGAATGGTCAAAAGTGGTTAGGTAGAAATTAGTTAGTTGGAGCGTTGTTCAGGGCTATTTCATTGTTGACATAACTTGCCCAGAAATAAATTTCCGGGCTGATAGCCTAAGTCCGTTAAAACGGACTCAAATGTTGTTCAGGGCTATTTCATTGTTGACATAACTTGCCCAGAAATAAATTTCCGGGCTGATAGCCTAAGTCCGTTAAAAGGGACTCAAATGTTGTTCAGGGCTATTTCATTGTTGACATAACTTGCCCAGAAATAAATTTCCGGGCTGATAGCCTAAGTCCGTTAAAACGGACTCAAATATTTATCAATAGTCGGTTTTAACCGAGTTTAGCTATCAGCCAGGAATTTTAATTCCTGGTGGGTTATTCGATTAACCAAGAATGAAATAACCGTAGTTAGTTATTGGTTGACAGTTAACCACTATCCACTAACAAAATTCTTAAATTTCGTGAAAGTGATAAGTAACGGCTCCGGTAACGGGGTCGTTGTCTATTTTTACATAACCTGATTTCAGCATATCCTTGAGTACAGCTTCAACTTCTGTAAAGCTGGCTCCAGTTGCTTTTACACCTTGCGTTACAGTTAGCGTACCACCGCGACTTTCTGCGGCTTCTAACAGTTTGACCATCAGTTGATTGCCACTGGGTTGATAAACTTGGGAAGCAACAGCAGCTTGAGTCAACGGTACACCCAAGGGAGACAAACCTGCTTTCAATCTGAGTTTTTGATCGTGTTCTTCAACCATATTAGAGATGAGGAACAAATCTACAAACTGTCCTACACCAAGTAAACCGAAGGTAAACAACCACAGCAAACCCGTCCCAGTCTTGCCATTATATATACGGTGCAGTCCGCTCAAGAAGCCGAAAAACCCGACTACATTCAACATGTAGGAAATAAAAATACGGTCTTTTTTATTATTGCTTTCCACGTTCATCTTGGTTTTAATCCCTTGGATTCGCTCTAGTTCTATTTACATTGGGCGCGTGCTATTTATTATACTTCCTCCAATCGATTCACCCGAACAGGTGATTTTGGGGTTTGGTAGATGATCCAAAGAATAATTACCGATTAGCGATCGCCGATTCCGAAAAAATATATATTTTGTTGCAAGTCTTAATCTCCACCCAACCGATTATTAAGGGAAGCAGGGAATTAGGACTTACGCATTGACAGGAAATACCAAATATGAGGTATGGGTTTCAGGCATTCAAACTTGATGAGAGAGAATTAGTTGCGCGATCGCCCTCTATCTGAAGTTGGTCGTCAAAAGCTTGAAACGACCAAATTCCCTTAACACACAAGATAGTATTTTTGAGAGCGTGCGTAAGTCCTAGTAGCCAAAAAAGCTTTATCCAATTTAATCACGGATTACTACCTGCGTGATTAATAGCGATATGACGATTTCAGCTTGCGATCTGATGACTGAGACAGACAGAACAACTATTAAGGTTTCTACTCCTGCAGACTTTGAGCGCCTTTGGAACCAAGATAAAGTCTTTCCTAAATGGAGAGGGGAACATACCAACGATGAGAACCATCCATATCGTGATGCCAATAAAGTAACTTGTCAAGCAGCATATTTAAGTTACAAAGAGAATATTTTTGTTTAGAGTAAAAGCTTCCGTATCTATTCCGTTTGAAAACAGCGGCACTATCTCAAGATATCTAAGTTTAAGTTTTTGACCTACCGCTAGGTGTTAACGCTGTGGACAAGACATTAGAGCAGATTCGTAAGTTGCTACTTATAAAAGGTTTTCTTGGTTATGAAACAATATTGGCACCTGTAATAGCCACGTTTTATATCAAGTACGTAGGTCTTTCTTTCAGCCAATATGCTTTTTTGGAAAGCCTTTTGACAATATTGATCGCCTTCTTTGAGATACCAAGTGGTTACTTAGCAGACAGGTTAGGGAGAAAGAAGCTATATCTTATATCGCAGATATGTTATATCTTTTCAAAAGTTATAGTTTGCATGTTTCCGTCGTTTATAGTTGCGATTGCTTGTACGACGATCGCAGGAGTTTCTTTGTCAATGAGTAGCGGTAATTTGGAAGCTGTCTATTATGAGGCTTTCGCTACTGAAGATAAAGTGGATGATCTGAAGAGATTGTATGGGAAGGCAGCGTCATTAACCTTCATGACTAGCATTTTTACCTCAATAATTGGAGGTTACTTAGCATCAATTCAGATTGCCTTACCCATTCTTGTGGATACTACTGTGATAGCCATTGATGTTTTATTTACTTGGTGGTTACTTAAGGAAGCTCCAGGAGGGCAAAAAGTAGAAAGATTCATTGGTAACTTTGGCTTAATCACATTTAAGGAAACGTTTGGAACGTTGTTTAGGTATAAAGGATTAATTCTCTTTACTCTGATCTCTTCATTAGTTTTCGCGACACTTCGTGTCTCATACACTTTCTATCAACCATACATGCAAAGTTCAGGTGTGGAATTAGAGTATTTTGGCCTCGTTTTCGCTGGCTTTAATATTGTGAGCGCAGCTTTTTCATTTCTAAACAACAAACTGATTAATTCTTTTAGTAGTGAAAAAAAATAGTTTTTTCGATGGTATTTCTTTTGATAATATCATTCGTGGGTCTCTACTATTTTCAATCACTGATAGGCATCGCATTCTTGTTTCTTCAGCAGGTTGTTCGCGGTTTTAGTCAACCCTTTTTCCCAGTTCAAAGAAATAAGTATATTCCGCTCGAATCAGAGTTTCGGGTCACATTACTTTCGGTTGGTAATTTTGTATCAATGTTGTTGATATCGTATTGTGTTTATGTGGCAGGTCCCCAGTGCAAATCTCAACAGATCTAAAATGTAAACCCAGAGATGTATAGATTTTTTCCTCAATTGAGCTAAATTTCTCAAATAGTTGCTGCGATTGCTCAGGACGGCAGAGAGCTACCATTTCAATTTTCTCAAACTGATGCACTCTCAGAATACCCTGCTGGTCTCGTCCATAGCTACCAGCTTCTTTTCTGAAGCAACTACTCCAGCAAGTAGTTAAGACAGGCTCTTCTAAGCTACCAATATCACTGTTCATAAAATATCCAAGAATACTGGGTTCAGATGAACCGACTAGATAATAGGATTTATCTTTGGCTATTTTTACTTCGTACTGTTGTCCCTCAAAATCTGGCAAGTGCCCAGTTCCAGTTAAGACATTATCATTCAGCATTAAAGGTACATAGAATAGTTCAAAGCTTTCGCTGAGAATCACATCTAGGGCAAAGTCGAACAGAACTTTTTGAAATTTGGAGATAGTCCCTCGTAAGTAGAAACCGCGACTACCCATAACTTTCACGCCTTCTTCATGACCGACGTACTTTCGGTAGACTGGTAGTTGCCAGTAGGGGGTAGGTTCAAAATTAAACTCGGGTTTACTTCCCCAAACATGGATTACGCAATTGTCTGCTTCTGATTTCCCAATTGGGGTTTGAGGAGAGCTTAGATTAGGAATTTCACTTATGAGTTCATCTAATTCCTTTCTTAACTTCCTAACTTCTCCTTCTAAAACTTTAATTTTTTATGAAGTGTCTCTCATCTCTAGAATCACTCTTTGTTTTTCCTCTCCATGCAATTTAACAACAAAGTTATTAAAGTTATTTTTTTGTTAGCGTAAGAGTTCTAATTCATTTTGCTTTTCTTCCCATAAATTGTGCTGCGTAATTAACCTATTCACTACTCCCGCTTTCATAAAGCGCCTTTCTATTTCCTCCGCATAGATATTTGGGTTTTGAAGTAAGTGGTAAATTGAGATCATAAATAAATGAAGTGCAAAATTACGGTTTTAGCATTTTTTGTGAAGCGCACAGCTTCACAATTTATTAACGTTCTTCCACGGTAGGATTTTGATGACTTGATAAGTAAGCCGACAGAATTAATTACATACTGATTCTTAACTAGGCAAGGAGTTCAGTCTAAATTTTGTGCAATTAATTACGTCCGACTACTTAATGTGCAACCTCAAATGGAATTGGTACTACCTAAGTTTAGTAGAATCTGTGGGAATTTGGCATTGCACCGAGATAAGTAAGTCGGCGCGAAAAAACCAAACTATATAAAGGTAAATAAATACAGAAAATGCACCAACCGAGGTGATTTTATCGCTTGGTTGATGATCCAAGGAATAATTACCGATTAGCGATCGCCAATTCCGAAAAAATACATATTCTGTCCCAAGTCTTAATCTCCGCCTAAAGAATTATTTAGGAAGATAAGCACACTTTTAATTTATTGTCAATTCTCAATTACCCATCCCCAATTTGTTGCAACTCTTAACGTAGACAGTAGCTTTCACTACCCTAGCCTTGGTAGACTGATGTTTATCAAATAAATTATTGCCCTGTATCGCGCCTTGTGAGAGCATTACCCAAAGCTTTCTCAGTCGCTCAAAAGAAAAAGACACTTCACACAATCAAGACATGGTAGACTCCCTAAAAAAACCAGGCTTTGAAGAAATGCGTCCAGGGATTAAAACCCCGGCGAAAGAAACCCTGCTGACACCCCGGTTTTATACCACTGACTTTGATGAAATGGCGCAGATGGATATCTCCGTCAACGAAGACGAGTTGAGAGCGATTCTCGACGAGTTTCGGGCTGACTACAACCGCCATCACTTTGTTCGGGATGGGGAGTTTGAACAATCCTGGGATCATATTGACGGGGACACTCGCCGGTTGTTCGTTGAATTTCTCGAACGTTCTTGTACGGCAGAGTTTTCCGGGTTTTTGCTGTATAAAGAACTCGGACGCCGCTTAAAGGATAAAAGCCCTGTTTTGGCAGAGTGTTTCAACCTAATGTCACGGGATGAAGCGCGTCATGCTGGCTTTTTGAACAAAGCGCTGTCAGACTTTAACATGTCGCTGGATTTGGGCTTTTTAACCAAGAGCCGTAAATACACCTTCTTTAAACCGAAATTTATCTTCTACGCTACTTATCTTTCAGAAAAGATTGGTTATTGGCGATATATCACGATTTTCCGCCACTTAGACGCACATCCAGAAGATAGAGTTTATCCGATTTTCCGCTGGTTTGAAAACTGGTGTCAAGATGAAAACCGCCACAGCGATTTCTTTGATGCAATGATGCGATCGCAGCCGCAAATGTTGAATGATTGGAAAGCGCGGCTATGGTGTCGGTTCTTTTTGTTGTCAGTGTTTGGCACAATGTATCTTAACGATATCCAGCGTAAAGACTTTTATGCCTCGATTGGTTTAGATGCGCGAGAATACGACATTGAAGTGATTGAGAAGACGAACGAAAACGCAGGTAGAGTCTTCCCAATAATGCTTGATGTCGAGAAACCAGAGTTTTATCAGCGGTTGGATGTTTGTTTGAAGAATAACCAAAAATTGGGTGCGATCGCTAACTCCAGCACTCCCAAATTCCTCCAATTCTTCCAGAAGCTACCATTTTACGTCTCCAGTGGCTGGCAATTTGTGCGCCTGTACTTAATGAAACCAATTGATACAGCTGCTACTCATGGCGCAGTTCGCTAGATTATAACACATTTGCGAAAGCTTTAGTGGTTCTGTTAAGTACAGAACCATTTTTTTATGGAAAATCGTATTTCTTTCGATATCGGCAACTCTACCAAAGGCTTTTCATCAATTATCATCACTACTTGATGTTCACCTGGGGGAATATCAGCCGGTAACTGCAATGTAATTTTCCCATCTGCTGTGACTGCGGCAATTGTTTCAATAGTTTTCAGATCATTCCTCCAATGCTGCTAATACTGCTTTTGGTAATAACTTATCTTTAAACCAAATAATTCTCGCAGGAACATCATTTAATTTCACACCAGCTTTTTCCAAATTTAGTCTTTCAGAAATTGCCAAAATCAAGTCATCACGTTCTGCACGTCGCACTTGGGAAAACTTCTTTTGTAAATATTCTGGGCGCCAATAACCGACAATTTCTAATAAAAACGTGCGACCATCAGGATGTACCAAACGAAAGTCGGGAATCATCACACTACCAGGAATCGGAACTAAATCAACTTCTCGCTCCAACACCCAATCACTTTTTAACGAATCCCACTTATCAGCAAACGACGCTTCCAACATACTATCGTAAGGCTTGCCAGGAGGATAATGAGACACCAAACCGCATTCCGAATTGAGAGTAAAACGTCCAGTTTTCCAATCATTCGTGTAAAAGTCGCGAGTTTGGAGAATAGAAGAAAGACTCCATCTGGTGACATGAAGTAAAGCGGGAATCATTTTAGCGATCGCTAAACCATATCGTGTACTCGGATTAAACAAACTCGTCGGACCATCAATCGTAATTGTAAACCCGTGGTCAGCATCACCTTCAATATAAGCCATCAATTGAAACAGTTTCAAATACCGAAACAAAAGCTTATATTCACCCGGTATATTACGATGAGCATTTAAAGTAAGTTGACTAGCTCGATAAAACACACCCTGCACTTGAGATAAATTATATCGATGTAACAAATCTTCAGGTAATGGTGCATCAAAACTAATAAAAATCTTATTTTCCGACAAATCAGCATATAACCCATCATGAACTTGTTGCGGTAAAACTTCACGTTCAAATTCATGACTTAATTCATCAGCAATCTTGCTAAGTGTAACTTGCGTTGATTGGGGACTAGAAACAGACTTTGCGGACAAAGCAAACACCCTTTCTCGTAACATTTGAGGTTCCAAAGGACTCACCACCTCAAAGGTGGAAAAACTGCTCTTTAAAATATAAGCTAATCCCCGCTTCACCTTATAATCAGTCGTATCACCTTCCAACTCCAACAACTCACGCTCAAGAACACCTTGCGTCTTTCCTATCGCTTCATGAAAACAAGCAATTAACTCAACAGCTAACTCCAAAGTCATCTTATCAAGCTTAAGTCTCTTCGGGATTATCTCCTCCCCATTCTGACGATGAATCAGTAAATCTGTTGGTAACATTGGGATTTGTTAGTTGTTGGTAGTTAGTTGATAGTGGGCATGGGGCAATGGGCATGGGGCATGGGGCATTGGTAATAATTCTTCCCTTTTCCCTTTCCCCTTTTCCCCTTCTTCCTGTTAGTTGTTGGTTTCTGATGAGTCTTTTGAATCTACATTATTTTTATTGGGTGTTTTAGCTTTCTTCTCAACCGAATACTTAATTTCCAACTGTTCAGCAACCTTATAATCACTTTCCTGACCACTTCCATAAACAACATGCAAATTCCCTCTCTTATCCTTCCTCTCTTGGCGTTCTTGGCGTCTTGGCGGTTCGTTACTCGTCCCCCCCCTCCTCCTTGCCGAAGTACCCTCCTCACTCGTCTCCTCCGCAACCACCTCATATAAAATAGCCTGCTTATTTGCGATATTACCCTTCCTTAAAATCCTCCCCAAACGTTGAGTATATTCCCTCGCCGAACCAGTACCCGATAAAATAATTGCAATACTTGCAGCCGGCACATCAACACCTTCATTCAAAACATGAGAAGCGACCAAACATTTATACTCCCCCTCCCGAAACTTCGTTAATATTTCATGTCGTTCCTTCACAGGAGTTTGATGAGTAATTGCCGGAATTAACAACCCTTGAGAAATCTTGTAAACCGTCGCATTATCAGCAGTAAAAATCAAAATTCTTTCCGGATAATGTTCCCCAAGTAAATTCGTGAGAATTCGCAACTTTCCATCTGTACCCAAAGCGATTTCTTTCGCATGACGGTGTGCTAACATAGCTCTACGTCCGGCAGGCGATCGCGCACTCATCTGCACAAAATTTTGCCAACCCTTCAAACTCCCCAAAGAAATCTTTGATTGCTTCAAAAAATCATTGCGAGTTTGAATTAATTGATTGTATCTTTCTCGCTCAACTTGCGATAGCTTCACCTTAATTTGGACAATTTCATGTTCTGCTAAAGCCTTCCCCGCTAAATCTTCAGCGCGTTTGCGATATACTTCTTTACCAATGAGGATATTTAAATCAGCGTGTTTCCCATCAGTGCGTTCTGGTGTTGCAGAAAGTCCCAATCGATAAGGTGCGATCGCATATTCCGCAATCACCCGATTAAAATCAGTTGGCAAATGATGACACTCATCAAAAATCACCAAAGCATACTTATTCCCCAAACTTTCTGCGTGAATAGCCGCACTGTCGTAAGTCGCAACCAGTATCGGAGTTCTATCCCGCGATCCACCCCCCAACAACCCCACCTCAGCATCAGGAAACGCTGCCATCAAATGTGCATACCACTGATGCATCAAATCTAAAGTTGGCACCACAATCAGCGTCGTGCGCGGTGTCGCTTGCATCGCCATTTGCGCCAGATAAGTCTTTCCTGCCGCTGTGGGAAGCACCACTACCCCCTGCCTTCCTGCCAGTTTCCAAGCTACTAATGCCTCACTTTGATGGGGATACGGCTCCATTTCCATACTCGCAACCAACTCTACCGGATGAAATGCCTTTGCTTCATCGATAAAATTAGTCTCTTCTGCTTGTAGCGCTTCTACTAAAACTCGATATTGAATCGCCGGAATGCGGAATTTTTCTACTCTATCATCCCACGTAGCGTAATTCATCCAACCTCTGCCCCGCGCTGGTGGATGCAAAATTAATGTGCCACGATCAAAAGTTAATGTGGGGGTACGAGCCACTCAGAAGCCTTAAAAGTCATATTATCTCAGTTTAATTACCCATAATAAAACATCTTTGTAGTAAAGACTTCAGCATTTTTTTATAATAGACATCTGGTACAAAAGACGTAGAGACGTAGCAATGCTACGTCTCTACAAAGGTTTCGGGCAACGCATAATAAGCATAGCGATCGATGTACTATAGTTAATTTTAAACGGTTCCTGCGAAAACCTCATCTTCCCCGCAACGGTCGTAGAGACGTTCCGCCGGAACGTCTCTACAGCATGTGTGATTTGCGTTTCCATGATATAATTTATTTTCCCATGTTCCGTTTCATCGCATCCAACTCATCTTGAGTTTCCCAGCGCAAAAACTTCTCTTCTAAGTCGTCAAATCCACTAGAAGAATTACTGACTTTATTCGACCAACCATTAGTTTCAAAGCGCTGCTGAGTTTGAGTTTTAGCACGCAAATTTAGTGCTTCAGCAGCTTTGGTTTGCACTTCTTGACGGCGTACTTGTATTTTTCGCAGTAATTCTTTAGATTGAGTAATGCGTTCTTTCAAGCCTTGCATTTGTCCCCAGCGTTGATTTCCTTCCCGTAACAAAGCAGCTTCGCGTTCTTGTGCTGCTGCGACCAAATCCTGTCTGTTAGCGGATTTTGCTTTTTGAACGCGGATATGCCATTTTTGGATTTCTTGAGCGGTGGAGAGAATATCGTCTTGCGATCGCTTTTCCTGTACTTGTAAATCTGCAATCAACTTTAACGTATCTCCCTCTTGCTCACGCAGTTGTTCTAACAGCGCTTCTAACTCTAAATGCGGATTATTTCGCAGAAATTCTTCTAAACGGTTTTCGAGAAACCGATTCAAATCATCAAATAAGCCCACTGCCAAAACTCCAGAAGTCAGATGTGTGCTTTTATTGTAGTATTTGAAGGAATTATTTACGAGCGCTTTTACTACTGTTGTTTTGTTACATCGCTCATATGAATGAAAAGAACTGGTTACAGCCTGCACTAGTTGATATTTTAATTGAGTCAGGCGATCGCAATGAGTATAATTGAACAAGATATAAAGTTACTTTCATATGGTAATTGAGATATGCGTTATCAAGTCAAGTTCAAAAAAAGCGATGAAGGATATGCTATTTGGTGTCCTGCTTTACCTGGATGTTGGTCACAGGGAGAAACAGAAGAAGAAGCTTTAGAAAATATTAAAGACGCTATTCAAGTTTACCTTGATACTCTTGAGGAATTGGCACTAGATGCAGAAGCTCGTTATGTAGAAGTGGGATAATTTATGCCTAGCTTACCAGGAGTGAACCATCTACGAGCTGTTACCGCATTTGAAAAAGCTGGCTTTACTATTGCACGACAGGGTAAACACATTGTTATGACTAATGGAGAGCGCATTATCGTTATTCCCAGAGCTAATCCAATCAATGCTTATACAATGGCTGGAATTATTAGAGATGCTGGGTTAACTATTGTAGAATTTCAGCAACTTTTGTAAATGAGTTTTAAAGGTATTACTAATTTTAATTCATGTAAGCGGTGTAACCCAATAAGTAGTTCCTCTAACAATTTTATTTTTAAACCCAAATAAGGGTAAGTTTTCTTCAGTTAAACCCACATAAGTCCAATGTGGGACGTCATTTTCTACAGTTTGAAACCAACCATTTTTATTTAGCGCTTCTCTCTGCACTTGGCTAGAAACCCGTAAATCAATCGCTAATCCCCAGAGATGTTGTGATGCTCCAGGTGGTGCAACTACACCGAGTATTGCTGTTTCTTTACCTTGTTTAACTCGTTCTAAAGTATTGTTATTAGCGTATTTTCTCCAGAATCTTAAATTTGTCGCAAAAGTGCGAGTACAATCACTACCCCCATAACCAGATTTTAACGGAACTCTCACTGCTGATTTTGCTTTATTGAAAGCGTCTGCTGCTGATTTTTGTAAATAACAGTCATTAGTACCATCTACTTTCCCCATTGTTAAAGTAGTTTGAAAAACTTTCGTTTCTTGCTCGTTAGCTAAGATAACTTTTGGCGGTAATTTTATTTCTGGTTGTTGATTTACAAATGCTGCACCGTATGCTTTCAACAAAATATATTCAAAAGTACCGGGTTGGGGAATTGTTGGTAATTGATGTGCGATCGCACTCAAAAAACGCTGTGGTTCCGGCAAATTGGCATCCGGGATTTGGGGTGTCACTGGAGTTGGTGAAACTATTGGTTGTGATGTCTTTGTGCAAGATTTATTCGCATCTGCCTGAGTATCTGAGGCATGAGCAATTAAACAATCTTCCAACTGTCGGGCATTTGTACTTAATGTCCGATGAGTAATTCCATTACTAGCAACTAAAGCAAAAATTATAAAAATCACAATACTAATAAAAGAACTTTTTCGCACCAATCGTTTCATTATTATTTCACCTAATGTAAATAAAATATATTTATTTTTTATTCATAGTTATTACAATTCCTTCTTGTCAGCAACCTACGACCATTAAACCACTGAATCGGTTATTATTAAGAATAACTCTAAGCTTGCTGACACTTAAGTATGACCATGCACAATTCCATTGAATTCCAAGACGCTTTCGATGTCATTGTCGTCGGTGCAGGTCACTCTGGTTGCGAAGCAGCCCTCGCTAGCGCCCGCTTGGGTTGTCGTACCCTGCTGCTGACACTTAACTTGGATAGAATCGCTTGGCAACCCTGTAACCCAGCGGTGGGTGGTCCGGCAAAATCTCAGTTGACCCATGAGGTGGATGCACTCGGCGGGGAAATCGGTAAAATTGCAGACCGCACCTACCTCCAAAAGCGGATTCTCAATTCTTCGCGGGGACCTGCGGTTTGGGCGTTACGCGCTCAAACTGACAAGCGGGAATACGCGGCGTTAATGAAAAATATTATCGAAAATCAAGAAAACTTAACCATCCGCGAAGCAATGGCGACGGATTTAGTTTTAGGCGCAAACGATGAAGTTATTGGCGTTGAAACTTACTTTGGGGTCGGTTTTGGCTGCAAAGCGCTCATTTTGACCACAGGAACGTTTTTAGGCGGACGAATTTGGGTTGGTAACAAGTCGATGGCAGCGGGACGCGCTGGAGAATTTGCGGCTGAGGGGTTGACACAAACTCTCAATCGCTTGGGATTTGAAACGGGACGATTGAAGACGGGAACGCCGGCACGAGTTGACAAGCGGTCTGTAGATTACAGTAAAATGTCAGCGCAACCTGGGGATGAAGAAGTCCGGTGGTTTAGCTTTGACCCGGATGTGTGGGTAGAAAGAGAACAAATGCCTTGCCATATTACCCGGACGACGGCGGAAACTCATCGCCTAATTCGGGAAAATTTGCATTTGTCGCCGGTTTATGGGGGTTGGGTGGAAGCGAAAGGACCACGATACTGTCCGAGTATTGAAGATAAAATTGTCCGCTTTGCTGATAAGGAAAGTCACCAAATCTTTATTGAACCGGAAGGGCGAGATATTCCCGAACTTTATATTCAAGGGTTTTCTACAGGCTTGCCAGAAAATTTACAACTTGTGATGTTGCGGAGTCTTCCTGGTTTGGAAAATTGTACCATGCTCCGCCCAGCTTATGCGGTTGAGTACGATTACTTACCCGCGACTCAGTGTTATCCGACGTTGATGACTAAAAAAGTTGCCGGGTTGTTTTGTGCGGGACAGATTAATGGGACAACTGGCTATGAAGAAGCGGCAACCCAAGGAATTGTGGCGGGAATTAATGCAGCGCGGTTTGTGCGCGATCGCGAAATGATTGTTTTTTCTCGCGAGGAAAGTTATATCGGTACGCTGTTAGATGACTTGTGTACCAAGGATTTGCGTGAGCCTTACCGGATGCTGACGAGTAGGTCGGAGTATCGCTTAATATTGCGTTCTGATAATGCCGACCAACGTTTGACACCTTTGGGACGAGAAATCGGTTTAATTGACGATCGCCGCTGGGAATTATTTACCCGCAAGCAAGAGAATATTAGCGCCGAAAAAGAACGGCTGTACGCAACGCGGGTAAAAGAACAATCAGAAATCGGGCAGGCGATCGCCTCCGGTACTCAACAACTAATCAAAGGTTCAATCACCCTCGCTGACTTGCTACGGCGTCCAGGATTCCATTATATTCACCTCGATCGCTATGGAATCGGCAACCCCAACTTAAAAACTGCGGAAAAAGAAGGTGCGGAAATTGACATTAAATACTCTGGGTATTTACAACGCCAACAAAATCAGATTGACCAAATAGCCCGTCAAGCACACCGTCAATTGCCAGCAAATCTAGACTACGCAACGATTGATACCCTATCTAAAGAAGCACGGGAAAAGCTGAACACCGTAAAACCACTGACAATCGGACAAGCATCACGTATAGGAGGTGTTAATCCTGCTGATGTCAATGCCCTATTACTATATTTAGAATTACGTAGGAACAAGACACCGAAGGAGTTTTCTGCCTTAGCTTAAAATAAACTTTATGAAGGATGAGTATAGTAGTAGGGTGAAACCGGAAGAGACTGGTATGATAGATGACATTAGTGAAAAACTGGCATTATCAGCAGTTTCCAGTTTCAAGTTGACATTTCATACTACTTACGCAATCAACTTGTGTAGTTTGGACGCTCTTATTGGATAGAAATAGGCAAAATTCATACTTTCAGGCAGTATAGACGAACTCTATCGTCCCAAAAGCCACAACTTAAAATCGCTATGTCACAACAAGCCAGCACCCATCTTATAATTCCGGAACCCTCAGAAGAGCTGATCGGCAGCGAACCCTGGTCGATAGAGTCATATGCTGATGGCTTTATGGATGAATTGTTTGCCGATATTGACAATGTTTTGCATAGTAATGGGATGCCTTCCCAAACAATACATTACGGCAGTCGTGGGTCACGAAGCCGTATAGAGGACTTGCAAACGGCGCTGTATCCAGAATATGTCATCCCCACCCCCAGAACAGCGCAAATCGTTTTACCCGAAACATCGCAACCCATACAAACAGCTTCTCATGTGGTTGGTGCGACTGGTGCAACTAAATCAGTCAGGAAAAAGCATCACAAAGCGCGGATTGCTTTGGGCAAATTGCTGTCTTTTGGAGCTACCTTAGGTGTGGCGATCGCTGGTATGATCTTTTTGCTCAACTCTGGACTAATTAACCGGGTAAATTCTAAATTGATCGAGCAATCGATTCAACAGCCAAAATTACAGACCCAATTGGCTGCCAAAGTTGAAGTTGAGGCAGATTTAGTTCAATATATGTTGGGAGCGCTGGCAACCATCGACAGACAAGAAGCAAGAACCTCTCAAAAATCTACCAAAAGTGCGATCGCCACTGCGGTAATTCCTACCCAAACAGCTTTTGCTTATGTTACCCCCACAATAAAACCATCAGCTAGGGGTAATTTACCACCAGTTCTCGCCGCTAACAATACAACCCCCCCTGCCGCATCCCGCACAACCATCGTCGAGCGGATCTACATTCCAGTTTATCAAGCACCGCAACCAATGCGCTATGCACCACCCCCAATTGCTGGGGTTCGGAAAATTTTACCAGCGGCATCTTCTCACGCATCTAAACCGACACCAGTAAAAAATGCCTTAAAATCTGTCCCCAAACCAGCCAAACCCGTGCCTGTAAAAATGGTGACGGCTGCGGTGCGAACCGAATTCAAGCCTGTGGCTGTGCGAACAGCACCGATTACATTGCGACAACCGTCTAATCCTTTACCTGTGTTAAAAGTTACTGCTTTTCAAGCCGCGCCACCAAAACTACCCGTAGCCACAGCACCGGAAGTGCCAACGCCAAAAGAGCCAAAAATTGAAAAACAGGCATATTTGTCAACTGTTGCGGCTCCTACCCATACTTTGGAAGGATTGCTAGAGTTAGGTGACAAATCTGCGGCTTTGTTTAAAGTTGATGGTGTAACGCGTCGGATTGATGTGGGTGAAAGCATTGGCTCTAGCGGTTGGACTTTAGTGGAGGTGAGTAAGGGTGAAGCTGTTGTGCGTCGCAACGGCGAAGTGCGATCGATTTATACAGGTCAAAATTTGTAAAATTCACTTTCAGAGTAATGGTTAGGCGATCACTTTCCATTTTAAGAGAGGAACAGCAGAGCTCTGCTCTTCCTCTCCCCTCCGAGCGATTATCACAAGAAAATCGGAAGCCCCTTGGCTTTCAGACAGGGGAGGAAGTGCCAACGGCGAATTTATTCGCATGTAAGCTATTTATCAGCTTGAAATATTGGTAGTGTAAACCAAAAAGTTGCCCCAGCATTGATTGCACTTTTAACGCCAATTTCCCCGCCATGTGCGGTGATGATTTGCTTACATAGATATAAGCCTAATCCTAAACTAATAGAATTACGGGCGGTGGTGCCTCGAAAGTAAAGGTCAAATAAGCGATCGCTTTGTTTTTGACTCATTCCCACGCCATTATCAGCGACGCTGCAACAAATCTTATCATCATCGACCCTGGCATTAATGGTAATTGTTAATCCTGGGGGATTATGTTTGACTGCATTCACAATCAAGTTAGAGAATACTCGCCATAGTTGGGTAGGATCGCCATTGATTATCGGCAAATCTGCGGTGACATGATTTATCAGCAACGCCTGATTTTCTGTTAGCATCGGCTTTAAGTCTGCGATCGCTGCTTCTACGACTTTCAATAATTCTACTGGCTGAAGTTGTAAAGCTACGCCTTGAACTTCGCTCATATGAGCTTCCAGTAACGAATTAATCAAACTAAGTTGGCGATCGCTACTTTGTTCCATCCGCTCTAAAATGAAGCGGGAAACAGCAATATTCTCTTCTGAACGCGATAGCAAATTCCTCAGCACCATTAAAGTTCCTAGCACCGGGTTGCGTAAATCGTGGGAAACTGCATGAAAAAATACTCTTAGCGCTTCTTCTGCTTGCTTGCGCTTGGTGATATCTTCAATCATTCCTTCGTAATAAAGCAGTTGTCCCCTAGAATCGCGGACTGCATAGGCATTTTCTGATATCCAAACAATGCTACCATCGCGGCGATAAATTTGCGATTCAAACTCAGATACGCTACCATACTCTTGAATTAAACGGACAAACTCACCACGGCGATTCGGGTCAACGTACAATTGATGTTTAATGTCAATTAATGTCGTCACTTCTTCTGGGAATGCGTAGCCATAAATACGTGCTAATGCGGGATTTGCGGTAATATAACGACCATCAGCAGTACTTTGAAAAATTCCCTCAACTGCGTTTTCAAATATATTTCGATATTTAGCTTCTGTAACGGTTAATTTATCGTTAATAATCTCAAGTTCTTTACGAGCATAAAATTCCGACCGTTGCAGCATTTCGTATAAATATACACCCAAATCGCAGATGAAACATACCCAAAATATCAACAAAATCATTGTGATGCCGAATATCGGCTCTTTGCTGAATGGTGGGGGTAGTTTCAACCCTAGGACTGTATTTACGACAAAATAATAAATTACCACTCCCAACTGCGATCCCAGATGGAGATACCAGCGGATTGGAATCATCATAGCTTGAGTTAAAAAGGCGATAATCCAAGCTAATTGATCGGGGAGAGCGAAACCTTTGAAGGTAGCGACAAATTGCTCAACTAAAGTGACAGAAAAGGATAAACCTAAAAAAAGACGCCCCGGATAACGACGCGCTATGTTAGTTTTGTGTAGAGCCAAACACACTAATAAACATAGGAGTATGCAGGTATTGATAGTTAAAGCAAGATTTTTAATCTCGTGCGGTATCTTTGCGACTTCTTGCATGTGAAATACCTGTTGCAAGATGTCGCGTAAAATAAATGTAAATACGCAGAGAATAGCGATCCAGATTCCTAAATGTAACCTTTGCCACAAAAAGCGATCGCGCCAAGTTTTATACTCCCCGAAAATTGCATCTGTTGTTGATGTATTTCCCCATATGGCTGTTTTCCAACACCTTTGCACTTTTCTAACGACGGTATTCATTAGCCTGTGACCAATTTCCATAACTTCGGTCAACTTCTTCTGATTATGACACCCTATGCAAACGGAAAATTAAAAATTCACGCATTGTCATGATTAATTTTGGGAATTTTGCACTGTCAACCATTTCCATAGTGACATTATCAGCGGCTCGTTGTCGGTAAATTTGCCAAAGGTAAGGTAAACCAGAAAGTTAAACCGCGCTTGGGATTACTTTTAACGCCAATTTCACCAAGATGTGCTTTAATAATTTGTCGAGAAATATATAATTTTAAGCCTGTGCAAGTTGAAGAACGAGCTTGAGGATCGCGGACAAACAAATCAAACAGCCTCGCACATTCTAACTTGTTCATCCCCACACCGTTATCTTGAATTGACAAGCGAATTACTTGATCCTCAACTGTCGCTTTCACAGTTAAGTGTAATCCGGGTGGGTTGTGCAGCCAACTATAAGTCAACAAATTTTGCAAAACTCGTTGCAACTTAGTCGAATCTGCCATGATTAACGGTAAATCTTTCGGAACCAAGTTCTTTAAAGTCACTTTGTTTTCTGACAGCATTGGCTCCAAATCTCTGATAACGGCTGGCAAAAGTGTGCCAAATTGCACAAGTTCACGTTGCAGCACAATTCCTTGTTCTTCGCTGGAATGAAGCTCTAGTAAGGAGTTAATCATTGACAGTAGGCGCTCATTTCCTTGTATCATTCGTTCGATAATTGAGCGAGATACGGGGATTG
>NZ_JAOWRF010000087.1 GCF_025753815.1 Plectonema radiosum NIES-515 | reverse complement strand
TATTATCAAACAGAAGCGAAAACCAAATATTAAGTTAATTGTCGCACCTTTTCGCGATCTTCAACGTGGGACTGACCAGTTTTTTTTCAACAATTCTCTCAAAGCCTCTTGACAAAAGACTTACAGCTTTAACTTGTCACCAATGGGGTAATATGGAGAATTGTCTAAAAGAACAAAAGTTAGGATTGCACAGTGATAGGACTAGTACCCACACATTTGAAGGAAATCAATTACGTTTGTGGTTTGCATCGATTGCTTACATTTTAATAAATGCCCTGCGAGAGCAATGTTTAGCAAAAACGGAATTCAAAAATGCAACTGTTGAGACTATCCGCGCAAAACTATTGAAGTTAGGGGCAGTTATTACTATTAGTAAACGACGAGTTTTAATCGCAATTAGCAGTGCTTGCCCTTATCAGGAGATTTTTACAACGGTTTATAAGTGTTTATCTCAACTACCAAGTCAGTCAATTGTCAATAATGGTCTAATTTAATTAACAAGTAATAACTGAATTCTGGTTTTTAATAACTAATTTTTTGGGTTATTTTACTTGATTTAACCCATCAATTGCCATGTCAATTTTTATCACTAAAAGTTTTTTGCTTCAGTATTAAGCACTTTTAATGTATTTTATCTATCTTCAGATACTTCGGCTTTTACTTGAAAATACCAGGCTCTGAAGGTATTTTGATAATGTATTAATTAAACTATTTTACATTTGGCTAACCTAAGCGTTTTTTTCTGACTTGTGAGAAATCCGGGTTAAACCCACATCAGAAGCTTTGTCAAGTGCAGACTTTAAAAAAAGCCCTGAAAACAAGCAATTACTTGATGGGAGCAACGCGATTTGGTGAGGTCGGATAAAAATCAAGCGATCGCTAAAAATTAGTTTCAGTACATTTCTATTTTTATGACAGTTAATACCGTATTTATACTGGCTTAAATTTGCTTACGATTTTCGGATCTGAAGATGACGAATTTTTTGTCCTAAAAAAAAGGTAGGATGACCTTTGGAGTAAAGGTTTTGATATCTAACATCAAAACAAAAACAGGGAATACTTACGATGAAAAATAATATATATTCTACTTTCGATTTAAGCAAATCATTGTCAGATTTTCAAGAAAACGTTACGAAAATTTTAGAATTAACGAACATATCAGAATGGGATGGACAAATTTTAAAAGTACGTGAGAATAAAATTAGGGAATATGCATTAATTTTAGCAGGAGAATGTATTGCTTTATTGCTTCACAATTTGTCGAAATCTCAAGAGTTTTTGGATAAAGCAATGCAGCAGACACAGGGATGGTGGCATAATAAAACACAAAAACACGGTTATAAAAAGCGGCAAGTATTAACAGTCGGTAATGTCGAAGTTACCTTAAAATTACCATATGTAGTTGAACGGCAAAATCAACCAAATAAAGATAAAAATTCTTTGCACGAAGGATTTTTACCATTCTTAAAATATTTAAAAATGTCTGAAGGCTTAACCCCTATTGTTTTCTCACCGGTTGCCCAATATGGTGCAATTGCTGGTTCGTTTGAAGCTGCACGTACAACATTAATTGGTTGGGGAATAAATATTAGTGTAAAACGAATAGAACGGCTAACATATTATTTTTGTCAACTAGGATTAGAATTACGTAATAACAAGTTGAATGATTTAAAATCTGGTAATTTACTTACTTTAAATACTCTTAAAGACCGACGTGTTGTAATTGCTGTAGACAGTGGGCGTACACGTATCCGGATTAATAAAAAAGGGAGACGTAAGATAAAAAATAATCGTAGAGGCTTTACAGGAGAATGGATTGAACCAAAGTTATTAACTATTTATGTAGTGAATGAACAAGGTAAAAAAATCAAAATTGGAGATATTCTTATTACCAATGATGGGACTTATGAAGGATATCAAGGATTTTTACAAATCCTAGAAATGTACTTGGTTCATTTAGGGATTAGTCAGGCTAAACAAGTCTTATTAATTGCTGACGGTGCGGAATGGATTTGGAAACATATTCCACCTTTATTAAAGAAGTTAGACTGCCCAGGTGAAACGTATCAACTATTAGATTTTTATCATGCAGCAGAGCATTTACAAGACTTTGCCGATGCTGCTTTTAGCACAAATAATGAGCGTCAAGAGTGGTTTAAAGAGGCTCGGAAAACCTTAAATAAAGGTCATGCCTTAGATTTAATGAGAAACATGGGCGAGTTTATATTATCGGCTACTGGGGAACGCTGTAAAACTTTAGTAAGAGAGCGGAATTATATTTTAAAAGCTTATCGACGGCGGCTTTTAAAGTATAACGAAGTTGCATTTCAAAAACTCTCCCTTGGTAGTGGCGCAGTTGAAAGTTTAATTCGTCAAGTTGTTAATTTACGCATGAAAGGAAACGGTAAGTTTTGGTTAAAAAATAATGCTGAAATTATGCTCCATCTTCGATGCCAATGGATAGCTGGAAGCTGGGATAATTTTTGTGATTCTATCTTAAATTCGTTCATCAAGCCGAAAAACGCTTAATAAATTTTATACCTTTATTTGGACTTTCCTTGATTGGCTACAACAATCGATACTCAGTAATAAAGTTAGTTGCAGATATTATTTTAAAGAATCCTCAAATTACTTACTAGTACTCTTTTTGAGATATCTCATGAAGATGATTTATCCTGCCAATCAGTATGTTTACTGCAAATAAAATCACTTTTTACTTAAATATAATTTTTAGCGATCGCTTGTTTTTTGCCAAACCTCACCAAATCGCGTTGCTCCCGTCAAGACCACCATCCGAACCGCGATCACGATCATTTATGCCTGAGGTCACGGAAGATAGTCACAATGTTGCCTTTTGTAACAATGAATTAAAAAGCGTATTTAAACGATGTAGTAATATACTAAGAATCGTAAATAATTGAGCCATTATTTCCCAGGCCACAACAGATTGCTCGTTTAATAGCTAAATGGCTTGCCAAGTCTAAATCCACTTCTTCATAATCATTTACAAACAGATTGTAAGACGTATGACAACTTCTGAAAATATCAAAGAATTTTTTCTTGGAATCAGGATCCTCCCGCTCATCTAAAAAAGGTCAAAATTACTGATGACATCCGTGAGGTTACACAAGCCGCTTTTGTTCGCAAGCCCTCGCTAGAGGAGCGAAAAGAGCTACTTAATTTAGCCGCTAAGGTTGGTGTCCATAATATGTTCATCGGTTTTCCGGCGATTTCCCAACAAGAATTTGAAGAATGTCGTGAACTTATTCGTCATATAGAAGAAAACAAGCTTGGTATAAAACCAATTTGCCTTGCACGAACACTAATTAAAGATTTAGAGTCGATTGTTGCACTCGCTCAAGCAAGTACGATAACAGTGCAGGCAGATTTTTTTCTTGGGACAAGTCCTATCCGCAGGCGGGTGGAAGACTGGGATTTAGATAAGATGCTAGACCGTCTTGCCGAAGTAGGGAAATATTTAAGCGATCTCGATATGCACTATTCATTAGCTATTGAAGATGCAACGCGGACACCGGCTGACGACCTTGATAGGATTATTAAGAGTGCCATTGATGCAGGGGTAAAGCTGATCTGTTTATGTGACACTGTGGGTGAAAGTCTCCCTAGTGGTGCCGCAAGAATCACACAGTTTACCCTTGAGCGGATTGCAAAAGCAGGAGTAAACATTGAAGTCGAATGGCACGGGCATAATGACAAAGGGTTGAGCGTAGCTTGTGCAATGGCTTCTGCAATGGCTGGTGCTGATTCGATCGCTGGTACATTTTTAGGCATTGGCGAGCGTTCTGGCAATAGCCCCCTAGAACAAGTGATTGTGCTGCTCTATCAGGCTGGAAATAACAATTTTAATCTTGAGTATATTAAACCATACTGTGAGAAGCTCGCCGAATACACCGAGAGTACCATCACCCCAATTACACCGTTAGTCGGGAAGCAAGTCTTTGCCACTGCGGCTGGAACCCATTCAGCAGCCATCTTGAAAGCCAGAAAACTTGGCATTGATTTCGAGGACTATGTCTTTTCTGGTGTCCCTGCCAGCAAACTGGGGCTTAGCCAAGATATAATCATCGGTCCTACAAGCGGAATGACCAATGTACGGTATGCACTTGAGCAAATCGGCATTCCGCTATCAGAGGAGCTAGCAAGTAATCTTTTGGCATACGCCAAGTCTAAAGATCGCTGGTTGTCCCGTGACGACATTCGCACCTACATTAATAGTCAAAAAATAGAGGCAGTATAAATGGATAAAATTATTACTGGAAAAGCATTTTACTGTGGCGACTTTGTTGATACAGACGTGATGTCACCTGGGCGATTTGAACCCCTTGAAGGTGAAGAGTTGTTAGCTCGGATTGCCCTGATTGATTATAAGTCGGATCCCCCTTATGTAGACCCTAAAACACAGCGTTCACCATTCACCGTTATTTTTGCTGGGCGTGAATTCGGGTGTGGTTCTAGTCGTGATACTGCTCCGCGTGCCTTGGCTTACGCCGGGAGCAAGGTTGTGATTGCCAGAAGTTTTGCCCGCATCTTTTTCCGCAATTGCATCAATATGGGGCTGTTACTTCCCATTCAATACGAACATCCCTTTGATGAAGCCATCGTCGGGAAAGAGGTGACAGTTAATACCGAGCAACGATACTTCCAAGTTGAAAATCAAAGGTTTGAGTATGGGGATTTTGGACCTTTGACCGACATTATGGAAGCTGGCGGACTACTTAACCATATTAAGCAAAAAATTGCCACAGGAGAAATAGCATGATTGCACAAAGTATGACCCATAAAATTTTGGCTCGTGCTGCGGGTAAAAAAAGCGTCACCACAGGAGAGTTTGTTGACGCGAATATTGATGTGGCTTTTACCCACGATCCAGCCTTAAAACCATTGAGTGAAATATTCTACAAAGAGTTTGGCGAGGATGCCAAAGTGTGGGATTCTGATAAGATTATTCTGTTCCAAGACCATCTAGTGCCAGCAAAAGACGTAGCCACGCGAGAATTGTCGGTGGTAATGGATCAATTTGCAGAAAAACATCTGATTAAAAAATATTACCCCTATGGTTCCAACTATGGTATCTGTCACATAATGATGTGTGAAGAAGGTCACGTCAGACCTGGTGCGTTGATTTTGGGAACTGACTCTCACTCGGTGACCTATGGCGCATTCAATGCTTTTGGTTCCGGTATTGGGTTAGACGATATGGTTGCCGTTTTCCGAACGGGCAAGTTGTGGTTCCGAGTCCCCGAAGTCATCGAAGTTCGCATTGAAGGAGAGCTACCCAAAAATGTAACAGCCAAAGATATAATTCTACGCCTAATTGGCGACATTACTATGGCAGGAGCATCAAATAAAACACTTGAGTTCACTGGCTCTACTATAGACAATATGTCTCCTGAAGAGCGAATTACTCTGTGCAATATGACCGTTGAAGCGGGAGCGAAAAATGGCATCATGCCTCTCTCCGGCAAAGCTTTAGACTATCTTCGTAAGGTGACAGGCAAAGATGATTTTGAGCCAGTCACAACAGACGAAGATTTTGAATACGACCAACGTATCGTCTATCGAGCCGAAGAGTTACAACCCGTGGTCGCTTATCCCCATCGACCTGACAATGTACATTCCATTGAAAAAGCAAAGGCTGACAAAATTAAAGTCCATCAAGTCTATGTGGGTTCTTGCACAGGAGCTAAGTTTGAAGATATTGCCGTAGTAGCCAAATCTCTTAGAGGTGAGAGGGTAGCAAACGGAGTCCAATTCATGATTGTGCCTGCAACCATGAATGTGTATCGTCGCATAGTTCAAGACGGAATTTTACAGAGCCTCGTAGCGAGTGGAGCCGTGATTGAATCGCCTGGTTGCAAAGCCTGTTACGGCGCACACGGTGGGGTGCTTGGTGATGGTGAGGTTTGTCTTTCGACGACCAACCGTAATTTCCGAGGTAGAATGGGCAATCCTGATTCTTTTGTTTATCTCGCCTCTCCCCACGTTGCCGCACGTAGTGCTGTAGCAGGTTACATCACGGATATTTAAATTTTATGGACGAATTAGCTCCTAGATACCGTGCCGAGTTGCTACACACTTGGGTCACTCAACTATTCGAGAACCTGTCAATCCCACCTGATGATGCTCAAATCATTGCGGATACGCTTATCGAAGCCAACCTGCGCGGTGTTGATTCGCATGGTATTGCTCAACTCACGATCTATGTTCGTGACATCCAACAAGGACAAACCAACATACACCCCAACATCCTTGTAGTGACGGAAACCCCAGCTACAGCCTTAATTGATGGCGACAACGGCTTCGGTATGGTGGTTAGTGTACGGGCTATGCATGAGGCGATAAAACGGGCTCGCCAGTGTGGTATCGCCGGGGTGGGGGTACGCCAAAGTACTCACTTTGGGGCTGCGTCATATTACACCATGATGGCGGCGAATGAGGGCATGATTGGGCTAGCATTTACCAACGTTATGCCTTACATGGCTCCTTGGGGTGGAAAATCACGACTTTTAGGTAATAATCCGCTGTCAATTGCAGTTCCGGGAGGAATTGAGGGGGGCGTAGTACTCGATATGGCAACTAGCAAGGTAGCTTGGTCCAAAATGTATCTGTTGTCCCATGCAGGTCAGAAAATGCCCTTAGACTGGGCACTTGACCAAGATGGACAACCTACCGAGGACCCAAACGAGGGTATGGCAGGATTGATGTTGCCTGTTGGCGAGCACAAAGGCTATGGTTTAGCCCTGATGGTTCAGATGTTATCAGCTGTTTTGACGGGCGCAGCGTTCGATCACCATATTGTCAACTGGCAGAACATTGGTCATTTCTTTGTGGCGATTGATGTGAACAGTTTTATACCTTACAAGGGGTTTTGCGAACGTGTTTCTCAATTAGTAGCGGATTTGCACCAAAGTAAACCGCTTAAGGAAGGACAGCCTATTTATGTACCAGGCGAAATTGAGGCTCAAACCAAACAGCAACGATTAGCTACAGGCATCCCTATTGAGGCAAATGTTGTTGCCAAATTAACCCAACTTGGAAAAGAGTTCTGCGTACCATTTCCTCAGCTAACGGAGTAAGGTCACGTCGGGCTAAGACTGTACTGCAAGTCAGTCTTAAAGGTTCAAGAACTTTCAGAATCTTTAAGAGTAAATCATGAATAAATACCACGTTATGCTGATGCCCGGAGAAGGGATCGGTTCTGAAATCGTAAAAGAAGGAATGCGTGTACTCGGGGTCGTGGCTGATTTGTACGATCTTGACCTTGATGTTACCGACCATGTTGTTGGCGAAGCCAAGTTTAAACAAAGTGGGCGTTACCTGTCGGAAGAGACTGAAAGACGCTGCAACGAATTGAAAACCAACCCGCAAGCCGCGATCCTCTTCGGTGCTGTAGCCGATGAACCAATTGGTATTCTGCGTAAGCAGTATAACTTGTTTGCCAACCTACGCCCCATACGGGCTTTTTCTCAACTTAAATCGGTTTCTCCCCTACGCCCGGAAAGATTAAATAACGTAGATATCCTAATTGTGCGAGAACTTGTCTCCGGTATATATTATGGAGAGAGAACGCAGGGGAGAGACGAACAGGGACGCTGGGCTAAGCAAGAGATGTATTATCACGAATTGGAGGTGCGTCGCATCGTCAAACGAGCTTTGTCTGTGGCAAATAAGCGGCGCAAACGACTACATCTCGTCCACAAAGGCAATGCTATTCCCGAAATCTTTGATATTTGGCTATCAGTACTTAAAGAAGAAGCGCAAGACTACCCAGAGGTTAAGTGCCACGACATTCTGGTAGATAATATGGCCATGCAAATGGTGCTTCGTCCACAGAACTTTGATGTGCTGTTGTGTTCAAATCTGTTTGGTGATATCTTAAGTGACTTAGGGGCAGGTATAATCGGCTCTATTGGTTTATTACCGTCGGCTAGCTTAAATGAATACGGATTTGGCTTATTCGAGTCGGTTGGTGGAACCGCTCCTGACATTGCAGGACAGCAAAAAGCCAATCCGCTTTCAACTATCCTATCGGTAGCAATGATGTGTCGTCAGACATTTAACCACGAGAAAGCGGCTCGAACGATTGAATCTGCGGTGGATGAAGTCCTATGCAAGTATAGAACAGTCGATATCTATGAAGAGGGCTATGAACTTGTCTCCACGACCGAGATGGGATCGCAAGTTGTTGCAGCTTTGAAAGCAAGGTAGATCCGTTATGCTCACAAAAAACATCACACACCTTGGACTAGAAGCAGATAAAGTACTTGAACTGTTTGCCCAGCAAGCCAACTGCGGGGTGGAGCCAATAGACTTTTGCCTGGGCATTTCGTCATTTAATCCATTCGATTATGTTGATGTTCCTCTGACTCGTCCAGATTTAAGGGCACATACACGTTACGGTGAGTTTAATGGACAACTGAGCTTGCGTAAGGCCATCTGTAACTACTACCAAGAAAAATTCAACTATGACCTTTCACCAGCAAGGGTATGCATTACAGATGGGGCGATGGGAGCATTAAATGCTATCTTTGCTATGTTCGCAGAGCCAGACGGTGAGATAATATTAGCTGAGGCACATTTTCCGCCTTACAGAATTTTGGCTCAAATTTTTGGGCTACACTGCCGCTTTGCTCCACTCAATGACAAATATTGTGTTGATGTTGAGCAACTACCTCGGTTAATTACATCAAAAACCAAAGCTATTATCATTAACTCCCCCAGCAACCCGCATGGAGCGGTGTTGAGTGTTCAAGAGTTGGAAGCGATCGCTTCTTTAGGTGTCCCAGTTATCTTTGATGAGGTTTATCAAGCTTTAGGGTTTACAAATCAGCCTGTCGAGAGCGCTATTTCGTTTTCTGACCGACATTTCATTATTAACAGTTTTTCAAAATCTCTAGCTATTGCAGGTTTCCGTGTGGGCTATTTAATTACTCCCCCAGAATACATCCCACTGATCCTGGATGTTAAGGCAACTCTAAATATCTCCACAAATTTACTGGGTCAAATTCTGAGTGAAACCTTACTTAACTCTTGGGACGATTTAATTGAAAAGCATCGAGCGATGCTAACCCAAAATTGGCTTCTTTTTAAAGAAGTTTCCAGTAGGCTTGGTTTAAAGCTGTTGTTAGAACCACAAGCAAGCTTTTTCGCCAATATAGATATTTCAGAAATCGGACAAAATTCGGCGCACTTCGCTGTCAATCTAGTTCGGGATGTTGTGGTAAGCACAATGCCCAGCATAGATTTTCAAAAGCCCGATCCCGGTTTCTTGAGGTTGAATTTTGCCTGTCCCACAACGTATATTGAGCCTGGATTACAGAGAATATCTACATATTTAAAGGAGCATTGTCAATGATTCTTCAAACACTCTGTGTCATCCACTGAGAGCATCCCAATTTTTAAAAAAGACAGAAACGAGAAAATGACTTTGCGAGTTATTCTCGCAAATGATTTGGGGCTATACTTTTGCGCCCGTCTGCTGAGAAAATGGTGTTAGTTAGGGAGAATCTTTATGACAATGACACCCGAAGATAAAGAACTGCTAGCCAGCCACATCAAAGAAATAGCTAAAATTCTGTACAAAAACACGCCACCTAAAAAATCGAAACCTTTGAAAGTATCGAATCAGTTCCATCGGCCAGCAACGCGCACGCGACTGGAGGGATTTCTCACGTATGCGGGTGCAGGACCAAATCCAGGTATATTTCTTCATGCTCATAAGTTTGGTTATGATTTCGAGACATTGTCTATGCTGCTGCGGGAAGGAGGATTTCGTCAGATAGAGAAGAGTGAGTACATGAAGAGTAATTATCCTGAACTTAGGGTAGACTTCGCAAGTGAAGTAGCTGGAGTAAAATATGGGAATAATTACTATTCACTGTTTGTTGAGGCTTTGAAATAGAAGAATTGTAACGAAGAATTTGAATAATTCGAGAAAAATGGATAAATATAGACCTAAATCCTTCTTATGCCTAAAAACTTATTGTCAATTACCGATGTCAGTTCAAATGAATTGAGAATGTTGGTGAACAATACAATCAAAATAAGTCAAATTGAAAATCCTCAATCTTTACTTTTAGGCAAAAATGTAGGAGTATATTTTAATAGACCTTCTACCCGGACAAAAACATCATTCACTTTAGCTGCTTCTAATCTTGGAGCATCTGTTATCACATACCGACCTGATGATCTGCAATTAACCACAGGGGAAACAATAGAAGATACGGCAGGAGTGCTTGGCGAATATTTGGATGTATTAGTCATTAGATGCAAAGAGACTAGTGAAGCTAAAATATTTACTGTACCTCCAAAAATGAGCGTTATCAATGCTTTAAGTGATGAAGAACATCCTACTCAAACAATTGCTGATTTAGCGACAATTCAAGAAAAATTTAATCAATTAGAAGGAAGAAAGGTTTTATTCTTGGGTGAAGGAGGAAATATTGCTACTTCTTTTCTCTTAGCAGCATCGAGAATTCCGCAAATGGAATTAACATTCATCACCCCGTCAAAGTACGGATTCAAGGAACAAGTCATTCGTCAAGCAAAGGAATTTGCTCAAGAATCTTCTGCTAAAATATTTTATCACCATAATCCCCAAGAGCTTCCAGAACAAGTCGATGTGGTTTACACGACAAGATGGCGTAGTATGGGGGAGGAAAAGTTTGATCGCAAATGGTTAGATAATTTTAAAGGGTTTCAAGTTACTAAGACTTTGCTTGAGCGAGTTTCAAATTCCTCAACAATTTTGATGCACGATCTACCAGCAGAACGAGGTGCAGAAGTAGACTATGAGGTTCTTGAAGATGAGAGAAGCGCTATTTATCAGCAAGCCCGAAATAAATATACATCAGCTAAAGCTATATTAGCCTGGTGTTGTGATACGGTTTTTTAGACTGAAAAAGAGTTGTAACGGTAAAAACAAGAGGTTAAAAGTATGCAAGAAAAGCTAGATAAGTTACCAAACTGGAATGAATTAATTAAGGATTATTCAGCGGCGGGTCAACAAAATTTTCTCGAACGGCGTCCGGATGTATGGGTTTTTGGATATATTCCTGAAGTAGATCTTTTATCCCGTTATGTTGATAGCAATTCCAAAATATTGGACTTCGGATGCGGTAATGGCAAAATCTCAAGATATGTAAAAGATAGACTTTCTTGTGAACCCATAGGTGTTGATGTTAATCCTGAAGCGATCGATAGGGCTAAATCTTTTAATGATGGAATTCAGTATTTTGTGATTAAGGAAAACGAAATTCCAGATTCACCTGTACCTTTTGATGCTTGCATATCAAATCACGTCTTCCCTACCTATGCAAATCATGATGCAATTGTTGCAACATTACAAGCGATACGTAAAACATTAAAGAGCGGCGCTCCACTAATAATTTACGTGGATAACACGAAATACACGGGTGTTAAATACACGACCTTTATGGGTGGAGTTCCTGAGAAGAAATATAGCTCTGGAGAACCGTTACCAATGAGAATTTACTTGGGAGATACTCAGATAATGGATTTTCACGATTACTTCTGGTCTCCAGAGGATTATCTTGAGGCAATTAAGTTGGCTGGCTATACAGACCCTCAGGTTATATTTTCTCAATATGATGCGGTCAATGTGAAAAAGTACGAAGAATATTTTGGTCTTCACTTATCTGAGGAATTTGAAAACGAGAAGCTTTTTTCTCCTTGTGCAATATACAGCGGAAGAGCTTAATTATAGAGAATAAGTAAAGTCTTTAAATGGCTCGTAAACAATTCACAAGTCTTCCATTCCATAAAGATGATAGTTTTCAATCAATTAGAATCGAATGTACGCAACTACTGTCGTTCATTTCCTACAGTATTCAAGAAAGCACAAGGCTCTATTTTGGAAGATGAAAATGGTTGTAAATATCTAGATTTTTTTAGCGGAGCAGGAACGTTAAATTACGGACATAATAACCCGAAACTGAAAGAACGGCTGTTAGATTATATAAATGCAGATGGGCTTGTTCACAGTCTCGACATGGCAACTGTAGCCAAAAAAGAGTTCCTTATAGCTTTTGCAGAAATTATTCTCAAGCCTAGAGAATTGGATTACAAAATTCAGTTCTGTGGTCCGACTGGGACCAATGCTATCGAGGCAGCCTTGAAAATTGCCCGCAACACCACAGGACGGCATAATGTCATCTCCTTTTCCAACAGCTTTCACGGCGTAACCCTTGGTTCCCTTGCAGCGACGGCTAATGCCTATTATCGGGAGGCTTCAGGAATTCCCACTATAGGAGTAACGTTTATGCCATACGACGGGTACCTGGGTTCAGATGTGGATACAACGGAGTATTTGGATAAGGTACTGTCAGATAGAAGTAGCGGTGTAGATCTTCCGGCAGCGGTAATCTTAGAAACAGTTCAGGGAGAAGGCGGGGTTAACGTAGCAAGTTTTTCCTGGTTGCGATCGCTTTTAAAGGTCTGTCGGAAGCATCATGTCTTGTTAATCGTTGACGACGTTCAAGCAGGATGCGGACGGACTGGAACCTTTTTCAGTTTTGAAGAAGCGGGAATTTCTCCAGACCTCGTTATCCTCTCCAAATCATTGAGTGGTTTTGGTCTGCCTTTCTCAGTGGTACTTATAAAACCGGAATTAGACCAGTGGAAACCAGGTCAACATAACGGTACATTCCGGGGGAATAACCTAGCCTTTGTTACTGCCAAAGCTGCCTTGGAAATTTATTGGCAGAATGACTGTTTTTCAGCCTCCGTCAAAGAAAAAGGAACAATACTGCGTAACCGTTTGGAGCAAATAGTCAAAAATAACTGGGAATGGGATTTTTCTGTTAGAGGACGCGGCATGATTCAGGGTCTGGACTGCAAAGATGGTGACTTAGCTAGTAACATTGCACGAAAAGCCTTTGAAAAGGGGTTAGTGATCGAAACTTGCGGTTCCAAAGGGCAGGTTATAAAATGTCTTTCGCCTTTAACGATTTCCGAGCAGGAATTGGAACAAGGGCTGAACATTTTAGAAAATTGTTTCACAGCAGCCTTCAGATCGGCTGTCGCGGTTACAACAATGCATACTGGTTGAGAGCGCTAATTAATAATTGCTAATTGTTAGACGATGATGCCTTCAAATTTAGATTATACCTCGCTATCTTTTGAACAAGAGCGCATGTGGCTCCTTGACCAGTTGACACCTGGTCATCCAGCTTATAATATCCGGGGTGCTGTTGAGATAAAAGGAGTAATCAATGTATCCCTAATAGAGCAGAGCCTTAACGAAATCGTCAAGCGTCACGAAATTTTGCGGACTCACTTTGCCATTATTGAGGGCGAACCCAAGCAAGTTATTTTGCCTTCCTTTAAGGTAACATTGCCTGTTGAAGATTTGCAAAATCGACAAGCACAGGAGCGGGAGGCGGTAGCTTGGCAGTTAGCAACTCAAATCGTCCAACAACCTTTCAACTTGAACCAAAGTCCGCTCTGGCGAGTTCATTTGCTACGGCTAGAGGAAGCTAGGCATATCTTGGTGTTGAGTATGCACCACATTATCTGCGATGGTGATGGCTCGTTTGGAATATTTTTCCAAGAGGTGGGGACGCTGTACGAAGCTTTTTCCTATGGTAAACCGTCCCCCCTACCTGAATTATCTTTGCAATACAAAGAGTTTGCACTTTGGCAACGGCAACAGTTGACAGATGAATTTCTAAAACCTCAGCTAGCTTACTGGAAAAAACAACTGGGGGATAATCTTCCTGTTTTGCCCTTACCCATTGACCATCCACGACCTGCGACTCAAACTTACTCAGGAGCTTGCCAAGAACTGACGCTCTGTGAAGAATTAAGTCAGAAACTTAAGCAACTCAGTCAGCAGCAGGGGGTATCTCTGTTTGCGATGCTCTTGACAGCGTTCAAAACGTTGCTTTACCGCTACACAGGGCAGCCAGAGATCGTTGTCGGTTCGCCAACTAAAGGGCGTAACCTCCCCGGTACTGAAGGGGCGATCGGCTACTTCGGCAATCCTTTAGTCCTGCGAACCGATGTCTCAGGCAATCCATCCTTCCAGGAGCTGTTATTCCGCGTAAGCAACACAACCTCTCTAGCCGAAGCGCATCAAGATTACCCCTTTCAGAAGTTGGTGGAGGTACTCAAGCCAGAACGCGATATGAGTTATCCGCCTTTGTTCCAGGTGTTGTTTATCCTGCGGGATGATTTGATGCCAACGCTAGAACTGGCAAATCTCACCCTGACACCTCTGGATGTAGAGAACCTTGCTGTGCCTTACGATTTGTCTTTATCAATTAAAGACAGTGGTTCAGAAATGGTGTGGGTGTGGGAATACAACGCAGACTTATTTGAACACGCAACTATCAACCGGATGATTTGCCATTGTCAAAATTTACTTCAAAGTATTGTGGACAATCCGGAAGGCTGTATAGGTGAGCTACCCCTGTTGATGGAAGCCGAACGCGATCGCTTGCTCGTTGAGTGGAATAATACGCAAACCGAATTTTCCCGCCGTTGCGTTCATCAGTTGTTTGAGGATCAAGTTGAGCAAACCCCCGATGCAGTCGCGGTTGTCTTTGCAGAAGAACTATTAACCTATCGGGAACTTAACCATAGGGCTAATCAATTAGCCCATTATTTACAACGCTTGGGAGTAGAACCAGAAAGCTTAGTGGGCATCTGCCTTGAACGATCTATTGAATTGACGGTTGCTATTTTGGCTATTTTGAAGGCAGGCGGGGCTTATGTACCGTTAGACCCAAGCTATCCGGTTGAGCGTTTAGCATATATGTTATCAAATGCCAAGGTACAAGCGCTGTTAACAACTCGCGTATTGTTAAACACTTTACCTCAACTGGCAGAAGCTGCACAAGGGTGTCCAATCATTCACCTTGATGAAGCTCGTACAATTATCTCCCAACAAAGCAACTTGAATCCTGTCAGCCAAGTTCAACCTAATAACTTGGCTTACTGTCTTTACACCTCTGGCTCTACCGGTCAGCCTAAGGGTGTGGCTATGGAACATCTGAGTCTCTCAAACTTGATTGAGTGGCATCTTGAAAATCGACTGGCTATCAGCGGAACCAAGATGCTGCAATTTTCTCCCGCAAGTTTTGACATTTCTTTTCAAGAAATCTTTTCTACCTGGTGTTCTGGTGGTACCTTAGTCCTCGTTTCCGAACAGATGCGGCGGAATCCCCTAGCCTTATTAGAGTTCATCGTTGAAAAAAAGATAGAAAGATTATATCTGCCATTCATAGCCCTTCAACAGTTGGCAGAGGCTGTGGAAATTGGACCGATTCCCACTTGTTTGCGGGAGGTAATGACAGGTGGGGAGCAGTTACAAATCACAAAAGCGATCGCTAATCTGTTCCGCCAAACGGGCGCAACTTTATACAATCATTACGGGGCAACAGAAATCCAAGAAGCTACCACCTACAAGCTTACTGGAGAAGTTAGCAACTGGCTAATGATTTCACCTATTGGTCGTCCCATAAATAATGTCCAAATTTATATTCTTGATCAGTTCTATCAACCTGTTCCTATCGGTGTGACGGGTGAGTTATACATCGGTGGTGATGGTTTGGCTAGAGGCTATCTCAATCGTCCAGAGTTAAACGAAGAAAAATTTATCCCTAATCCTTTTCTGTCTTCAAATGAGGATAAAACGAGAATAAGACGGCTCTACAAAACTGGCGATCTAGCTCGGTATCTCAGTAATGGGAATATTGAAAATTTTGGTCGGGTTGGTCATCAAGTTAAGGTGCGGGGGTTCCGCATTGAGTTGGGTGAGATTGAAATGAGCCTCACCAACCATCCTGCGGTGAGGGAAAGTGTGGTTGTGACTCATACCGAGGAGGGGGTTAACAAACGCTTGGTAGCTTATGTAGTTCCAGCTAAACAATTGGAACCGTCTTCTGATGCCAGAAAATTAGAAGTGGTGCTATCCAGCTATTTGAAAGAAAAACTGCCCGACTTCATGGTTCCCCAAACCTTTGTCATTCTTAATGAGATGCCTTTGACCTCCAGTGGGAAAATAAACCGCCGTGGGTTACCAGCTCCAGAAACGTTGCGACCTGAGTTGGCAACAGCAATAGTCAGGGCTAAATCAAAGACGGAGAAACAAATTGCTCAGATTTGGCAAGAGTTGCTGCACATAGAGGAGGTGGGAGTTAATGACAATTTCTTTGACCTTGGTGGAAACTCCTTACTTTTAATCCGGGCGCATAAGAAATTAACCGAAATCTTTGGAACAGATTTGCCAGCTGTGACCTTGTTTCAATACCCTACCATACAAAGGCTGGCTCATTACTTAAGCCTAAAGGTAAACGACGGCAACGAAGATTTAGAGCGAAATTCGATAGGTACCCAGGCAAAGGCGAAGAAGGGAATAGCTACAAGCAGCCATAAAGCTTCTACCAGGTCAACCAGACAGCTAACGCAAAAAGACCGAACTGCCAAAATAGGAATGGAAACCGCGAGTGATTCGTCAAGTCCACCTATTAGAGAATCAGACATAGCCATTATTGGAATGTCATGTCGCTTCGCTGGATCTGAGAATATAGAAGCTTTTTGGCAGAATCTGCATGATGGCGTGGAGTCGATCTCCTTTTTTTCTGATGAAGAGATAGAACTAGATAACCCGTCCTTGCTGAGTCAACCCAATTACGTTAAAGCTGGCGCAGTTTTGCCGAATATCGAGCAGTTTGACGCTTCCTTCTTCGACTACAGCATCAAAGAAGCTACCATCACAGACCCGCAACAACGTCTTTTATTAGAATGTGCTTGGGAAGCGATTGAAAGCACTGGTTACAACCCCGAAATCTATGAGGGAATAATCGGAGTTTACATTGGGTCAGGCATGAGTACTTACTTGATCAACAATGTAGCACCTCACCAAGGGGTTCCCTCTAGGCGTCCATTCCTTGAAACAGATGATTTTCAAGTGAAACTGGGCAATGACCGAAATTATTATGCCACTCGCATCTCGTATAAACTGAATTTGACTGGTCCAAGTGTGAATGTGCAAACGGCATGTTCAACTTCATTGGTATCTGTACACCAAGCTTGCCAAAGCTTGCTTAATGGCGAATGTGATATGGCTCTGGCTGGTGGGGTAGCCATTGCCCTTCCCCAGAAAGTCGGCTATCTATATCAAGACAGCATGATTCGCTCTTCCGACGGGCATTGTCGCGCTTTTGATGCTCAAGCACAAGGAACTGTGTTTGGCAGCGGAGGCGGAATTGTTGTTTTGAAGTTGTTAAGTAAAGCAATCTCCGATGGAGATAATATTGTAGCGGTTATCAAAGGTTCAGCTATTAATAATGATGGGGCTTTGAAAGTGGGCTATACAGCTCCTGGTGTGGAAGGGCAAGCTAATGCAATTTCTGATGCCCTGGCGATCGCCTCCGTCGATGCCAGCACTATAACTTATGTGGAAACACATGGCACGGCGACTGCTTTAGGAGACCCCATTGAAATTGCGGCTCTAACCCAAGCTTTTCGCCAGAGTACCGAGCAAGCAAGTTTAGAGCGCCAACACTGTGCAATTGGCTCTGTCAAAACGAATATCGGGCACTTAGATGAGGCGGCTGGGATCGCGGGCTTGATTAAAACCGCCTTAGCCCTCAGCCACAAAATCATTCCTCCCAGCTTAAACTTTTCTAAGCCAAACCCTCAAATTGATTTTAACAATAGCCCTTTTTACGTCAATACAAAACTTTCTGAATGGAAAACAAATGGCACGCCTCGCCGCGCAGGGGTTAGTTCTTTTGGAATGGGTGGGACAAATTGCCATATAGTTTTGGAAGAAGCTCTGGAGCCTGTGACGAAAAGTAAACAGGTGTTTGCGCCTCCGTTACACTTGCTCACCCTCTCGGCTAAAAATGAAGCAGCCCTGCAGGAACTCGCACAACGTTATGCTGTTTATCTTGAAGCCCATCCAGATGCCTCGTTGGTGGATATTTGCTTCACGGCTAACACGGGACGCAAACACTTTAATCACCGTTTGGCAGTCGTCACTGAATCTACTCAGCAACTGTGTGAGCAATTGAAAACCTTCTCACAACAAGATTTTGCCAATGAGCAACCCACAACAGGTACAATATTGCAACAGCCTGCTTCACGGGAGGTAAAATCATCTGTTAGCAAGATTGCCTTCCTTTTCACGGGTCAAGGATCGCAGTATGTGGGTATGGCACAAAGGTTGTACGATCGCCCAGTTTTCCGGGAAACCCTTGACCATTGCGATGAAATATTGCGTGTGGGCGGTTATTTGGATCGGTCTTTGCTCGATCTCCTCTACCCCAAAGCCAACCAAAATTCACCCTTAGATGAAACCGCTTACACCCAACCCGCTTTGTTTGCGATCGAATACGCCCTCACCCAGTTGTGGAAATCGTGGGGTATTGAACCCGATGTCGTTATGGGACATAGCGTTGGGGAATATGTAGCTGCTTGTGTCGCTGGAGTCTTTAGCCTGGAAGATGGTTTGAAACTCATTGCCGCACGCGGACGGCTGATGCAAGAACTACCTCAAAACGGGGAAATGCTTTCTGTTAGGGCAAGCGAAGCATATGTGACTGCGCTGATTAAACCGTACGAGAACGATCTTTCTATTGCAGCCATTAATGGTCCTGAAAGTATTGTTATCTCGGGTCGGCGCGATGCCATAAATGCTATCAGTGCTACCTTAGACGCTAACGGAGTCAAGACGAAGAAATTAAAAGTTTCCCATGGGTTCCACTCGTGTTTGATGGAACCAATGGTAGCCGAGTTTGAGCGGATAGCTCGGCAAGTAAGTTATTCACAACCACAGATTGACCTGATTTCCAACGTCACCGGACAATTAGCCAACAGTAGTATAGCAACGCCTGATTACTGGGTTCATCATGTGCGGCAACCCGTTAGGTTTGCTAACAGCATAGAAACTCTCAATAGTCAAGAGGTAGATGCACTGGTAGAAATTGGTCCCTCACCTGTCCTGTTGGGGATGGGGCGTGAGTGTCTACCCGAACATAAGGGGCTGTGGCTAGCAAGTCTGCATCCAAAGCAAGATGATTGGCAACAACTCTTAAGCAGTTTAGCAAACCTTTACTTGCAGGGCATGACCATTGACTGGCTTGGTTTTGACCAAGGCTACTCCCGCCGTCGCTTGCCTCTGCCAACCTATCCTTTCCAACGACAACGCTACTGGATCGACAGACCTAATAACCCACAGACAAGCCAACTCTACAACGCCAACGCTCATCCACTGCTGGGTCAACAGTTGTCCTTAGCTGGAACTCAAAAGCTGCGTTTTGAGTCCCGAATAAGTCTTAACCGCCCAGCTTGGCTAGAGGATCATCGTGTCTTTCAAACCGTGGTTATGCCAGGAACAGGTTATTTAGAGATGGCTTTAGCTGCAGCTAGCAGATCGGGAGAGGCGATCGGTCATGCTCATGACAAAGTTTGGTTAGAAGATGTGATGTTCCGGCAAGCGATGATTTTTACTGGTAGAGAGGAAAAAACAGTTCAACTGGTTTTGTCACCCCTATCCTCAGATGTCTCTAATCAGAACGCTACAGAACAAGCATATTCCTTCCAGATATTTAGCCAAGTTTGCTCTGTAGAAGAAAGTCAAAAACCATCTTGGACGCTGCACGCTTCTGGTAAAATCCTCACCGGAAAAGCATGGTTAACAAACTCAGGTGATTTGGCAGTTTTACAACAACGATGTCCTCAAGAAATTCCAGTTGACTTATTATACCAACGCTATCGGGAGCAACAAACGGATTATGGTTCGAGCTTTCAAGCAGTAAAGCAGTTTTGGCAAGGTAAGGGAGTCGCGTTAGGCAAAATCAACCTCCCGCAACAAGTGTTACTATAGACGGCATATTATAACATACATCCGGTATTATTGGATGCTTGCCTCCAGATTTTAGAAGCGGCGCTATTTGACGAAGACAGCCAAAAGACTTCCTATGTGCCAATAGGCGTAGAACGTCTGCGTCTTAGCAATAACTGGCTAGACCAAAAACCTGATGTGAGTTTCTGGTGTTATGCACAATTAAACAACCAGACTCATCAGCAGCAACTCAAAGGTGATTTAGAACTGTTTGCTGAGGATGGAAAGCTGCTGGCGATTTTGGAAGGGGTGCGACTTCAGGAAGTTCAAGCCCAAACCGTGCTCAAATCACAACACACAAGCTTAACAAAGTGGCTGTACAAGGTCGAATGGCGTCAACAGCGTTTAAATAAGGGCAATTTCAAGATTCTTGAGCCAAGAAATTGGCTGATATTGGCTGATGTGAGGGGTACTGGCGCACAGTTGGCTGAGCGGTTGCGTTTGCAAGGAGATTGTTGCTACTTAGTTTTTTGTGACCAAGTATATGAGCAAATCAACGAGCAAACATTCAAACTCAACCCAGCTCATCCAGAACAGTTTCAACATCTGTTACAGATGGTGCCTAATCTGTATGGGATTGTGCATTGCTGGAGTTTAGATGCAACAGAAAGCGACTTGCTCAGCGCTTCAATGACTGGCTGTGGCAGTACATTGCATTTAGTCCAAACAGTGATTGAGACTAAGACATACAACAGAGGTGTGCCTCCTCGCCTGTGGTTAGTGACTCAGGGAGCGCAAGCAGTAGCAGGAAATCACGTTCAACAGGTGGCTCAAGCTCCTTTATGGGGTATGGGGAAAGTGATTGCCCTAGAACACCCAGAGCTAGAATGTGTGTGTGTTGACCTTGAGCCAACAGCTAATGCTGAAGATGGCATAGAGATGCTGTTTGATGAACTTCAATCACCAACAGCAGAAAACCAGGTGGCGTTGCACAACAACCAACGCTATGTAGCCCGATTGGTACGTCACCCCAGCCTTGAGCAACCAACTGACAACCCCACTGAGCCGTTTCAAATCAAGTTATCGGAATATGGAAGTTTAGACAATATACAATTAGTACCACTTGTTCGCCGCCCACCAGAACCAACAGAAGTAGAAATTGAGGTTTATGCTTGTGCGTTGAACTTCCGGGATGTGATGAATGCACTGGGAATGCTCAAAGAACACTATGCGGAACACTTGGGCATTCATCACGCTAAAGATGTGCCATTGGGTTTTGAATGTGCAGGCAAAATCGTCAGGGTAGATTCTGGGGTTACTGGTTTCAAAGTCGGTGATGAAGTCATGGCGATCGCCGATGGCAGCTTTGCCAGTTTTGTAACAGTCAAGGCAGCGTTTGTCGTTCACAAGCCGAGTGAACTGAGTTTTGAAGAAGCGACGACGATGCCAAACGTATTCTTGACGGCAATGTATGGGATCTCGGAACTGGCAAACATTCAACCAGGCGATCGGGTGCTGATCCATGCCGCTGCCGGAGGGGTAGGTCAAGCGGCGGTACAACTGGCGCAGGCTATTGGAGCAGAGGTTTTTGTTACAGCGAGTACTAGCAAGTGGGAGTTTCTCAAAGCACAGGGCATTGAAGAAACACACATCATGAATTCGCGCACGCTTGCTTTTGCCTCGGAATTAATGACCAAGAGCGATGGCAAAGGCGTGGATATTGTCCTCAACAGTTTGAGTGGTGAGTTTATTGAGCACAGCTTTGCGGTGTTGGCTGTTGGTGGTCGCTTTGTCGAACTTGGCAAAATGGGCATTTGGGATCAACACATGGTGGCGAAATCTCGCCCCGATGTAGCCTACTATTCCTTTGATTTAAGTGATGTTCTCAACCAAAACCCTGAGTTGATGACAAAAATGCTTGCTCAGTTGAGTCGGTCTTTGACAGAAGGTCAAATCCAGCCATTGCCGCACAAAGTATTCCCTGTATCTGGTGCGACCGAAGCTTTTCGGTATATGCAGCGAGCCAAGCACATTGGTAAAGTAGTCTTGACTTTCAAATCACAAACAAAACAACTGATACGAGGCGATGGTACTTATCTAGTTACAGGTGGTTTAGGTGGACTGGGATTGCTAGTTGCACGTTTTCTAGTGGAGCGTGGTGCAAAACATTTGGTGCTGGTAGGACGTAGCGAGGTTAAGCCATCTGTCCGTTCTCAATTACAGCAACTTGAGCAAGCAGGGGTTCAAGTCACCGTAGCCCAAGCAGATGTTTTTGATCGCGAACAAGTCGCCCGCGTACTTGCACAAATCGAATCATATAAAGCACCATTGCGAGGTATTATTCATGCGGCAGGCGTTTTGGACGATGGTATCATACAGAAACAAACATGGGAACGCTTTGAGCGAGTGATGGCTCCGAAAGTGCAAGGGGCATGGAATCTACATACACAGACTGCTTCACTCAAACAACCTTTAGATTTCTTTGTGTTGTTCTCGTCAAGTACCTCTTTGTTTGGGACTGCGGGTCAAGCCAACTATGCCGCAGCCAATGCTTTTCTTGATGGACTGGCTGCTTATCGTCACATGCAGGGGTTGCCTGGACTCTCTATTAACTGGGGGGCTTGGTCTGAGGTAGGAATGACAGCCAGACTTCAAATAAATGAGTTGCTTAGTCAAAAAGGAGAGGAAAGTATAACTCCCCAACAAGGACTACAGGTATTAGGACAGTTGTTAAAAGAACAATTGAACTACCCCCTAGTACAGGTAGGTGTCATGCCTATCAACTGGTCACAGTTCCTGACGGGACAATTCGCACGCTCGCCCTTTTTTAGCAATTTCACTCAGGCTTCTGGAGCATTTAGCGATCGCCTTGCTACCATTGCCCCCGATGGGACTACCCAAAGGAAACAACATAATCATTTCCGCAGGCAATTAGAAAACAGTTCTGCCCAAGAGCGATTGGAACTTTTAAAAGAGCATATTAGCATCAATATTGCCCAACTTTTGGGCGGTGATTCATCGGTGTTATTGGAGGAAGATGATATAGGCTTTTTTACGAACGGTATGGACTCATTGACCTCTATAGAATTGCGGAATAACTTGCAATCTAGCCTTGGTTGTTCTTTGCCCACAACCTTGATTTTTGACTATCCGACTGTGAATAAATTAGCTAATTATCTAGCCGAAGAATTATTTCCTAACAGCACTGAACAGAAGCATTCATCGGAAATTACACGGTCTTTAGAACACAAAATAATTACTCCCGAACCGCCCGAAGATTACCTATTTAATGAACCGCAAAGACGCGAAGGACACGAAGAAAGAAGAGAAAGAAGATCGGTAACCTTACACCGGGAAGGGAGTAAGCAGACAGCAGATTCGGTCGAATTGCCGCAAACAAAACCAGAAAATGAAGAAGAAACTATAGACGACATTGCCCAAGAACTCGCAAAACAACTAGGTTTAAATGAGTAAAAATTCAGAAGAATATTTTTCATTTTTAATGAGAACGGCGTCGCAAAAGATTGCCGAACTACAAGCTGAGGTTGACCACTTAAAACACGCCCAAAGCGAGCCGATCGCCATCATTGGAATAGGCTGCCGATTTCCTGGTGCGAATAACCCAGAGGAGTTTTGGCAATTGTTACGCCAGGGACAAGATGCCATTTGTGAAGTGCCAAAAGAGCGTTGGGATATTGATGCATACTACGACCCAGACCCAGAAACCCCAGGCAAGATCTCGACGCGCTTTGGTGGGTTTGTTAATCAGGTTGATAAATTCGACCCATTTTTCTTCAACATTTCCCCTCGTGAAGCGATTAGTCTCGATCCACAACACCGCCTGCTTTTAGAGGTAAGTTGGGAAGCACTGGAACACGCTGCTTTAGAACAGAGGAAGCTACCCAAAAAGACGGGCGTGTTCGTCGGTATCAGTGACCATGACTATTTTCATCTCATACTCAGGCAAGGAGAAAAGTCGATTGATAACTATCTTGCCTTAGGGAATGACTTTAGTACCGCGAGTGGTCGGTTGTCCAATTTTTTGGACGTAATAGGACCAACCCTTTCGGTCGATACAGCTTGCTCTTCATCTTTAGTAACTATTCATTTGGCTTGTCGGAGTCTTCGTAATAAAGAATGTGATTTAGCGTTGGCTGGGGGAGTAAATCTAATTTTAACGCCAACAGTCAGCATAAACCTGTCCAAAGGTCGGATGCTAGCACCTGATGGTCGCTGCAAAGCCTTTGCAGCTTCTGCCAATGGCTATGTTCGCTCAGAAGGATGTGGCTTTGTGGTTATGAAACGTCTCTGTGATGCCGAAGCCAACGGAGACAACATTTTGGCGTTGATTCGAGGATCGGCAACAAACCACGATGGTCGTACCAGTAGCCTGACTGTACCCAACGGTCCTTCTCAGCAAGCTGTCATTCGGCAAGCCTTGGCAGAAAGTGAGGTGAAACCAGAAGAAATTTCTTATGTGGAAGCTCATGGTACTGGAACACAGTTAGGAGACCCCATTGAAATGGGCTCCCTTGGTGCAGTATTCAGCCAGCGGGAACGCCCTTTATTTGTTGGTTCGGTAAAGACCAACATTGGGCATCTCGAATCTGCAGCTGGGATAGCAGGTTTAATTAAGGTTGTACTTTCTCTACACCATAAAGAAATTCCACCAAGCTTGCATTTCCACGAACCGAATCCTTACATCGATTGGGACAATTTGCCAGTAAGCATCCCGACTAAACCGATGCCTTGGCATCCTGGCAACCGATTCGCGGGCGTGAGTTCTTTCAGTTATAGTGGAACAAATTGCCATGTCGTGTTAGAAGAAGCGCCAAACACAAAGGTAACTGTCAGTGATTTAGAGCGGGACAAGCATCTTCTCACCCTGTCAGCAAAAAAACCAGAGGCTCTGGCGGAATTAGCAAAGAGTTATGTGACTTATCTAAGTCGGCATCCAGATGCCGACTTAGCCAACATTTGTTTCACTACTAATACAGGAAGACAACATTTTAGCTACCGTTTATCTATATTAGCTGAATCTAAAGCACAACTTCGCGAAAAATTAGAAGCATTTACCCTCAAAGGTAGAGGTGAACAAACAACGACGAAACTAACATCGTCAGAAACTAGATGGGTACAGGTGACCAAATCAGCCCCAAAAAAAATTGCCTTTCTGTTCACCGGTCAAGGAGCGCAGTATGTGGGCATGGGGCAAAAACTTTACGAAACCCAACCTATTTTCCGCTCCTGGCTAGATACCTGTAACGAGATTCTGCGACCACTACTGGAACAACCTTTGCTGTCAGTGCTTTACCCCAAACTAGACCAAGCAGAGGAACAATCACTAGCCCCTCGCCTCTTAGATCGAACGGCTTACACACAACCAGCTTTATTCGCGATCGAGTATGCCCTTTTCCAGTTGTGGAAATCTTGGGGTATAGAACCTAATGTGGTGATGGGGCATAGTGTAGGAGAATATGTAGCCGCTTGTGTAGCAGGGGTTTTTAGCTTGGAAGAGGGCTTGAAACTGATTGCCGCACGCGGACAGCTTATGCAAGCCTTGCCCCAAGATGGGCAAATGGTTGCTGTTGCAGCAAGCGTTGCACACATAACAGATATAATTCGACCATTAGCCCATGAAGTTGCGATCGCTGCTTTTAACGGTCCGCAAAGCCTCGTTATTTCTGGACAAAGCAAAGCTATTAAGAGCATTTGTGACATCTTAGAAACCCAAGGCGTTAAAACGACAAAATTAGCGGTTTCTCATGGGTTCCACTCCCCTCTTATGGCACCAATGTTAAGCGAATTCGAGCGAGTGGCTCAACAGATTAACTTCTCCTTACCATCTGCTTCGCCTAAGCTAATTTCCAATCTAACTGGGGCGTTAGTAACTGACGAAGTCGCCACACCTGAGTACTGGTGCCGTCATGTCCGGCAACCTGTTAGATTTGCAACAGGTATGCAAACCCTTGAGCGTATGGGTATCGAGGTGTTTTTAGAGATTGGTCCCAAGCCCATTTTATTGGGAATGGGGCGTGAGTGTCTCCCCGAACACAAGGGGCTGTGGCTAGCTAGCCTGCACCCAAAGCAAGATGATTGGCAACAAATTTTAAGCAGTTTAGCAGACCTCTACTTGCAGGGCATGACCATTGACTGGCTTGGCTTTGACCAAGGCTACTCCCGTCGTTGCCTGCCTCTGCCGACCTATCCTTTCCAACGACAGCGCTACTGGATCGAGACATCTAACAAGCTGACTCACTCACAAACAAGCCAATTTTCTCACGCCAGTTATCATCCGTTGCTTGGTCAACAATTTACCTTAGCTGGAACTCAGGAGCTTCGTCTTTGGTGTTATGCCGAACTCAAACACGGTCATCAGCATTACCAGCAACTCAAGGCTGATTTACGGCTGTTTGCCTCCGATGGAAAGGCGATCGCGCTTATTGAAGGGGTACAGCTTCAAGAGGTTCAAGCAGAAACCATTTTCAAAACAGAACAAACAGGCGTAACAAAGTGGTTTTACGAGGTTGAATGGCGTCAACAGCCAATTTTTACGGAAGCAACAAACATTGTCGAACCTAGAAACTGGCTGATTTTAGCTGATTTTGGGGGTCTTAGCGAGCAGTTGGCTCAACGGTTGCGTTTGCAAGGAGATTTTTGCTATTTAGTTTTTTGTAACCAAGCATATGAGCAAATCAACGAGCAAACATTCAAACTCAACCCAGCCAATTTAAAAGAGTTTCAACAATTGTTGGAGTATACACCGGATCTGTATGGGGTTGTGCATTGCTGGAGTTTAGATGCAAGAGAAACCGACTTGGACACCGCTTCGATGACTAGCTGTGGCAGTACATTGCATTTAGTCCAAGCAATTATTGAGAAAGACAACAGACGTGTGCCTCCTCGCCTGTGGTTAGTGACTCAGGGAGCGCAAGCTGTGGCAGGAAATCACGTTCAACAGGTGGCTCAAGCTCCTTTGTGGGGGATGGGAAAAGTTATTGCCTTGGAACATCCGGAGTTACAATGTGTGTGTGTTGACCTTGAATCAACGGATAATACTGAAAGTAGCATAGAGTTAGTCCTAAGCCAGCAATAACATAGACAAGTCTAGACTATTATTGACAACTACCCTCCTATATTTTCAATCAGATTATCAACAATTTCTCTTAACCGTTCTTGCCAGTTATGTACGGATTTT
>NZ_JAOWRF010000066.1 GCF_025753815.1 Plectonema radiosum NIES-515 | reverse complement strand
ACCTTCATGGCTTTCATGAGCAACGCTTGGGGAGATGAAACCTCTACTCAATAAGAGCGCAAGCCTGGTTGAGCAAGTTATGTCTGAGATTCAAGAATCCCCGTGCGTTTACGCCGGGGAGTGTCAACGAAGCCAGATTTTCTATAAGTTATGTGAAAATAAGTTTGTGTTTAAGCGATCGCACAACAAAATTGCTTGTAAATAAAAGCGCGATCGCTCCCTATTACACATAGGAGTGGAAAACAATGTAGAGACGTAGCACAGAATAGTCTCTACAAGGGTTAATGTGTAGATGTTTATAATTTTTAAAGAAGTGTAACAAGTATTACAATTTAAAATTGCACAATATGCATTAGCTAGCTTTGAACTCATAAATTTATTTTTTAGCCGAATACAGTTTGGTTGCAACAATTATGTGATGAGAATCACAGATGCCCATGATTAAGATCGTGTTCCAAAAACGGGCAAACCAGCATAATTACATATAACTGAACTCTAGCCGAGTCATTAATAGGGAACACACTAATTGCCGACAGCCTTTTGAAGAAGTCTGTCGGTTTTTTCTTGGCTCGTAGTTCGTAGTGAGCGGTTTACCTCTCATAGCAAGGATTTTAAGGGATAGAACCGCTTACTACGTTTAAGAGCTTTTATCCCACATTCCAGTACTTAAATAAAATTTCCCCACAACCTGCTGGTAACTTGACAGAAATTCTGCCAGAGCCACTACCAAGTGTGGGGAGGGTATGATCAAATTAGAGATTTTATGGATGTTAAGTGTTCAGATGTTGCACTCTCTCTAGTAGACCGTAAGTGTACGCCATTCATTAACCAATGCTGGATGATTATGACATCGATTGAATGACGTAATCGAAGTAGGGGGAAGCTTCGGCAGCGTCTTCGGCATTGAGTAAGTCAAGGGAGGCTTTTTTCAGACAGCCGATCGCTTCTACCATTCCTGGTACGGGAACACCTAAGGAATTGTACATTTCCCGCACGCCAATCAAACCAATTTTTTCAATTGGTTCTTTGTCACCGGCAAGCACACCATAAGTAACTAGGCGTAAGTACCAGCCGTAATCGCGGATACATAAGGCACGCTGACGCTCTCCGAAAGCGTTGCCTCCTGGAGCGATAAAGTCAGGACGCTTTTGCCAAAGCTGTTTGGTTGCTTCCTGAACTATCTTTTTCTCGTTCTCAGCGAGGGTTGTGACAATCCGCATCCGCTGTGAGCCGGTTTGCAAGAAGTCTTTGATGTTTTTGAGTTCACCACTGCTGGGATAACGCAGTTCGTCGTCGGCTTTGAGAATAACTTGGCTAATTACAGTCATGATTAGTAAAATCACGCGACATATTATTAGTTAGTTTAACTAGTCTTAGGTACACAAATAAAGGGAGACAAGAAGGTGTCGATTAGAGAATTGCTTCACACTGATGAAGATGATTCAGCCAAATGGCAACAGGGAGAGTTAATTGAAGTTGAAATTACAGACTTGAGTGATACGGGGGATGGTGTGGGACGTTTCGACGATCGCGTAGTTTTTGTTCCCGATACAGTACCAGGCGATCGCGCTATTATTCGCTTATTACACGTTAAACCCAAATACGCCCACGCCAAGCTGCATACCTTATCGCGACCATCTTTAAGACGCATCCGTCCTAGTTGCATTGTGGCTGACAAATGTGGTGGTTGTCAGTGGCAGCATATCAGCTATGAGTACCAACTTGAAGCCAAACGAAATCAAGTTATTCAAGCTTTAGAACGAATTGGCGGTTTTGTGCATCCACCTGTAGATCCAGTATTGAGAGCACCTTCAGCTTTCGGTTATCGTAATAAATCTACATATCCTGTGGGAAAATCGGCAACAGGACAAGTTCAAGCTGGTTATTACCAAAAAGGCAGCCATCAATTAGTTAACTTAAATCAATGCCCTGTGCAAGATGCACGATTAAATCCATTACTTGCCGAAGTTAAACAAGATATCCACACATCACAATGGCAAGTTTACGACGAACGCCGTCACACTGGACAAATACGCCATCTTAGTTTACGCATTGGGCGACGCACTGGGGAAATGTTGCTGACAATAGTTGTCAAAGATTGGAATTTACCAGGAATTGAAAAGCTTTCCGCAGTATGGTTAAAACGCTTTCCCGGATTAGTGGGAGTCTGCTTAAATCGAAATAGCGATCGCACTAATGCGATTTTTGGTAACGAAACCCGTTGTATTGCCGGAATTTCTTATCTGCGAGAACAATTCGCTGGATTAGAATTTCAAGTGCGTCCAGATACGTTTTTTCAAGTTTACACCGAAACAGCCGAGGCGATGACGCAAGAAATTCAAAAAGAACTGAATTTGCAAGGAACTGAAGTGTTAGTTGATGCATATTGTGGTATTGGAACTTTAACTTTGCCTTTGGCTAAACAAGTCCGTAGTATTACGGGGTTAGAAGTGCAAGCCGAAGCTGTAGAACAGGCTATTTTAAATGCGCGAAATAACAATATTAATAATGTGACTTTTGTTGTCGGCGCAGTTGAAAAATTGTTACCACAAATGGACATTTTGCCTGATATTGTGTTATTAGATCCTCCACGTAAAGGATGTGGGAGCGATGTCATCGAATCTTTAAGGCGTAAGCAACCCCGTCGCATCGTTTACCTTAGCTGTAAAGTAGCCACCCTCGCTCGTGATTTAAAACTACTTTGTGCAGATGGAATGTATACTATTACACGAATCCAACCCGCTGACTTTTTTCCTCAAACCGCTCATGTGGAAGCAGCCGCTTTTCTAGTTTTATCATCACGCTCGCAAGGGTATTTAGCCCCTTGACAAAACTCAAATTTTTAATTTGTAGTCTAGTGCATAGGAAAAATGCTAAAATTGAATTAAGCTAAACATAGAATTCATTGAATTCCATTTCTATAAAGAAATTAAAGTTGTATGGGTTACTCATAAACTTGAATTTGGTTGTTTAAATCCCCAATCGGCAGGTAAAAGAGTATCGCTATACTCTTCTACATTATTGAAAGCATTTTTATTTGCTAACTGCATTATTAAGGTTTCTATTTGCCGTTTTACATTTTTCAACTGTAATTCATGAAGAGAACCGATGCTCCAGAGTATTTTCACAACTTAGTTTTGAAGACGCTAGTTTGAAGGCAGCACGATCACCTCAACTCATATCAGGGTGCTTTTGTTTTGCAAACTGATGTCTAGCTAACTGAAGGCTATGGGGTTTATAAGAGTGATTACCATTTCGCTCCGTCCAGTTGGACGCAATTGGGGCACAATTAGTTTCGCCTCAACTCTATATCTCTGTCCAATATTAGATTTATTATTGGCAGAAATTCCTGTGAAGTTGCAAGCTGAACTGCGACTGGGACTTCAAGAAGCCCTAGTCAATGCAGCTAAACATGGCAATCATCTCGATCCAGGTAAAACAGTAGTAGTGCGTTTTTCCTTAATAGATAATCAGTATTGGTGGATTATATCAGATCAAGGCAGCGGATTTAGTCCATGTTGCACATGCGATCGCGATCCCACAGATTATCTACCCCCAGATGAATCAGAAAACGGTCGTGGTATGACTCTCCTGCATCATATTTTCGATCAGGTAGAGTGGAACCGCAAAGGCACAGAATTAAGACTTTGCAAACAGCTAGAGAATCGACCGAGATTATCTCTGCGACGCTGATCAGAGGAAACGGGGAGTGGGAGAGAGGGAAAGGGGGGGAATTAAAAGAGATTTCCCCACACCACGCTTCCCCCACACCACGCTTCCCCCACACCACGCTTCCCCCACTCCCTTATCCCTTATCCCCGTGACTTGGACAGGGTGGTGCGGAAATAGAGCGATCTAACCAACCAGATGCTTGTTCTAATCTAGCAAGAGCTTCAGTTGGCTGATTTTTGAGGAGAAACACAAGAGCGGCAGCAGCTTGTTCAGTGGCGCGGGAATTGCGGTTAGACTTAAGACGATGCCAATCGTTAGGAGAAATGCTCAACCTCTCCATGAGAGCTTGGGCTAATTCTATGGTGCTTAATTCGTCTAATTGACTGGTTTTAGACAACTGGGTGGATTGGGACATAATATTAAGTGGTGAGTGCTGAGTTGATAGTCCACAGTCCAAAGAGTCAAGAGTCTATAGTTAATTGATCATTGACAGTTGACTATTGACCATTGACCATTGACTATTGACCATTGACTATTAGTGTACTACTTGTAAATGAAGCCGCCTAAACAACCGCCAGAGCCAGAGTCAAATCAAGAGTTAGAATTTGAAGAAGAATTACTGTTCTTAGAGCGATCGCTTGTTGAACTTAAAGAACGCTACACGCAAGTACAACGCGATCGCATCTCTAAGGCAGAATATGAAAAACGTCGTCAAGAACTTAATAAAAATAAACATTACACTCCAGAAATCAAAGCTGAGTTAAAGCACATCAAACAGCAGTTAGAAGTGCTAGAAGTTAGCTTAGAAAGCCAGTTATTTTCCTGGAAAAGCGTCAAAAAACCTTTTTGGCAAACTATCCGCTTTGGTGGATTGGGGGTTATCATAGGCTGGATATTAAAGTCCTATGTTGGGTAACTATGGTAAAGCGACGGATAGCAGAAATATTGCGAAGTGGTCAACCTGATGAGTCTCTTTTAATTCAAGGCTGGGTACGGACAAAACGCGAGTTGAAAGGATTTTCTTTTATTGAAGTTAATGACGGTTCATCGCTGGCTAGTTTGCAAGTTGTGATGAATCAAGATTTACCAGATTATGAAGCTAATTTGAAAAAGCTCAATACAGGTGCTTCGCTGGAAGTAACAGGGGTACTGGTTCCTTCCCAAGGTAAAGGACAGCGAATTGAGTTGAAAGCCGAAATGGTGAAAGTCTACGGTGAGGCTGATCCCGAAACTTACCCGCTACAAAAGAAACGGCATTCTTATGAGTTTTTGCGGACAATTGGACACTTGCGATCGCGTACCAATTCCTTTGGTGCAGTTTTCCGCGTCAGAAACGCTTGTGCGACAGCAATTCATCAATTTTTCCAAGAACGCGGCTTTTTGTGGGTACACACACCCATCATCACCGCTAGCGATTGCGAAGGAGCGGGTGAACTTTTCAACGTTACCGGTTTGAACCTAAAAGACATTCCCCGCACCGAGAATAACGCCGTAGACTACGCTCAAGACTTTTTTGGCAGACCGACATATCTAACAGTTAGCGGTCAATTAGAAGCCGAAGTCATGGCAATGGCGTTTAGCAACGTTTATACTTTTGGTCCCACCTTCCGTGCGGAAAATTCTAACACGTCGCGCCATTTAGCCGAATTTTGGATGGTTGAGCCAGAAATGGCTTTTTGCGATTTAGAAGGGGATATGGATTTAGCTGAAGCGTTTCTCAAACACGTTTTCAAATATGTGTTAGAAACGTGTCCGGAAGATATGGAATTTTTTAATCAACGAATTGATAATACAGTGCTGGAAACAGCAGACAACATTATTAATAATGAATTCCAACGTTTAACTTATACAGAAGCAATTTCCCTATTAGAAAAAGCTGATGTCAAGTTTGAATATCCGGTAAGTTGGGGTTTAGATTTACAATCAGAACACGAACGTTATCTCGCGGAACAATTATTCAAAAAGCCAGTTATCGTGTCTGATTATCCAGCAAAAATCAAAGCGTTTTATATGCGCTTGAGCGACGATGAAAAGACAGTACGAGCAATGGATATACTCGCACCGAAAATAGGCGAAATTATCGGGGGAGCGCAACGGGAAGAACGCTTAGATGTGTTGGAAAAGCGGATAATAGCGCAGGGAATGCAGCCAGAAGATTTGTGGTGGTATCTTGACTTGCGTCGTTATGGAACCGTACCTCACGCTGGTTTTGGCTTGGGTTTTGAGCGGTTGGTGCAATTCATGACCGGGATGGGGAATATTCGCGATGTAATTCCGTTCCCCAGAACACCGCAAAGTGCGGAGTTTTAGTTTGATAATTTGAAAACCAGGCAATTATAAATCGCGTCTACACAAACCAAGTCCGTCTGCACGGACTAATAAAAACTTTGAAACCCGCGAATGCGGGTTTTGCTTGTATAGCCGCATATTTTATGAAGCGATTAGTTCAAATTAAGATTTTTGAATCTCTTCTTGTAAAACTTGAATTTGCTCAAGAGATAATTCAGTAACTTGGGCAATTTGCTCTAAACTCATTCCAATTCGCAGCAGATTTAAAGCCATCTTTCTTGTTGTTTCGGCTTCGCCTTCGGCTTTGCCTTCTTCTAGGATTTGTTGATAAATGACTGATTCGCGCATAATCTCACTCCTGAAAATCTTGCTAATTACATTTTTATTTAACACCAGACCTGCTAGAATGCCACTGGCAGCAGCTATATTTCTTTGTACCTGGCGATCGCTAATTGCTTCAACTGCGATCGCGACTTGGGTTAATACCATTGTAGGATCGTTTGTCTGACTTAGCACGGCAAAGGGTAACAAACCTGGAATACTCATAAATCTGTCTGTCGGTTGTTCCCACAGACGTATTACTTCAAACTGGTGGTAAGTGTTGTTTAATTTAAAACTGTTTTCACTGACTAATTCTGAACTTGTTTTTCTCAAATAGATTACTATTTGACGCATTTCTTTGTTAGGAAAGCGGCGATAAACCCTAACCCGATAATCTAACATCCTAAAGGGGATATCTTCATCAGCATCGGTTTGAAATTCGGTATGCAGATTTCTCTTGTCTTCTTGCAAAATTGGGATGCTCCCATAGGATAGCGAATTCTACGGTTTCGTGGTTATTCGGGAGTCCAGCCAGAAGATTTTCCGCTTAAGGTGTGTCTTTTCTAATATTTTTTATAATGTTTGAAATTTCTGGTTTTTGCTTTGATATTTCAGCTTTTAATTGTTCACAAATCTCGTCTATTCGTGATTGTAATTCAGGTCGTGTATCAGGTAAAAGAGCATGAATAAATTTTCCAATTGCTTGAAAGTGTGCTTGTTGAGCTTCTTCTAACCAGGATGCAATTTTTTGGAATAAATTCTTTTTTATTAATTCTTCATTCTCTAATGTGAATACAGGCAAATCTTCTGGTGGAGGATATTCTAGTATTGTTGCTAATTGTTTATAATAATTTACTATTTTTTTAACTTCTCCTACAACAATTTTATAACGGGTATCTCTTAACTTATTAAAAAATTCATTATAATTGTTCTTGATTTCCCCCATTATTTTTGATTTATGAAGCATGTACCAGCGATCTCCTTTTGTTAAATCTAATATTTTTTTTTGTTCTCCACACCACTTATCAACTTCTTTATGTAGTACAGATTCACATCTGTCTGGTAAGCGAACTGTAATACCATTCCAGAACCCTCGCAATGTTTGTTTTTGTAACTCATTTCTGCCAAAAGTCTTAGTTTTACCAGTGCGCGTTTCTTTTATGATGCTACATACTTCGATTATTGGAATTTCTGATAAAACTTCTTTTCGTATACAGTTGCTTAATATACTCAGATCATCTGGAGACATTGACTCTGCTTTAGTTAACACAACTATTACACGATATTTATCTGTGATTAAATCTTGGATAATTTCAAACTCGAAAGGTTCTATCCTTGAACTCTGTGCATTAATACAATAGAATATTGTATGAAACCATTCACTAACTGGACGGTCGGTTCCATGCTCTTTTAATTCATCATCAAGCGTTTTCCGCCACTCTGGAGCTTTATCAACTTCTAAACCCCAAGAATCATAAATATTGATGGGAATACCTTTCCAAGTAAAATTATATTTATCAAACTTTATCGTTACTGGTTTACCTACACCAGTATTAGCAATATTTTGGTCATAAAGATAATTGATCAATGCGCTTTTACCAACCCCCGTTTTACCAATAACCATGACGTTGTAAACAATTTTTTCCAATTCGGAATCTTGCATAAATATCTCCTTTCTTTGTTCGATGCTACAGTGATTTAACTCTTGAAAATATGATTTTATATCGTGATCTAATAAAATTTTAGAATTATGTATTTTAAAAAGACTTTTATGAAAGCGAGATAATCTTTTTTGTCTCAAACTATCTGAATCTTCAACAATTTTTTTATCCCAATTGATAAATTTGAGAATACCTACTGGCGGATAATCAAGATTTGGGATTGGTAAATTAGATAGCTTATCTAAAATTGGTAAATCCAAATTTTGTAACCGATTGAGTATATTTAAAATTGGAATTTTTGATTGAGTCTGAGAATTAGGTGGTAGATGAGGTACAATATCATTTTGATTCTCTATCCTAAAATGTAGCACTTTAGAATCTTCATATTTAGATGCAAACGCACTATCTCCTACACGTGGTGCGCCAAAAGTATAAATGCTAATAGGAATAGAAAAACCCTGCTTTCTTAATCTATATGCTGCTAACGTGGCTAATGCACCACCTAAACTATGTCCTGTTAAACATATTGTCTTCGGTTTTAATTGTTTTATTTCAGATTGAATTTTAGGCAATATTTCTTCCATCAGTAATGCAAAACCAAGATGAATTTCTCCTCCATAAATTTCCTTTATTTGCTGCTCATCTATCAAAGAATTTAAACTTTTTTGAGGAAGACGTAATACAGGGAGAAAATTACAGAACATACAAATTACCATATTTAAGAAAATATCAGTCTCTTGATTGATATTTGCTAAAACTGTCCCTTCAAATGCAATAATTAATTCCTCGTCTATAAATCCCAATAATACTTTTACAGGAACATTATAGTCAGTAAACTTAATTAAGTCATTATCACGTAGTGATTGGGCATAGTCACTTGAAATAGGTTTAGATTCGTAAGTTGCACAGCATATATTTGCAAGTATTTTGGCTCTTTCAAGGCTAAACATAGTTTTCTTTACCGAGTAATTAGTGGGATTTTAGAACTTTCTGGCAGAAAAAGTGTCCAAAGCCTTTGTGGATAGATAAGTCAAATATGTTAAATTTGGGAAAAGTGCCTCAAAGCAAGCTACAAAAACACAAGGGCTTAATTGATGTAAAAGCTTTGCCTATTCTACGATTGAAATAATTTTGAGCCTAGTTTTTTTACAAAATTTTATTAGTGACAAGTCTTTTGATTACTACGACGTTGTGCTTATCGATTTCGGAAAATTCTTTATATAATTTTTTTAATAAAAACCTATAAGTCTATACTTATGTCAATACCTATAAGGAATGATCATAAAAATAGTGACAATCATTTACTGGAGTTTAGACTAGTCGGCACTTTTAAAACTTTAGTTGTGCCACAATCATCAACTTCAAAAGTCTCGCCAAAGCCTCCTTTACCTAGTTGTTTGAGTACCCGATCACGACCTTGCAGCAGTATCTCTGACCCACAGTTATGACAAATGCAATTGTTCGCATTCGCTGGGTCAACAGGTGTTAGACAATGGGGATTGATACAATAGCTCATTGCATCGACTTTTATTTATACCTAAATAGAGGTATAAATTGAATAAATATTTAAGGTTCTACTACTAGATTTCCCTAAAAATCTGACAAAGTAGCATATTTTGTGAGATTGCTTGGGTTGCGCTGTTGCTTAACCCAACCTACAATGAGCGATAATGGAAAAAATAAGCCGCTCCTACAATAAGTAAGAACAGCAATACAGATGGTAAGCGCTGATGAATGTCTCATTAACTCCTGAGCTTGAACAGTTTATCCAAAGTCAACTTGAAAGCGGTAGGTATGCTTCATCTGACGAATTGATTATTGCGGGGATCAAGCTTTTAGAGGAACAGGAACGCATTTATAAGGGTCGATTTGATGAGTTGCAACGAGAAATTATAATTGGTATTAAAGCCTCAGAACAGGGCGAGGTTGTTGATGGCGAGACGGTTTTCCGCGAACTGGAACAGAAGCTACAACAGCGTCGTCAGCAGGCGGGTTAATGAGCAATATTTGCAGTTTTACTGTTCCAGCTAGTCGAGATATTGAGAGCATTATCGACTTTGTTGCTGACAACAGTAGTTTTGATGAAGCAGAGCGCTTACTCAAAAAAATCAATCAAAAGTGTCAGACTTTGGCAAATTTTCCTAGTATGGGACGTAGACGTGATGAACTTTCCCCCTCGTTGCGAAGCTTTCCCGTTGATGATTACCTGATTTTCTATCGCCTAATAGAACGGGGGATTGAAGTTGTGCGGGTTATCAGTGGGTATCGTAATCTGGATGCGCTTTTCTTCGAGTAAGATGAATGCGATACTCTTACAGAGTCACTCCGTGAACGCAATTTCTCACAGAAGCCCGGTTTCTATTTATGAGTCAGATATTACGCCGATTTGCTTCATCACTTCTAGCAAATTCAATTCGTACCACCATTCGACAATTTTACCTTCAGATATACGAAAGAGATTGAGATCGCTTGCATTTATCGATTTTCCGGTTGGGGGAATTCCCATAAATTCACCTTGATGTGTGCCTTTTATGGTTGAGCGAAAGGCAACTTTATCATTTTGGGCGATCGCATTCTCCACACTCACAAGTTCGATATCTGGGAAACTTTGGTACAAATCGGCGTAAAATTCCTTAGCTTTGCTTCCACGAATCGGCTCAGACCAACCGCAAAAGTACCACATCATATCGGAAGCCACCAATTCATCCCAAACTTGATCCCACAAAGCAACATTTCCCCATGCTTCTTTAGCAAAGCGGAGAGCGATCGCTTTATTTTGTTCGCTTAATGTAGACATGAAAATCTCCTTTTAACTGAATCAGAATTCTTAATTCAGTATCCCCAGTAAAACAAACTGCTGTCTTCAAAGTTCTTGCGTTTATTTTTCAAGTTCTTGCTATTGCCGCAAAAATGCCTTTGGGGTGATCCCAACTAAGCGCTTAAAATGATAGTTGAGATGTCCCTGACTAGCAAAACCTACAGCATGAGCAACTTGTGCGATCGTCATATTTTTTGTTAGAAGCAATTCCTTGGCACGCTGAATTCGACACCGAATATGATATTGATGCGGTGAAACTCCGGTGGTTTGTTTGAATAAATGGGCAAAATGATAAGAGCTTAGTTTAACTACATTTGCCAGTTCAGTCAAGCTCAAATTATGCTCTAGATTGTCGTTAATATAGTCAATAACCTGCTGAAAATTTCGCGGGATGCCTCCGAGGACAAAATCCGGAATGGCGCGTTCTCGTGTCGAGTAGCGAGACACTAAATGAACCGCCAATGCATTAGCCATAGATTCAGCATAAAGACGGCTTTGGATACCATCTGTTTTCAATGCCGTCAAGAGCGCCAACCCGATATGATAAATTAATGGGTCAGAAAACGTCAGTTGTGGTGGTATCTCGATGCGATCGCATCCAAAAGATTCGTAACTAACAGCGATCGTTCGTGTTGGTTCCAGATAAATTTGCAAAAATTCGGTTTCTCTATCCCACCGAACGCTTTGCTTGAAGTTAGCTGGATATAAACCAATATCACCCGTTTCTGAATGGATTGTCTTTATATGCCCATCCACCACATGCTCTAATAAGACTGAGCCGCCAATATTAATGCAAATAGTATGATATGGGGAACTAATTTCTGGAAGGGTATGAGGAGGTTGACGGTAGTGTGCAAGCTGAATTTTATCCCACCCTGTTGCCTGACTTGAAGCAATTGGCACTTCCGGAAGAACAGACAGCAGCGCAGAGAGTGCGTCGCTAATCAAAATATTGAAGTTGTCTCACAAATTAGGCAAAAAGCCATTTCCAAAGAAAATGGCTGATAATATCGATTTTGAATTGAAATTTGCTCTTAGTGCGATCGCACTATGAGCGAAGTTCTGAGTGGAGATTTCCTCCCCTCAGATTCTTCTCAAATTTCAAATGGGTTTTTACGCCATTTGATTTTCAATTGCCCACCGCGCTAATTCAGTACGGTTGTGCAAATTGGTTTTGCCCAACATATTGGAAACGTGGCTTTCAACGGTGCGCTGACTGACGTTTAGTTCTTCAGCGATTTCCCGGTTAGCTAAACCCCTAGCAACAAACTGAACTACTTTCAGTTCGGTTGGAGTTAGCTGGACATCGAAGGGAACCTGGATGCGGGAGCCGTTTTCTCCTCCTTTTGCTTGGTGTTCTTTCCAGCGGATAGTTTGTTTGAGCGAAGATTCAACTTGGGCAACGAGTTCTTCGGGTTCAAAAGGCTTGACCATGTAGACGTCAGCACCTTTATTTAATCCTTTAACTCTGTCGGCACTTTGACCTTTCGCAGAAAGGAAAAGAACGGGAATCCAGCTGGTGCGTTCGTTTTGCCGGACTTGTTCAACAAAAGTATATCCGTCCATTTCCGGCATCATCACGTCGCAGATGATCATGTCAGGGATATCCTGCTCTAAAATTTCCAGAGCTTCCCGACCATTTTCCCCAGTGATGACTTCATATCCCCGGAATTCCAAGTAGTCCTTCACCAGCAAGATGAGGTTAGGGTCATCATCAATCAGTAGAAGTCGTTTGTGATCTTTCATGCTGGGCTCTTTCATAGCAGTGGCACTTGTCGCGCTTGGGTCCATCAAGGTCTTGATTAGTTATCCTCTATGGTGGATTATTGAGATGTTGTCCTTTTTTTCCCACTTAACTTGCCTTTGCTTAAGCGATGTCACAAAAGCGATTTTCACTTTTGTGATATTAGTCATTCAATGGCAAAACTCCAGTAAGGATACGTAGAGCAGTAGTTACTATAATGCGCTATTATAGATCGCTTTGTACGTGGCTGGTGAAAAACACTGATTAAATAATAATCTTTTGCGTTCACACGTAGGTATTGGAGGTTCGATCAGCCTATCTAAAAACCAACCAAGCGCTTTAATTCTGCTGACTGCTGTTTCATATCCAGTGGATGTTCACTCATAAACAAAGGAAGTTTCAAAGCACATGTTGGGTCAAAAATGCATATTCTTCCACCACCATAATGCCTATCAAGTGTTCTTGATTAAGCCGCTTTCCGGGACTTCCGGGGTAACGGAGGCGATACCAGACACCATCCGGGTAAACCACCATTATCGGTCTAGAACAACAAACTCGCAAGCAGTTGGTTTTGATCCTAGAAATGCAAGTGGGATATTTGTCTTGCGGCTGGTCAAGTTTGAGCTTTTACAATCGAAGAAGCAAATGTTCCCAAGATTCCAGATTAGCTTGTTTTGTGTAGCTTTTTGGAACTATCTGGTCAGCGCATATAAAAATATGTGCCTCGGAGGAATGGAAGTTCTCAAGTTTTTACACAATTTCTTCAGGTTTATTGCCCTTGAACATAAGTGGTTTTTGGGATTTTCACACCAAGACTGGATCACTGTATTGTTACTGATTAAGCGGCTCCCTGATTACTGTTCTATATCAATTTTTCAACCCAAGCAAATAAATTTGACTATATAAAAATATTCGTAACTTACAAAACAAAACCCGGCAAACAAAAATAATTGAGTATTTGTACTTAAGTATAACTTTGGTTGCTTAGTTCGGGAACCCGTACAAGTCAATTTATTGCCATTGCATACCGCAGTTAGCTACATTAGCACTCAGGAGTCGAGAGTGCTAACCTGAGGCGAAAAATTTGTATGGCAGCTGTATCTTTAAGCGTTTCTACTGTAAAACCTTTAGGCGATCGCGTTTTTGTAAAAGTAAGCGCATCTGAAGAAAAGACCGCAGGTGGTCTGTATTTGCCCGACACAGCCAAAGAAAAGCCCCAAGTAGGGGAAGTGGTAGCTGTGGGTGATGGCAAGATTAAAGACGACGGTGGTCGTCAAGCGTTAGATGTAAAAGTCGGTGACAAGGTACTGTACTCCAAGTACGCCGGTACTGACATCAAACTCGGCACTGACGAGTATGTCCTGCTTTCAGAAAAAGACATTTTAGCGGTAGTTAGTTAGTGGATGGTGGTTAGTGGATGGTGGATAGTAGAACAACCATCAACCATCAACTAACAATTTACAAATTTACAAATAGCAGGTTGAACGTAGGCAATTATGGCAAAGCGCATTATCTATAACGAAAACGCCCGTCGCGCCCTCGAACGAGGCATGGACATCCTGGCTGAAGCTGTGGCTGTTACCCTTGGTCCCAAGGGTCGTAACGTGGTGCTAGAGAAGAAATTTGGCGCACCACAAATTGTCAATGATGGTGTGACGATCGCCAAAGAAATCGAATTAGAAGACCATGTTGAAAATACTGGCGTTGCTTTGATTCGTCAAGCCGCTTCTAAAACCAACGATGCTGCTGGTGACGGTACAACAACAGCAACCGTGCTAGCTCACGCAATGGTCAAAGAAGGCTTGCGGAACGTTGCTGCTGGTGCAAATGCGATTTCCCTCAAGCGCGGTATTGACAAAGCTACAGGCTTTTTGGTCAAGAGCATTGCCGAGCAAGCTCGTCCTGTAGGAGATTCTAAAGCGATCGCTCAAGTTGCGGCAATTTCTGCTGGTAACGACGAAGAAGTCGGTCAGATGATTGCCCAAGCAATGGACAGAGTAGGCAAAGAAGGCGTAATTTCCCTAGAAGAAGGGAAATCTATGACCACCGAATTAGAAATTACCGAAGGGATGCGCTTTGACAAAGGCTACATCTCTCCTTACTTCGCTACCGATCCTGAGCGGATGGAAGCGGTGTTTGATGAGCCTTACATCTTGCTCACAGACAAGAAAATCGCTTTGGTACAAGACCTCGTACCAGTGTTAGAGCAAGTTGCTCGTGCTGGTCGTCCTTTGGTGATTATCGCCGAAGATATTGAAAAAGAAGCTTTGGCAACTTTGGTTGTCAATAGACTGCGCGGCGTTTTGAACGTTGCTGCTGTCAAGGCTCCGGGATTTGGCGATCGCCGCAAAGCGATGCTTGAAGATATCGCCGTTCTCACTGGTGGTCAACTAATCACCGAAGATGCTGGTTTAAAGCTTGACAACACCAAGCTAGATATGCTAGGCAAAGCTCGCCGCATCACCATCACCAAAGACAGCACCACAATTGTTGCTGAAGGTAACGACGTTGCTGTGAAGGCGCGTGTTGAACAAATCCGTCGTCAGATGGATGAAACCGAATCTTCTTACGACAAAGAAAAGCTGCAAGAGCGTCTTGCTAAACTTGCTGGTGGTGTCGCTGTGGTGAAAGTCGGTGCAGCAACCGAAACCGAAATGAAGGACAAGAAGCTGCGCTTAGAAGACGCGATCAACGCTACCAAAGCTGCTGTGGAAGAAGGTATCGTTCCTGGTGGTGGTACAACTCTCGCTCACTTGGCACCTCAGCTCGAAGAATGGGCAAAAGGCAACTTGAAGGATGAAGAGTTAATTGGTGCTTTGATTGTCGCTCGTGCATTGCCTGCTCCTCTGAAGCGGATTGCTGAAAACGCCGGTCAGAATGGTGCGGTAATTGCTGAACGTGTGAAAGAGAAGGAATTCAATGTTGGCTACAATGCTGCGACTAACGAGTTTGTAGATTTGTTTGAAGCTGGTATTGTTGACCCCGCGAAAGTGACTCGTTCTGCTCTGCAAAACGCTGCTTCTATCGCTGGGATGGTGTTGACAACCGAATGTATCGTTGTTGACAAGCCTGAGTCTAAGGATGCTGCCCCTGCTGGTGGCGGTATGGGTGGTGGAGATTTTGATTATTAAGATTTTATAAGCCCCCCTATTTTTGACGGCTGTCTCCTGCGGGAGGCAGCTGTTTTTTTGTAGAGGAGGAAGAATTTTCCCATTTTTATATCTTGCTTGGCGCTCTTAATTTTCATAGAACTTACGCAAAGTCATGGAAAAACGAACCGCAGAGGACGCAGAGTTCACAGAGGAATGAGGAAGAGAGAGAATTTTGCGTAAGTCCTGGATTAGTTTCAGGATTAAACCACATTTCATGACTTCCGGCGGCTTGACGATAAAAAACAAAGCCAAAGGATTTAATAATTTTGATAATTTGTCTGTAGCTAAACCCAGCTAAACGTCCCATGAATTGACTACTGACCTACAACTAAAAGATAGTTAAACTGTTCGGCTATTGGTTGCAAGTAATCTAATTCTTGATCTTGAGATTGTGCTTCCAATAACTTACGCGCTACATCACGGGCAATTTCTAAAGTTTCAGCAACCGTCCGTCCTTGAGCGACTAAACCTTGAAGCTCATCTGATGTTGCTAAATAAACACATAACGGGTAATTTTTCAATATGGATGTTAAGTAATTTTTCCATTTTTCGATCCAGTTGTTATTTTTAATAGTTACGTTAATTACTATGATATAGCTTTTTTTAACTTCAGCTATGTCTTGGGACAAGCCTCTCTGGGTCTACGCACTCTTATAAGTTCTCAGAAAAACTTGGCTTTAGCGGTATCTCAATCACAAATTTTGTGCCTTGACCTAGTATTGAATCACACCACAGTTTCCCGCGATGCTTTTCGACAATTTGATAGCTAATAGATAATCCTAAACCAGTTCCTTTGCCTACAGCTTTAGTAGTAAAGAAAGGATTAAATAATTTAGAACGAATGTTTTCCGGAATACCTACGCCATTATCACGAATCGAGATTAATACTTTGTTTTCATCTGTTAACTGGGTATTAATCGAAATTGTGGGTGTATTCCTAGTTTCTTCTAGTGCATCAATGGCATTTGCAATTAAGTTCATAAATACCTGATTTAACTGACCTGCATAGCATTCAACTAAAGGTAATTGACCGTATTCTTTAATAACTTGAATTTCTTGTTGATTGTTATTTGCCTGGAAACGATGCTGTAAAATCATTAATGTATTGTCGATGCCTTCGTGAATATCCGCTTTTTTTAATTCAGCTTCATCTAAACGCGAAAAACTTCGCAGTGATAAAACAATTTCCTGAATGCGAGTTGTACCAACATTCATTGACTGGAGAATTTTTATTAAGTCATCACAAAGAAAGTTAACATCAATTTTTTTAAGTAATTTCTGGAGTGATTGCGATGGGTTTGGATAATGTTGTTTATACGCTTTGAGTAGTTGTAATAAGTCTTGTGTATACTCATTGACATAAAATATATTGCCGTGAATAAAATTAACTGGGTTGTTAATTTCGTGTGCGATTCCGGCAACCATTTGTCCCAACGCTGACATTTTTTCATTATGCACTAACTGAGCTTGTGCTTGCTGTAATTCGTGGAGTGTTTGCGAAAGTTCTTCTGTCCTTTGAGTAACACGAACTTCTAAAACTTCGTTTGCCTGTTCTAATTGTTGATTTGTTTTCTCTAAAGCTGCGAATGAATCTCGCAATTGCTGTGCCATTCGGTTAAAAGAGCGAGCCAGAACATTTAGTTCGTTGACGTTAGTTTCTTCTACAGTTTGATTGAGTTTTCCAATAGCAATTGCCTCCGATGCTTCACTCAAGCGGAGAATTGGATTAGTAATCCAGCTTGCTGTATAGATACCTAATAGAGTTGCAACTGCCAATGCCGCCAAACACAATAAGATGGTTGTGCTAGTATTGGCGTTAATTTGTGCCATAAAATCGGATTCCGGCACTGTCACAACCACGAGCCAGTCTAAACCATACTCATCTTGCCACGGTGTAACTTGTATAAACTGACGTTCACCATTAAAGATGATGTTAAATTCTTGATTGTCTCGGATAAATTGGAAATTTTTGAACCTTTTTTGTAAGTCATTAGAAACACTGCGAATCAGTGGATCGGGAGTGTTAAAGACACTGAATCGTTTTGCTTGATCGTTGACTTTGTGCAAGATGGGATAAGTACTTGAACTACCTACAAGCATTCCATCACGCTCCATGATGAAAACTTGCCCTTTAGGACTAACCTTAATATTGCCAAGAAACTTACTAATATTAGCTAGCAGTAAGTCAATACAGATAGCACCAAGGAGCTTGTGGTTTTTGTCATACAATGGAGATGCGGCAGAGACAATGACATAATATTCTAAGTTATTAACATTATTTTTCGGCGCGATCGCCTTACCAGTTTCGGTAACTTCTATATTGCTGTACCCCTCAGTATTGATGCTAGTCCAAATTGGCTTACCAGCTGCAACGCTTTGTTTGAACCAAAGCTCTGACAATGGGTCATAATCATAAGTTTGCACTAGCTTGGCTGCGTGTCCTGTTTCCGAGGCAGTGTAATCTGAAGCTCGACCCTTTCCAGGTAAATTTTCGTAAACTGCTAGATCGTGCCCGTTAATCCAACGTCCAGCTCCTACTTCTCTGCCGTCGTTCCCGCTATAGCCGATATAGGTAAGATTTTTGAAGGCTTTAGCTTGTCGCCAAAAATACCGCTGACTCGCTGCTGTATCATTAACATTTAATTGTCCGGAAGCGATCGCATCCACATTTATTTGGTTGAGTTGATGTGGCAACGCTAGGTAAATAGCTAAATGTTCGTCAACTTGCTGGCTAGCTTTGTCTATTAACTGATTCGCAAGGTCATTAACTGCTTGTTGCCCATTTTTAAAGGAAAGATATCCCACCAACCCCACAGCTGCAAAGATTTGCAGCACAAAGGGAACGATCAGAATCAAGCGCAGAGGTATCGATTTAGTTTTCTTCGCAGGATGAGTGTTTCTGGGGTTCAACTGCATTGTCAAGAAGAATGTATAAAGTTACTTCACAACCAATTGAGTTGTGTAAATGCCACAGAACCAGTTTTCTTTTAACCTCTCCTGTTTTTTTATGCATTTTTGCATTGGATTTATCCGTGGCAGCTATTTTCGGGAGAAGTAACTTTATAATTCCCGTAAAACTCTGGAAAATATTTATTAGTATGGGTAATTAACTTACCTTAATAAGATTACTAAGATTTTTTTCATTCCACACCAATGAGCCAAACTAACCCGGAAACAACACCCCTACATACCCTCAATCCACTAACCCGATTCTCTGACAGAGCAGCGGATTATGTAAACTATCGACCAAGCTACCCAGCCGCAGCAATTGATATTATCTTAGAAGGGTTAGCACCACCGACGCAACTTTTGGCGGCAGATATTGGTGCGGGTACTGGTATCTCCTCCCGGTTGTTAGGTAAAAAAGGAGTTAGCGTCATTGCTGTTGAACCAAATGCAGCGATGAGAGAAGCATCTGAACCACATCCATTAGTTGAATATCGAGATGGAACAGCAGAAGTTACTAACTTAGCTGATGCATCGGTTGATTTAGTAACTAGTTTTCAAGCTTTTCATTGGTTTAACCCAGAGCCAACTTTGTGGGAATTTTGGCGGATTTTAAAGCCATCGGGACGGTTGGCTGTAGTCTGGAATCACCGCGATCGCGAAGATACTTTCACGGCTGAATATACACGAATAGTACGCGCAGCATCCAATGTGGAGCGAGTAGACGAGCGGATGAAATTTGTCGATCCACTGTTAGTCAGTCCGCATTTTGTTAACCTCCGCGAATACATTTTTGTTTATCGACAAGAGTTAGATTTAACTGGATTGATTGGTCGTTCTATGAGTTATTCTTCTGTTCCTCGTTCTGGACCAATGCAGCAGCAACTCGTCGCTGGTTTGCGGGATTTATATCAGCTTTTTGCAAATGAGGATGGTTTTGTTTACATTGTTCATAGCACTAGTGTCCATATTTTGTCAGCAATTGAAAGTTAAAAATAGAAGATAAATTAGGGTTTACGTGCTATAATTTCAGCAAAGATGCCAAGTTATTTCTTAGCGTCTTTGCGCGAAATTTTCACTGTTATTGAACGTGCCCAATGCTGATTCTACCTTACTGGGTTGATGATATAGAAGGCAAAAGTCATGCAGATAAACTAGGCGATCGCTTTATTTTTTATATATTAAAAATACTGAACCAATAGGTCCTCCATTTTCTACATATATTTTGTTATTGTAATACAAACCTGGAGACATTCCCCCATCAAATAACATTCCTTCTTGAATTTTACCTAAACAATTATTTTTGGCAATTCCCTCAAGAACATCATCAAAATTCTCTGGAAGCAATTCTTGATTAACTTGAGACAAACTAATATCTGAATTAGCTTTTGAATCATTAACCAGCAGAATTACATAACCTTTATTAGTTGTAGCTACTAAAGAACGATTTGTCACTTGTTTGCAAGCAAATTCTCCTAAATCTTGGCAAATATCTTTAAACTGCCCTTGACGATAAAATCTGCCATTACCACCGACTAAATTGTAATTCAGAATATCATTTTTCCTTCTTCCAGTTTGGATTGTAGCCGTTCGGTTTTTCGGTTCACCTCCTGAGATTCCAAAAGAAGATCGCTTATTTTTAAAGATTCCGGAATACTCTATTCCACGAGAAATATTCAAACCTTGTGGTTTATTATCAGTTTCTATATAGTCAGCATTAATTGCTGCAATCGGTGTTTTTCCGTTTAATTTGGCATTTTCGTTAGCGATGATTTCATGAAACTGTGTAGGGATATATTTTTTGAGCAATTTACCTCGATCATCTTTGGCATAAAGATTATGAGCTAAACCAACATTAACTTTAAAATCTAAGTCTTCAGATTTAGGATTAAAAATAATTAGATGATTGATACCTTTTGAGTCTTTCTCACCTTGATTATTAGTTTTGAAGAATTCCAAGCTGAATTTGGCATCGTCACCAAGGCAAGTTTTTTCAGCTTCAACTGTTGAATTGCCTTGCAAATCTTTACAGCTAGATAATAAGGCGATCGCTAACACAAAAATAGATAAAAAAAGTCTTGTTTTCATCGACATATTAAGTAAGCAAATTTTGACATAGCGCTCAAACGTTATCACAATTTTGTCAAATTAATAGAATATTTTTGTGTATTTAATTAGTGATATAGCGATTCCCACATTCATCAGGTACAGAATATTGAATTAACCGCAGATAAATGCCAATGTTTGTACCTCAGCAGACTAAAAAACGCTATATAATCATAAATTAAGTAAATCGCATTCGATCTACTGAAGTTTAATTTCGTCCCAAATCTGGTGCTTGAGCGGCAATTACTGGATGTTGGGTGATTTTGACCATCGCCGAAGTCCAGTATAATAACTGCGAGGCATAGGGGACATGGTTGTTGTTGGTAGTGCGTCATATCATGGCTAAGATAATTACGTCCAATGATAGAGGCAGTCAAAGGCTGTAAATTAAAATGACCATAGGATTGGTCTTAGTAGTGCAACTCAATCCAACATGCAGGTAGTTTGCTGGTAGAGACATCAGGAAATACCCGCATTTTTAACGCATTGAGGCTTTTTGAGTTGTGAGTCAGTCTTGGGAGAAGGGACAGAGTTAGCGATCGCAATTGCCATAACTTAATCTGTTGCGGGTTAATTTGGCACTTGCTGCTACTCATTTAATTTACCAGTTTAAGAACTTCACCTAATGTCAATTCTTAACTGACCTTTGGGAACTATATAGTTAACATCCTCAAAAAATGCACTTATTGCATCCGCTGTTGATTATATACATACATGCGATCTCCCAAAATCAATGACTCAACTCGAGAGCGATCGTCAGATTATCGATTCCGATCAAAGAAAGCAAGTCGCTTTATTTAACTTTTTGCCTGGGATGCGTCAGGTAATTAGTAGCTTGAGTATCAGCAATAAGATTAGCATTGGGTATGCGATCGCGCTTACCATTGTCGTTGCTTCCACTCTTAGCAGCTTAACTATCGGTAATTATTACCAGCAGGCAGCTAACAAGCAGAGGATGAGTATTCGCAAAGAGCGTAAGCTTTTGTATAACTTGCGCTCGGCTGGTTTAGAATTTGAACCAGTTAAAGAGTTTGCTCCTTATCTGCGAAAACCGAAAGAGTTTCATCAAGCAAAAATAACCGCGATTCAGCGTATTGCTCAAGTTAAGATATTGCTGTTTTCTCTCAATTCCTCGGCGTCAACTTCTTCGATTACATCGCTGAAACCACTGCTTGTCAAGTATAACGGCACATTTGATAAATTCGCCCAATATTTACAAGTTACGTTGGATAAAATTGACCAGGCAAATATAAAGCAGGAAGATGTTTTTGCGGCAAATAAATTGTTAGTGGAGTTGACTGATAGCAATACAAGTGTGAAGAAAAAAGAATTTTTCAAGGAACTAGCAGTTCTAATAGAAACTGCCGAGAAGAAAGAGGAGGAAGCCGAAATTGCTTTTGCTCAGGCAGAAGTTATACGAAGAGTAATTATTTTTCTAGGTATTATTATATCGATAGCGATCGCTACTTATTTTATGATGTATATAAGTCAGGCGATCGCTTATCCTATCAAAGCATTAACTGATGTTGCTCAAAAAGCAACCAAAGAATTAAATGTAGAAAAACCTACGATCAAAACTGACGAAGTAGGATTATTAACAGCTTCTCTCAATCAACTGATTCACCAGATAACAACCCTTTTATTAGAGCAAAAAGAAGCCAAAATAGCAGTTGATATTGCCAATAATGCCAAGAGCGAATTTCTCGCAAATATGAGCCACGAACTAAGAACACCACTTAACGGCATTTTAGGCTACGCTCAGATTCTAGAAAACTCCAAAACCCTAACAGAAGAAGAAAAACATGGCATCGGCATTATTCACTCATGTGGCTTAAATTTATTAACATTAATAAATGATATTTTAGACATCTCCAAAATAGAAGCTCACCAAATGGAACTGCGACCGACAGATTTCTATCTACCCTCTTTGCTACAAGGAGTTGTAGAAATTTGTCGCTTTCAAGCTGAAGAAAAAAACATCGATTTTATTTACCAACCTGCGGCAAATTTACCAACAGGTGTGACTGGTGACGACAAGCGACTGCGACAAGTTCTGATTAATTTACTTGGTAACGCTATTAAATTTACCGACAATGGAGCAGTAACTTTTCAAGTAGAGGTAATAGAAAATAGGCAATGGGTAATAGGTAATAGAAAAGAAGAATTCCCAACTCCCAATTCACCATTACCCACTCCCCACTCCCCACTCCCCACTCCCAATTACCCATTCCCAATTACCAAAATTAGATTTAAAATTCAAGATACAGGAGTTGGCATGAGTCCTACACAAATAGAGAAGATATTCTTACCCTTTGAGCAGGTAGGAAATAGCGCACATCAAACAGAAGGCACAGGATTAGGACTAGCTATAAGCCAGAAAATCGTCGAACTTATGGGTAGTTCCATTCAAGTAAAAAGCAAGTTTGGTGTAGGTAGTGTATTTGAGTTTGAAATAGAATTTTTAATACCTGATAATTGGACAGAAAGTAATACTATCACAAGTGGCGGGAGAATCACTGGTTACTCTGGTTCCAGAAGAAAAATTATGATTGTCGATGATAGTTGGGAAAATCGCTCAGTAATTGTCAATCTTTTAGAACCCTTGAGTTTTACTATAATTGAAGCTGCCAACGGTGAAGAAGGCTTAGAGAAAGCAAATATTTATTATCCAGATTTGATTATCTCTGACTTAGAAATGCCGATAATGGATGGGTGGGAAATGCTTCGGCAACTGCGAATAAATAATTTTTTTAAAGATACTATATTTATTATTTATTCTGCTGGTATTTTTGAGATAAACCGACAAAAAGAGAAAGTAGCAGTAGGTGATGATTTTTTGGCAAAACCGGTGCAATCAGCTGAAATTTATCGTCTTTTGTCAAACCATTTAAAACTGAATTGGATTTATGCAGAAGCGCAAAAAGAAAAAGTGCGATCGCGTCAGCCACTTTCTCCCGGAGTATCCCCTAAACCAGAAACAACAGGTGAAATCATTGTCCCACCAGTTGACGATTTGGCAAAGCTCATAGAATATGCAAAGAAAGGACAAATCAAAGGAATTCAAAAAGAATTGGAAAAAATTTCCAAAATGGATCAAGACTATAAACCTTTTGTTAACCATTTAAATCAACTTGTCAAAACTTTTAACATCAATAAAATACGTCAGTTTCTCCAAAACTATATAAATTAATATCCAAATAAACAACTAGATTAAAAATTAAAATGATTAATTTACACAACCAAAAAAAAGACTTATTAACTGACAGTACAAACAACACTCTGAATAATCTGGAAACAATATTAGTTATTGATGATAGCCCAACAAATTTACAAGTTCTTCACGCTACTTTAGAAAATGCTGGCTATGAAGTTATAGTTGAAATGGACGGAAACAGTGGAATTGAGCAAGTAAAAAACAATCCACCTGATTTGATATTGTTAGATGTAATGATGCCGGGAATAGATGGTTTTGAAACGTGTCGGAGATTGCAAGCAAATCCGTCTACTCAAGAAATTCCGATTATTTTTATAACTGCTCTTTCTGATTCCGTAGAAAAAGTTAAAGGGCTAAGTTTAGGAGCCGTAGATTACATTACGAAGCCATTTAATCAAAAAGAAGTTTTAGCCAGAATTAAACTACACTTAAAATTGCGACAACTCAATTTAGAATTAGACGAACAAAAACAGCAATTAGAACAAAGAGTTAAAGAACGCACTGCTGAACTTTCTCAAGCTTTAGAAGAACTCAAAAAAGCTCAATTACAGTTAGTCCAAAGTGAAAAAATTTCCTTTTTAGGGCAGTTAGTTACCGGGGTAGCTCATGAAGTTAACAATCCCGTCGGCTTTATTTATACTAACTTATATTACGCTTCCAACTACATCCAAGATTTAATTAGCTTAGTGAAGCTCTACCAAAAAAAGTTTCCCACACCTGGGTACGAAATTGAAGATAACATTAAGGCAATGGATTTAGATCACGTACTGCAAGATTTGCCCAAAGTTATTTCTTCAATGAAACTTGGTACTGAACGCATTCAAGGAATCATGCAATCGCTGCGAAATTTTTCACGGGTGGATGGAGAACAGAAAAAATCTGTTGATATTCATGAAGGACTAGAAACTAGTTTAATGATTTTGCAGCACCGCTTGAAAGCTTTACCCAAACGTCCCAGTATTAATGTAATTAAAGAATATGGCAATTTGCCCAAAATCAAATGCTACCCGGTACAACTCAATCAAGTATTTATGAATTTACTCTCGAATGCGATTGATGCAATTGAGGAACCAATAAAAGACATAGACACGTTTTCTACGGCTTCTCGCATTGGACTAATTCGCATTTGCACCACCATCGATAAACAGCAAGTAACAATTCAAATTTACGACAACGGAATCGGGATATCTGAATCACTGCAAAGCCAGATATTTCAACCTTTCTTCACAACTAAACCAGAAGGTAAAGGTAGTGGATTAGGACTTTCTATTAGCAACCAAATTATCACCGAGAAGCACGGCGGAACATTACAATGTATTTCATCTGTGGGGAATGGTACAGAATTTGTGATTAAAATTCCCTTAAATAGTTAGAAGTTTAAATGTAGTAACGGCTTAAGCCGTTAAAATCTTTGATCTGAGCGGTAAACCGCTCACTACGAACTTACGAGGCTATCCTAAAAGTAAAACGAATATAAAAATTTGGATTTTTTAAGTGGAGAGCGACTCCGTGGAATCATTGACGTTGAAGGTTAAACAGCGAGTTCAAGAACTGCGGCAATTACTACAACAAGCTAGCTATGCCTATTACGTCCTCGATTCTCCCATAATGGAGGATGCAGTTTACGATCGCCTATATCGAGAATTGCAACAACTGGAAACTGACTACCCAGAAATCGTCACCCCAGATAGTCCCACTCAGCGTGTCGGTGAAAAGCCCGCAACACAATTTACCTCGGTGCGGCACAACATTCCCCTATACAGTTTGGAGAATGCCTTTGACGTTGATGAACTGCAAGCTTGGGATAATCGTTGGCGACGTCAAGCACCAAACATAGATGCGGTAGAATATATCTGCGAACTGAAAATTGATGGTAATGCTTTGGCTCTGACTTACGAAAATGGCGTTTTAGTCAGAGGAGTCACTAGAGGTGATGGTGTAACTGGTGAAGATATTACCCAAAATGTGCGAACAATTCGCTCAATTCCGTTACGCTTGAATGTAGAGACGTTTCATGAAACGTCTTTACCAGAACGGGTGGAAGTTCGTGGTGAGACGTTTTTACCAATGGATGTATTTAAGCAAATTAACTCCCAAAGACTTGCATCCGGTGAACAGTTATTTGCCAATCCCCGCAACGCTACAGCTGGTACATTGCGGCAATTAGACTCTCGCATTGTCTGGCAACGGCAGTTAGATTTTTTTGCTTACACGCTGCACATTCCAGCTTCAAAAGATGACGCAAGTGTTGCTAACACTCAATGGGAAGCTTTGGAATTGTTGCAAAAAATGGGCTTTCGTGTCAACCCAAACAAGCGTCTGTGTGCAACTTATGCCGAAGTTGCTGAATATTATCAACATTGGGATACAGAACGGCTGAACTTAGTTTACATGACTGATGGGGTGGTGGTCAAGCTGAATTCTTTTCAGCTGCAAGAAGAGTTGGGATTTACGCAAAAGTTTCCCCGCTGGGCTGTGGCACTCAAATACGCAGCCGAAGAAGCACCTACCCGTGTGGAAAATATTGCGGTGAATGTTGGCAGAACCGGCGCATTAACACCTTTGGCAGAAATGCGACCAGTGCAACTAGCGGGGACGACTGTATCACGCGCTACTTTACATAATAGCGATCGCATTGCCCAATTAGACATCCGCATCGGCGATACTGTCATTATCCGCAAAGCTGGAGAAATTATCCCCGAAGTGCTGAGGGTACTCAAAGAACTTCGTCCCGACGACACTAAACCGTTTGTTATGCCTACCCATTGTCCAGTATGCAACCAACCTGTAGTGCGGGAAATGGGTGAAGCTGTGACTCGTTGTGTTAATGCTTCTTGTGCAGCTATCCTCAAGGGAGCAATAGAACATTGGGTAAGTCGCGATGCGCTGGATATTCGCGGTCTGGGGGAAAAACTGGTGCATCAACTCGTTGATAAAAATGTGGTGCATTCCGTTGCTGATTTATATGAATTGACAGAAGACAAGTTTTGTGCATTAGAACGGATGGGGAAAAAGTCAGCGGAAAAATTGGTGAGTGCGATCGCCAGTAGTAAAAATCAACCTTGGTCGCGGGTATTATATGGTTTAGGCATTCGTCATGTCGGCAGCGTCAATGCCCAATTATT